>JAKAKS010000006.1 GCA_021813405.1 Nitrospirota bacterium
TACTCCCATATTCTTTTGTTAATCCACATAAGCATGTTTCCTAAATGGCGCGGACTTGAGGGAGAAGCATGCTATCGAAAGTTCTCCTAAGTTCGTGTGGTATCCTGGACTGTTGACTGGAGCAATTTCAAGAAAGACGCCATGTTTCTCCATGATAAAGAAAATAGCTGAAGTCGCAAGCGACATCGGATATCAGGTATTCTCAACACTCCATCCCCCCAAAAAACATGACATGGACTTCATGACCTATGTAATATGGACAATGTCATGGTCTCCCGTGTTATTAATAGGGCGGTTAGGCCCTTTTGGGGCGGTGTTCTTTGAAAACTGCTGGAGGGATTCCGGGCAAACCGGGGACCCCCGAAAAGCTGTAGCTTTTTGGGGTGGAAGCCGGAATAACATGCAAGGGTACTGGCACCGGATCAAGCGCGGGGAGGCTTGAGATTGCCGCGCTGCGCTCGCAACAACTGGAAAGGGGCCGGAATGAACAGACTGAACAAAAAACCTGGCTTAAGCAGCCGGAATTAAATGAAAATCTCAAAAAAGACTGAACATATAAAAAAAGGTGGTGGTAGCAAAGCCGCTGGATACCGGTTTTCAACGGCATTACGCCGAAATGGACCGCTGGAACAAATGGAACAAAATTCTGGCGGCAACATACTGAATTTCAAGCAAAACCCCGAAATGGCTGGAACTTACAAAAGAAAAAAGGAACGCTGCGGGAGCGGATACCGCTTACTTTAAGAATTCTCCAACCAGCTTCACCAGTTGCTGGGTCTGGATGGGCTTTGTAAGGTATGCGTTGGCCCCGATGGAAAGCGCCCGTTTCTTGTCCTCCTCGGCGCCCTCCGTGGTTATCATTATGATGGGAACATCCTTGAAGGCCGGGTTTCCGCGGACAAGGCTGACAAGCTTTATCCCGTCCATCACCGGCATGTTTATGTCGGCAAGAATAAGGTCCATCTTTTCGGAGGACAGCTTTTTGAGCGCGTCCACTCCGTCTGTTGCCTCAAACACCCTGCAAGCAGGCACCCTTTTCATGGCGAATGTTATAAGCTGCCTCATTGTAGGTGAATCCTCGACCACCAGTATGTTAGGCACAGTGCATTTAACTCCTTGCTATTTCCTGGGCTTCTCTTTCAGCAGATCGAGAAAGCCCTGTATTGTGGTCAGTTTTCTCTCAGACTGCGTATAGAGCCTGGATGCGAATATGGCCGTTGCCGCATGGCCTGCCAGCAGGTTGAAAAGCTCGTAATCCACATGGGAGAACTTTTCTTTCTGTCTTAGCAATGAATAGATGACTATTGCGCCTAGCACATGCTCTTTTATCTTGAGCGGTATGCAGGCTATCGGCTCCGCCGGCGAGCCTGGAGAAGAAATATCCTCCCTGAAAAAGCTCTCCCCGCTCTTGCAGGTCCTGCCCACAAGGCCTTCGTCCAGCATAACGCGGGGCAGGCCCTCTACGGACATCCCCTCGGCCGCAACCGGCTCCAGCTCGTTTGTTTTTTCTTCCAGAAGGTATATCCCGAAGCGCTCTGCCCCTACAAGGTTTATTATTATCTCCAGCACTATCCTCAGGACTTCGCCGAAATCCAGTGTGGAGTGCAGCTGGTAGCTGGCAACGTACAGGTTTGCAAGGTTATTGTTCTCCTGCTCCACCTCTACATATCTTGTTGCGAAATCCTTGTTCTCTTCCTCTACCTGCGCAAAACGCTCCCTCAGCGACTTGAGCTCGTCTTCGTAAACCTTTATCCTCTCCTGGAATATCTGCGCCGCGGCCGAATCGCCGCTCCTTGAAAAAGCCTCTTCAAGCTCGGCCACACGGAACCGGAGCCGCTCGTTCTCCGCCAGCAGGTTCTTTGTGAACTCCTCGCCTTTTTTGAATACCTGGAGGAATTCCTCCACTTTTCTGTCGATTTCTTCCACTTGAATCAAGCTCCGTATTTAGTAACCCGGATCAGTTCCCCGGAAACCTCGGTCAGTGGCAGAACCTTTGCGGCGGCCCCTGCCTTTATCGCTTCCCTGGGCATGCCAAACACTATTGCGGTCTCCTGCGATTCCGCTATAGTATATCCGCCCCTGTGTTTTATTTCCAGCATGCCTTCCTTGCCGTCATTGCCCATGCCGGTCAGCAATACCCCAAGGGACCTTTCACCGTATACCTCGGCAACGGACTTCATCATTATATCCACGGACGGCACGTACCTGTCTTCCGGGGCCGCCTGCTTCAGGGATATCCTTACAGATGTGCCCCTCTTTTTAAATGTCATATGCGCCCCTCCGGGGCAGATATAGGCCCTCGCCGGCTCAACCTCTTCCCCATCGCGCGCCTCGCTTATTCCTATTTTGGCAAGCTTGTCCAGCCTCTCGGCAAGCGGCCCGGTAAACCCCCTGGGCATATGCTGGCTTATCACCAGGGCCGAGGGGAAGTTGTCCGGCAGCTTTGTAAGGATTATCTGGAGGGCGGCCGGCCCGCCCGTGGAGGACCCTATCGCGGCTATGTCAACAGGGCCCCTGGGAATGGCCTCCGCCTGGGGTTCAGGCGCGGGCGCAAGCAGCCGCAGGTTCCTGGAAAGCACCTCGATGTTAAGCCCCCTGATCGCATTTACCTTTTCAATGAGGCTCTTTTCTATGTTCTTAAGTTCAGCCGAGGCTTTTTTGGACGGCTTGCCTATGAAGTCCGCCGCCCCAAGCTCCAGCGCCTCAAATACCGTCCTGGAATCCGATTGTGCGCTCACCACGATAACAGGGGTGGGCTTCTGTATCATGATCCACCTTAAAAAGCTGAACCCGTCCATTTCGGGCATTTCAAGATCCAGGGTAATAAGGTCCGGCTTCAGCCGGAGGGTCTTGGCTATCGCATCTATGCCGTTGGTGGCAATGTCCAGCACTTCCACACCGGGGCAATTCTCCAGCATGGTTTTGATCGTCTGCCTGCTGAACGCGGAATCGTCAACTACCAGGGCTTTTAGCGGCCTCATTTTGTCCTTTCTCTTAAAAAGCCCGGCATTGCCCCGGCCTCGTAGCCGGTGGCGGACTTATGCGGTTTCTGGTATACCATATCATGTTTTAAATGCCTGAGGCTGAATGAGGATGTTATGCTCATCAAGGACTCCGCATGGCCAAGCAGCAGAAAGCCCTTATCCGAGAGCCTTTCAAAAAATCCCCCCACCACCGCCTTCCTTGCGTCCTGGCTAAAATAGATGAGCACGTTCCTGCAAAATATGACGTCCACCTTTCCAACCAGCCCTGTCTTTCCGGAGTCAAGCAGGTTGATGCAGCTGAACGTCACGTTGCGCTTCACCTCGTCTTTTATCCGCAGCGTGTTCTCGTCCTCGCGCTCGAAGTATTTTTTTATGTAATACTCCTGTGTGGTCCTGAAGGAATTTTTCCTGTAAACCCCGCGCCTGGCGGCCGCCAGCACCCTCTGGTTTATATCGCTTGCTATTATTTCAACCTCAAGCCCATTGGCAGGAATCCCTTTTTCCAGAAGCAGCATGGCCAGGGTGTAAGGCTCCTCGCCGGAGGAACACCCGGCAGACCATATCCTGAATTTCCTGCCGGATGGTCCGGACGCCAGCACCTCAGGTATTATCTCTTCGGAAAACGCCTGGAGCTGGGACTGCTCCCTGAAAAAATACGTTTCATTCACGGTGATCAGGTCCAGCACGGCGGTAAGCTCTTCGGCCCTGTCCCTGTCATAAAGGAGGAGCCTGTAATAGTCCCGGAAATTATCCAGATGCCGCTGCTCCAGCCTCCTGGCCAGCCTTTTTTCCAGCAGGAATTTGGAGGACTCATCAAAACTTATCCCGCAATAGTTCCGAATGAGATCGCTCAGCAGCCGGAATTCGTGTTCGGGGAGCTTGATTTCCTTTTCAGGCATCCTTAAGACCAAGCGCCTTTCTTACAGCCTTCAGCACAACGGGGTCCTCTTCGGAATCAAGCATGGGTTCCAGCTGCGCCCTGGCTTCAGGATCCATTGCGGCGGCCTCCACGGCGGCCATCCTGGTGGCCCAGTCAGCGTCCTTCAGGAACCCTGAAAGCAGATCGCGGAAGGCGCCACCCACAGCCCCCATGTCCGCCAACGCCTTTATGGCTGCCCTCCTTATCTCGGCATCTTCGTAGGAGAGCATGCGCGTAATCGCCCTGCGCGCTTCATCCCCGCCTATCATGCCGAGGGATTTTACCGCCATGGCAACAACAAATCCGTTTTTATCCGGCAGCAGGCGCACAAGACACTGTGCAGCCGACTTGTCGCCCAGAACCCCAAGCGCGTTTGCCGCAGCCGCCCGCACCATGTCCACATGGTCCTCCAGAAGCATGCACAACCTGTCCACGGCTTCGGGGCCGCCAAGCGAACCAAGAGACAGCGCTGCGGAAGCCCTTATATCCGGATCCTCATCGGACAGGGCCGATATAAGGTGTTTTACGCACTGCGGAGTGCCGGTTCCGGCAAGGGCCGCCACCGCCGCCTTCCTGACGGGGGGCATCTCGTCTTTAAGCGCGAAACCCATATCCTGGACAAGATGGTCCAATCTGAGTTTGCCGATCAGCGTTATCATATTTTTCCTGACCGGCATCTCCCTGCTTTCAAGCCCCTTGCGCAATCTATTTTCATCCAGGAACTGCCTGAGCCTGGCCAGGGCTGCCACGGCCTCTTCCTGAACATCCTCGTAGGGGTCCTCAAAAAGCCGCATTATATGATCAACAGCTTCAGGTCTGCCGCAGCCGGAGAGCCCCAGCGCCGCTATGGACCTGATATGGCCGTCCTCATCCGAAAGCAGGTTTAAAAAATAATCATAACAGGCGGGGTTTGAAATGCGCGCCGCCACTGCAACAGCCCCCCTGCGCACCAGATGGTCCTTGTGCTCAAACCATGGGAAGATAGCCAAAGGTTCTTTTTCAAGAATCAAGATCAGGGCCTGGGCGGCGGACTCCGCAAACTCCTCGCGTGCGCCCGCTTCCAGAAGGCCCTGGATGGCAGTCGGGTCTTTTAATAAGCCCAAAAATAAAATGGCCGCTGTCTTTGCCTCGGCGTCCTCACCAAGGACGAATCCCTCCAGAAAAGAAACGGCGTGGCCGCCAAGGCTGTTTTTTATCCCGGTGGCTATCTCTCCTTCAAAACCGCCTTTTTTGCAAAGCCTGTAAAGCGCAAGAAGGGCCGCCTGCTGCACCGCTTTGGACTGGTCCGCAAGATAAGGCGCTATCAGCCCTGCTGCACCCGCGCCTCCGGTAGCGCCCAGCGCCTTTAGCGCAGGCCCGCGCAGGGGCTTTCTGCCAAGCGCTTTTATCAGGGCCGGCACGGCTCTGGCATCCCCGATCCTGCCAAGGGCGTCCGCGGCGGGATAGGCCATCCAAATGTCCTCGTTTTCAAGTATGCCTATGAGGGCATCGATGACGGAGGGCTCCCCAACCCTGCCCAGGTGCTCGACAGCCGATGCCTTCACGTTCTCGTTTTCGTCCCGCAGGGCCTTCAAAAAGACCGGCAAGCTCCGGGAATCGCGGAACTCGCCCAGTATGTCTATAACAAATTTCCTTACGTCTGCATTATCGGAATCAAACGCCTCAACCAGCCAGGGGACCGCCTTTTTATTCAGCGCAAGCAGTGTTTCGATTGCCGCGTTCCTGGCCCCGGCATTGTCCTCCAGGTAAAGCAGTTTTATCAGGCTTGGCACATATGCTTCAGGTGCGAACCTGGCCATAAGTATTTCCTGCGCGCTTTTGCGTACCCTCCAGCTTGGGTCCAGCATTGCCTGGACAAGCAACTCCACGCAACCCCCCAGCCGCCCGCCTTCGCAATCTGCCTGCCGGAGGCCCTGGACGGCCGCAATCCTGGTCTCTATGTCAGCGCTTTCCATGTTTTTCCGGATGTCTTCCATCATGTTATCTGATCTGCCGCGCCGGGCTGAAATGCCAGCCGGTTAATGAGGAAGCGGAAGTAGTCATTTCCTGAGGGCAGACAGATTTATCTGCTCCTCGGAAGATATGACCCTCTCCATGTTAAGGAGAATGGCAATCCTGTCCTGGTCCAGTTTGGCAAGCCCTTTCAAATACTCAGTCCTGATCCCGCGGAATATTTCGGGAGGCGAGGAAAGATCGCCGGGGACAAAACCTTTGATCTCCATTACCTCGTCCACTACAAGGCCGGTCTTTTCAGGGCATCGCACTATTACTACTCTTTCTTTTTTTGGCATGGAGCCCAGCCCGAACCTTTTCCTTAGGTCCACCAGCGGCACCAGTTCTCCCCTGACGTTTATCACGCCGACTATGTACTCCGGGGTCTCGGGCAAATGGTTGGCCTGAGGCAGGTTAAGTATTTCCACAACCCTGCCGATGCCTACCCCGAACAGTTCGTCACTTAGCCTGAATATTATGAACTTTTCCATTTAACCTGAATTTCTGCACCTCGCGCGACAGGGCTTCCACCTCCGCCTGGAGTGTTGTAAGCGAATAACTTATCTCTTCCGTGTCCCTGAGGGTCCTGAGGCCTATTACCTGTATCTGCTCCACCGAGGAGACCACCTCCTTGCTGGACTGCTGCTGCTTGTCTATTATCTTCTTCATTCCCGATATCCGCTCGTTGGCGGTTTCAAGGTTTTCCGAAATATGCTTTGTCCCCTGGGCCTGTCCGTAAGTGCCCATCTTGGTAGCCTCTGCTATCTCCCTTACCTCGCTCATCTTGTCCAGAAGGAAACCCGTGCCTTTGGACTGTTCACCTGTGGCCCTTGCCATTTCGAAAACCATGTCCCTGATGTGCTCAACAGCCAAGGTAATCTGTTGTAGGGCCCTGCCCTGCTCTTCAGTTGCCCGCTGGATTGTATGGGCCATCTTGGCCGAGTCCTGCGCGGCCGTAACTATGCCTGCCGTAGAGGTGCCGGCCTTATAGAATATCTCCATGCCGGATTCCAGCAATAAAAGCATCTGCCCGATGGAGTCCACGGTCTGGCTTATCTCCTTGCTGATGGTCTTGACTATACCTTCTATCTCCTTGGTAGATGCCGCGGTCCGTTCGCTAAGGGCGTGTATTTCGTCGGCAACTACCGAGAACCCTTTGCCGTATTCGCCGGCCTGGGCCGCAAGGATGGCCGCATTCAGGCTCAGGAGATTGGTCTGCTCCGTTACGTTCCGGATGATGGAGAGTATGCCCCCTATGTCCTTGCTGCGCGTACCCAGCCTGGAAACTATATCCGAAGAGAATTTAATTTTTTCGGCTATCTGCTCCATCTTTTCTATGGCCTCGGCCACCACGATCACGCCTTCTTCGGCCGCGGCCTTCCTGACCTGGTCGGCAAGCTTGCTGGACTCGGCCGCGCCTTTTTCTATCTCTTTCACGGAGGACCCCACCTCTTCCACGGAGGCCGAGGTCTGCTCGATTGAGGAAAGGGCGTTCTGGGCATTTTCAGATATCTTGCCTGCGGCGGCGGTAAGCTCCTCCACCGCGGCATAGGAGTCATCAACGGCCTGGAATAGTTTTCCAGTGCTTGCCGCAATCTCATCGGCGGTGGCCCTTACCTCCAGAAGCGAGGTAACGTTTTCAGAGGAGAATTCAAGCAGTTCCTCCGTCCCGCTTTTTACACTGTCCTGGAACTCGCCCGCCTTCTGCAGGGCCATGAATATGTCCGAAACGGCGCTGCCCTGCTCCTGCACGCCTGTGTTAACGCTTGAAAACACCTTGCTTATCTGCCGGATGGCCATACCAACGTCGGAAGAGGACTGGCTGAGCTGGGCGATTGTTATGCCAAGGTTTTCCTTCAAGTGCCGCAATCCCTCGGTGATTGAGCCCATCTCGTCGGCCCCCCCGGCCTCTATCTCCACAGTCAGGTCGCCCTTTGCCAGGGCGCCCAGCTTCTGGTTTATGCCGTTTATCGGGTAGCCAATCTTCCTCTGGAAGAAATAAAATGCTATAAAAGCTATAAGAACCAGCACGGACATCTGGGCCAGCGGGAATATAAGCAGCGCCCTCCTTATCTGGCTGTTGGCGTCCGCTGCGGAGTAATGTACTTCTATGCTGCCTTCCCTGCCCCCTGAGGCAGAAATAACCGGCGTGGACAATGTACCGGTAGCGGGGAGAAAGAAAAACCCTCCTTTGCCCTGATTTTCCGGTTCGCCCCTGAGCTGCCGCTGGCTGATTGTAGTGCCATTTGCATCAAGCGCCCTTACCGAGATTATGTTTTTATCACTGTCCGGAAGAGACTGGAACGCATGGTCTATGTCTCCGAAATCCGAAGCTGTAAAGGCCTGCGACGCCACCCCAGACAGAAGAAGCGAAACTCCCCTCACCCTGCTTTCAAGGTCCCTGCCATGGCTGGTCTTCTGCATATGCAGCACCCATACCCAAAGGGCCCCCTGGCAGACCACCAGCGTGGCCAGCAGGATAAGGATGAAATTCCTCGAAATTTTCTTCTTGAACGAAAACCCGTACATCATATCAGCATCAGGTCTTTCCATATTGAAACAAATCTCCTAGCCGGTGATCCCCATTTTTTTCATCAGCTCCATTATCTGGCTATAGTCGCCGTCCTCAGCCTCCATGAAACCCGTATACGAGGCATCTATCGATTCGATTATGGCCTTTTGCCTGGGATTATGGAAGCTAAGGGCAAGAAGAGCTTTTCTCAAGCCGGCCTCCACTTCAGGCTCAATACCTTCCCTTACGGTTATATTGAATTCGGGTATATCCGGCGAAACCTTTATAAAGGCAAGCCCCTCGCCCCTGAATTTCTGCGCTATGGACTCCATTATCCCGCCCGCATCAAAATCACCCTTAAGGACGGCATGCGCCACGTCATGATGGTGGCCAAGGAAATTGTAATAGGAAAGGTCCTTCAGCTCTATGCCCTCTTCCTGCAGCACTGCCCTGGGCATTAAATGGCTGGAGGTTGAATTAATATCTCCAAAAGCAAACGACCTGCCCCTTAAATCCTTCAGGGATTTTACCGTGCCGTTTGCCTTAGCCACTATAACCGAATGGTGAAAGGGCTTACCGCCCCTCAGCGCCTTTACCAGCACCCTGGCCCCATATGCGGTGCGTGCCTGGATATAAGTGGACGGCGTAAGGTAGGAAAAATCGGTTATGCCCTTGCCCAGTTCCCCCACGGCCGATTCAAAATCCGGGGCCACTTTCAGTTCAACTTTCCTGCCAAGCGTTTCCGAGAGATAAGCGGCAAGCGGGCTGAATTTCCTGTACATCTCCGCCGGAGACTCCAGCGGCACAATTCCGAACCGCAGTGTGCCGTGGTCCGCCGATGCAAGCGTGAAGTGCTGCATCTCCGCGTTCATAAGGTCCGCCTTCTGCAAAAGCCCCCTTAGCGTTCTGTTTATCCTGAAGGAAAGATCCCTGGATTTTGCGGGTATCTCCTTTATTTTCTCAACAGAGGCCCATATCTGGCCAGCCCCGGTCTTCTGCTCGTTTATCGCCTTGGCGATGTGCTGGCTTTTTTCGGACACCACGTCAAGCGCCTGGGAAATCTGCCTGCTGCTTTCGGCCTGCTGCCCTGTGGTGCTCCGCACCTGGACTGAGGCGTCCTTCATCCGCTCCGCCGCGGAGATGATAAGCGCCACCCCTTTGGACTGCTCGGATGTGGCCCTGGCCATCCGCCCCACCATCACCCTCATGCCCTCAACCGCCTCCGATACAAGCCTTGCGCTCCTGGCCTGCTCGGACGTGGTCCTCTCTATAGAGCCCACCATCTCCGAGGAGCGTTTGGAGCTGTCCAGAATTTTCTTTAATGACTGGTCGGCATCGCCTACCAATGAAAGCCCCTGGTCAACTGCCCCCATTCCTTCTTTCATGGAGTCCACGGCCGTCTTCACCTCGGCGCGTACCGCATCTATCAAAGACGCTATCTCCTGGGTTGAAACGCCTGTCCGTTCGGCCAGGCCCTTTATCTCGTCGGCAACAACCGAAAAACCCTTCCCCTTTTCACCAGCCTGGGCGGCCAGTATTGCTGCGTTCAGCGCCAGCAGGGTGGTCTGTTCGGTTATCTCATCTATAACGGTGAGTATCTTGCCTATCTCCTCGGACCTCCCGCCAAGTTTCTTCAGCGCCGAAGCAGTGGAATCCACGGAGACTTTTATCTGCTGCATCCCTTCCTTTGTCTTCTCAACGGCGGAAACGCCAAGCTGGGAAACCTCAATGGCAACGTTTTCAGAAAACTTGGAGGACTCCTTTGCCTTCTCTTCCACTTCCTTTATGGACTGCATTATCTCTGTAATGGAGGAAATCGTGTTGTCGGAGGTCTCGGCAAGCTCGTTCGCTCCTCCGGCCACTTCCTTGAGCGTGGCGGAAAGCTCTTCAATGGAGGAGCCGGTCTCGTCAACAGCACCGGTGAGCATGTTTGCCATCTCAGAGATGCTCTCAATGGAGGCCGCAATCTCCTCTGTGGATGCGGCAGTCTCTTCCATGGAGGCAACTAGGCTGTCCACGCTCTCGGCTATCTCTGTTATGGCCGCATTAAGCTGCTCAACGGATGTTGATATATCCGCTATGGCCTCCGATTCTGTCTGGGTGAACCCGGACAGCTTGTCCGAATCCTTCTCCACATTGGAGGCGGCCAGGGCGATGTCCCTGGAAAGGTCCTTCACCCTTACAAGGACGTTGCTGATCGAAGACAGGGCGGCCCGGATCGATTTCTGGAGTGAGCCCAGCTCATCCCTGGAATCCACGCCGCCATCATACGAGAGGTCCCCGATGGCCAGCTTGCGGGCGGCGGACTCCATCCTCTGCACCCTGGCTATCACAACCCTGTTCAAGATCATCCAGAACAGGAATCCCAGGCCAATGGCCCCCAGTATGCTGCCGCCAAGGATGATGTATGTAAATTCCGAGATGCTTGCATATTCCTCATTGAGGTTGGCCGAAACCTTCACCACACCGCGCAGCGGAAGGTTATCGGAATGGCACTGGCGGCAGGCCCGCTTGTTTTCAAGCGGCGCATAAAGGACGGACTCTCTGCCACGCCTTAATATCAGAGGGCGTCCGCCGTTCCACTTCAACTGCTGGATGATGCCAGCCTCGGTAACAGGAGACTGCGGATTGAATGCCTCCCTGCCCTGCCAATTGTAAACGGTAACAGAGTCCAGCGATTTTATTTTCTTGTACGCGGGAAGGGCCAGGGCGGCCGCGCTGGGCTGGCCGGTAAGCATTGCGCTTTCGATGTTAGCCCTTATAAGCTCGGATACGGCAACCAGTTTCTGGTCGCCAATCTCATAAATTTCCTTCCGCTGTTTTGAAAGCACAACAAGATTTATGAGGATAATGCCCAGAATCAGAATGACAAAGCCGGCCCCGAAAATCTTGAATTCCAGCTTGTCCCTAAACCGCATCTTTGACACTCAAAACCTCGCCGGTCTTCATAACCGAGATAAAATTCCCATCCACCAGGGCCACGCCCTCCAGATATTTCACTTCTATCTCGGACAGGTGGGCAGGCGGCTCCTGCACCGACGCGGCCGGTATCCTCAGCACGTCCTCCACCATATCAACGCTTACGCCTATGGAACCCTTCGGCCCGCGCAATATGAGCACGCGGGAGTATTTTCCAGACACACTTTCGCCTTTAAGCCCCAGTCTTGTCTTGAGGTCCATCACTGGTATTATCTTGCCCCTCAGCGAGCTTACCCCGCTGATGTAAGCCACAACCCTGGGCACCCTGGTTACCTGCTGAGGCTTTAAAATCTCCTCTATATCTTCTATCCTGAAGGCGTAATCCTCGCCACTCAGCTTGAAGGTAAGCAGCTCAATATTCTTCTGGCGGGTTTTTTCTTTTTCCTGTTCCGCTTCATCCTGTACAGCGCCCGCCGTTTGCTTAGCCTCTGCAGGCCCCGTCTGTTCTGAGGCAACCGGATGTTGCCCTTCCTGCTGGCCGCAAGAATCCTGCCGCGCCTGCTCCTTTATAGCAGCCGCGGTTTCGTCCTCAGTTGACAAGCTTTGTTCCCCTGATTCGGCCTGGTTTACGGCATGGCTTTCAGCGGCCAATTCATCCAGCGAAATCGTCTCGAAATCATCGGACGCGTTGTTGGCTAACTGCTGGGTCTGCGGTTGGGATTGCAGGCTGTCCTGGTCCTCATGCCCGGCATGGGCAGCCGGTTCTTCCGGAGCGTTTATTTCGACAGGGCGAGCGCTTATTTCCCGGCCTTGGCCGGGAAATGCTTCCGAGGCAACGGCGTCTTGACCGGACTGCGCGCCTGAAATCCCTTCTTCTTCAGAAGACTTTTCCGCAGTGCCGCCTGCCCCTTCAGCCGCCTTTTGCCTGGCCTCCCTCAGCTTTTTCCTGATCTTTGCGAGGTCCATCTGCCTCCCCTTTAAAGGTATTAAATTGTCACATAAACATTGCTGAAAAGTAAAGAAACATACAATTAAATACAGGGCTGTTGACCGGCCTTATATTTACCCGGCGCACAACACCGCATACGGCGCCGCATAACGCCGCATAACGGCGCATTGACTTGCACTGGCGGGGCGCTTAAACTTAAAGACCATGTTTGCATCAGTTGAAAACAGCTTGCGCCAGGCACTGAAGGCCCTTGGCATGGAGCCCCCGGAGCGGATAGAGGTGGGTGCCCCAAGAGAGGAAGCCTGGGGGGACCTGTCCACGCCCATAGCCATGTCCCTCGCCAAACAACTGAAAAAACCGCCCAGGGAGATAGCCCAGGCCATAGCGGCAAAGCTCACGGAAGCTGGCGGCGCGGCGTTTGAAAAAGTGGAGATCGCCGGGCCGGGTTTCATAAACGTCACCTTCAGCGGGGATTTCATTGTGGAGAAACTGGGCCGGATACTTTCACAAGGGCAGGCCTTTTTAAGGGCTGATATCGGCAAGGGGAAAACCGTACAGGTGGAGTTTGTAAGCGCAAACCCCACCGGCCCGTTGCACCTTGGCCATGGCAGGGGAGCGGCCGTTGGCGCGGCGCTTTCAAACCTGCTAGCCGCGGCTGGCTTCAGGGTCACAAAAGAATATTATGTAAATGACGCGGGCAGGCAGGTTGCGCTGCTTGGCGAGTCCGTGTTTGCAAGATATCAGGAGCTCTGCGAAGCAGATTATCCATTCCCGGATGATGGCTACCGGGGCGATTACATCATGGACATTGCGCGCCAGATAACAGAGGCAGAAGGGGACAAACACAAAGGCCAGGATTTCGCGCAGGCGGGAAATTACTTCACGGAGAAGTCCTGTGCGATGATGCTTGCCGCCATAAAGAAAGACCTTGAAGGTTTTGGCGTGGCCTTTGATATCTGGCAGAGCGAGAAAGAGCTCTATAAAAAAAGGGAAGGCGGGGAAAGCGAAGTTGATGACACCATCAATTCCCTCCGCGCAAAGGGTTTCGTTTACGACAGCGAGGGCGCGGTATGGTTCAAGGCAACCCTGTTTGGCGATGAAAAAGACCGCGTGCTTAAAAAAGGTGGCGGCCAGTACACGTATTTTGCCTCCGATATCGCTTATCACAAATTGAAAGTGGACGCCGGCTATGACGAGCTGATAGACATCTGGGGGGCCGACCACCACGGCTACATACCGCGCGTTAAGGCCGCGCTGGAAGCGCTTGGTTACAACAGGGAAAAGCTTCGCGTGCTGCTGGTGCAGATTGTAAACCTCTTGCGCGGCGGCAAACCGGTGCAGATGTCCAAGCGGGCGGGCGAGTTCGTTACCCTGAAGGAAGTGATAGACGAGGTTGGCGCGGACACAACAAAGTTCATATTCCTTACCCGCAGGCCGGACAGCCATCTGGATTTCGACCTGGAAACAGCGAAGGCGGCATCGGCGGAAAACCCAGTATATTACGTTCAGTACGCATTTGCCCGGATAAACAGCATATTCAGGCATGCGCGCGAAAAAGGGATACCCGAGGGCGAGGCGCGCACCGGCCAGGCGGACCTCCGGCTGCTTTCAGAACCTGAAGAATTGAAGCTGGCCAAAAAGCTGCTTGCATATCCCACGGTTTTTGAAGGCGCCGCGCGCGCCCATGAGCCGCACCGGATTACCTATTACCTTCAGGAACTGGCCGGGCTATTCCATCCTTATTACAACCGTCATAAGGTGGTTACCGATGACACCGGACTCACCCTCGCACGCCTGGCACTGGTTGAAGCCATCAGCACCGTCCTTAAGGACGGCCTATCAATTCTGGGCGTCTCGGCCCCGGAGCGGATGTAATTTAAGCCGTAAAGATATTTGCCGGCACGCAGGGTACGCAGAAAATCAAAATATAAAATTAAGTATTGCGCCGCTTTAAATTCTTAAAAAATGGCTGCAAGTTCAATTATCTATCGCATCCAGCCTGATTGTGAGATACAGGGTCTTGCCCGCAAGCGGATTGTTTAAATCCAGCACCACGGTATTTTTCTTTACCGCTAAAATCTTTACCGGTATTTTCCCTCCGCTGGGGCCCAGCCTGTAGGAAATGGACATCCCGGGCTGTATGCCAGATGGCAAATCGCTGCTTGGCAGTTCAACTACTTTTTTGGGGTCATACTGGCCAAATCCTTCCTCAGGAGTCAAGACAACTTTCTTTTGCTGCCCAGGCCTCATCCCGATTACGGCTTTGTCGAACCCGGGCACGACCTGGTGCGCGCCTACCCTGAATACAAAAGATTTCATTTCTCTTGTGTCATGAATTACCCTGCCATCCGCCATCAGAACATATTCCGTGGTAATCAAATCACCTTTTTTTACTCCATCGTCCACCGGTTGTGTCCCGCTTGTGGCGCACGAGCCGCAAAGGAGAGCTGTTAAAAATACAGCGCCCGTCCAAAAAATTTCCTTTATACGCGCAATAAAGATGCCGGCTCCATTTTCCATTGTCTATTGTCCTCCATCCAAACTGACTCCGGGCACAAAGGCGTATCGGAATCATATACGTTCATTTTAATGATTGCTATACTGTTTTAACAGTATACCTTTTTAGATTTCAACTTACTGTTATCTGACAGTACCAATCTTGGAACTGCGTAACAAAATCAGGGCAAATAACTGATGATTTAAAATTTGGAATGATATAAAATATCACGATGCTGGAAAAGACAAGCAAGATATGGATGGACGGCAAGCTGGTGGGCTGGGACGAGGCGAAGGTGCATGTGCTTACTCATTCCCTGCATTACGGGCTTACCGTATTTGAAGGCATCCGCTGTTATAAGACGCATAAAGGCCCGGCTGTATTCAGGCTGCCGGAGCACGTAAAGAGGCTCTTCGGCTCCGCCCACATATTCCAGATGGAAGTTCCTTACTCCGAGGAGCAGATATCAAAGGCCATACTTCAGACGGTAAAGGCAAACAGAATATCGGAATGCTACATAAGGCCGATTATATACCTTGGCTACGGGGTAATGGGCCTTTACGCAAAGAACTCCCCGGTAAACGTGTCGATAGCTTTGTGGCCATGGGGGGCCTATCTTGGTGACAAAGGCCTCAGGGAAGGAATAAGGCTGAAAACGTCCTCCTTTGTCAGGGGGCATGTGAACTCCAACATGTCCATGGCAAAGGTTGGCGGGTATTACGTTAATTCCCAGCTTGCCAAGAGTGAGGCTGTGGCCTGTGGATATGAAGAGGCACTGCTCCTAGATACAGAAGGTTATGTCTCCGAGGCAAGCGGGGCAAACGTGTTCATGGTAAGAAACGGGATTTTAAAAACAACACCGCTTACTTCCATACTGGAAGGAATAACCAGGAACACCATCCTTGATCTGGCCACAGATATAGGGTTTAAGGTGCGGGAAGAAAGGTTTACGCGCGACGAGGTGTATATTGCAGACGAGGCGTTTCTTACCGGCACTGCCGCGGAGATCACGCCAATCCGGGAACTGGACGGCAGGACCATCGGCGCGGGCAAGCCTGGAAAGATGACCAAGGCCCTCCAGGAAGCCTTCTTTTCGGTTGTAAAAGGCAAGGCGCGTAAATACTCCCGCTGGCTTACTGCCGTTAAATAGATTATTAAACAGATTTAATCCGGGCACCTGCCGGCAGCGCTCAAAAATTTCCGCTCACTCTAAACGGGGGGCCTTCAAAAAACTTTGCCGAAGCTGTTTGAAGAGACCCGAATCAAATCCCTGCTTTTGAAAAACCGCATTGTACGGTCGGCCACTCATGAGGGCATGTCCGATGAGGCCGGATTCCCTGGGAAAGAGCTTTTTGCGCTTTATGAAAGGCTGGCCAGAGGCGGCGCCGGGCTTATCATAACCGGCTACGCATTTGTATCACGGGAAGGCAACTCCAATTTCAAAGGCATGCAGGGAATAGACCGGGACGGGCACATACCGGCATACCGCGCGCTGGTAAACCACGTGCACTCGCATGGCGCAAAGATAGCGATGCAGATAGCCCATTGCGGAAGACAGACCACCAGCGAGGCCGCCGGGACCCAACCTATCGCTCCGTCGCCCGTAAAGGACAAGGCTTTGTTTGTCACACCAAGGCAAATGAATGAAGACGACATTGAGAGGATAATAGAGGCCTTTGCGCAGGCGGCCAGGAGGGCCATGGAAAGCGGCTTTGACGCTGTGCAGATACATGGCGCTCACGGCTATCTTGTAAACCAGTTCCTTTCCCCTTACACCAACCGGAGGAAGGACCAGTGGGGCGGGCCGGTTGAAAACCGGATGCGGATTGTTTCTGAAATTCACAGCCGCTGCCGCAAGGAGATTGGCCATGATTTCCCTCTGCTGATAAAAATCAACGGATACGACAATATGAAAAAAGGCCTGAAGATTGGCGAGGCCGTTATAATGGCACAGATGATTGCCGCTATGGGCTTTGACGGAATTGAAGTAAGCTGCGGAATTTTTGACGACAACCAGTCCACTATCCGCGGTGACCTGCCGGTTGAAGCGATACTGGATGAATGGGACATGTACAAGAGAAAAAATCCCGTTTACCGCACTTTCATGAGATACCTTGGCCGGAAGGTCGTAAAACCTGCGCCGTTTAGCCAGGCGTATAATCTGGAGGCCGCCATGGCCATAAAGAATGCGGTGGACATTCCGGTGTTCGTGGTTGGAGGCATGACAGACCCTTCATCAATGGAGCGAATAATCGCAGACAGGGCCGCAGATTACATCAGCATGTCCAGGGCGCTTATAGCGGATCCAGAATTTCCTGAAAAAATACGGGCGGGAAGTAAAGCCCTCTCACAGTGCACACATTGCAACCTATGCACGGCTTATCTGGCTACAAAACCGCTGCGCTGTTATCGGGGCAAGCGGATTACTGCCAATCAGGCCGTTTAGCTCTGCAAACAAGCTTGTAAAAAAATCTCTTCCTGATAGAATTTAGACAATTTAAAACAGGAGGTATTCAGATGCCGGAAAGAAAATCAGAGGCCATATGGAACGGAGGGCTTAAAAACGGCAAAGGCACAGTAAAGCTGGGCAGCGGGATTTTTCAGGGGCCTTATTCGTTCCAGTCGCGGTTCGAGCAGGGACAAGGCACAAATCCGGAGGAGTTGATCGCGGCCGCGCACGCGGGCTGCTTTTCAATGGCCCTTTCCATGCTGCTGGAACAGGCCGGGTACAAGCCGGAGCAGATCAAGACCACTGCAAACGTGCATATAGATAAATCGGGCGACGGTTTCAGGATCACAAAAAGCGAGCTGGAATGCGATGCTCAGGTGCCAGGCATAAACGATACTGAATTCCAAAAACAGGCGGACGCGGCAAAAAAGAACTGCCCGGTCTCCCAGGCGCTTGGCGGCGTGCAGATAACGCTTAAGACGAGGCTGGCCACGCTTAAGGCATGAGGCTAACTATCACTTAAAATCCAGTTCTTAACCAGGGCGGGCCAGGGCCCGCCCATTCAGTTTAGATTGCGCCATAACCGCCGTTCCTTCCGATTGACTGTACATGCCTTGATTGTTAGCCTTTAATCAGCAATGGCGGGAAGTAGACCCGCAAGCCGTCCGGTGTTGCCGGATTATTTTCAAGGAGGCATACCATGCCAAAGACTTCCAAGCAGGCGGCGAAAACCCTAAACATCAACAGCGCAAGCCAAAGCGAGCTTGCAAGCCTCCAGATGGTGGGGGCCACCAGGGCCAGGGACCTTGTCAGTTACAGGCAGAAGAACGGCCCCTTTGAAAACTGGAACAGCCTCAAGAAAGTGCCCGGCTTCTCAAACCAGCTTATACAGGAGCTGAAAAGCAGTGGAGCAACACTTGGAGGCGAAGAGGAAGAGGGCGAAGAGGAATGGTGAGGAAGCGGAACTAACCGGACCCAGCCTCCGCCCTTATGCGGCATAGGGGGACAATCCCCCTGTGCCGTTCTAAAGACAGGCCCACTGACGGGTGATAAACTATACACATGCTCTCCACTTATGAAATTAAATCAAGGCTGCTCAAGAGACTCTGGGCAAGAGATTTGAATTCATATCGCTGGCCATTACGCTTTGCGGTGCTGTCGGCCAGGCTTTCGCACGTGGCGGTAAACGCTTACCAGGACAAGCAGTTGTCGAATACGGCAATGAGCCTTGTGTACACAACTTTTCTGAGCCTTGTGCCGTTTCTGGCGCTAAGCTTCTCGGTACTTACGGCCTTCGGCGTCCAGAACCAGATTGCCCCATATATCCTGACGCTTCTGGCCCCGTTTGGAGAGCAGGGCCGGATTATAACCGGCAGGCTGCTGGACTATATAAATCACTTAAAGATCGGCGTGCTGGGCACCGCAGGGCTTGTGGGTCTGCTGTACACGTCCGTGTCGCTTATTCAAAAGATCGAAAACGCCCTCAATTACATATGGAAATCGAAGCAAACAAGAAGTCTGATCAGGAGGTTCACGGATTATCTAAGCGTAATCCTGATAGGCCCGGTGCTGGTGTTTACCGCTTTCGCGATGACATCGGCCTTCATGAACAGCAAGATCGCATACAGGATTACTTCCATCGAAGCGATTGGCCCTGTCATCTATTTTTTAGGAAAGCTCACCCCGTATTTTCTGGTTTCGGCTGCATTTGC
The DNA here is from genome assembly GCA_021813405.1 of Nitrospirota bacterium. Taxonomy (GTDB): domain Bacteria; phylum Nitrospirota; class Thermodesulfovibrionia; order Thermodesulfovibrionales; family JdFR-88; genus JAKAKS01. Next base: position 18,934 of record JAKAKS010000006.1, read on the forward strand.
GTTCATGTACGCATTCCTGCCCACAACAAGAGTAAGCATAAAGGCCGCCTTCACGGGAGGTGTTGTGGGCGGCATCCTGTGGCAAAGCGCAAGCTGGCTATTTGCGGAATTCACCATTTCATCAACCAGCTATCCGGCCATCTACTCGGGTATCGCCATCCTTCTTCTGTTCGCAATCTGGACGGGGCTTAACTGGCAGATATTTCTTATAGGCGCGGCTGTATCTTTCCACATGCAATATCCCCAGTTCCCGTTTATTTCGCAGGAGCCTCTTGTGCTTAGCGCCAGGCTGCATGAAAAGCTCTCTCTTTTATGCGCCTACCTGATAGCCGACAGTTTCTATTTCAATAAAACGCCCTGGTCTACCGATTCTCTTGTCGTATATACCGGAGCGCCACTGGAAGCCGTGCAGCAGGTGCTTAACACTCTGGCTGCAAACGGGTTTATTACCAAATCCGCGTCGGGAGAAACCTTTGTGCCCGCCAGGCCCGTGAACAGGATAAAGATAGCCGAAGTGGCAGAAGCGGCACGAGCGGCCTGGGAAACCGAATACCCGGTAAACTTTATCCGGGCATTGCCGCCCATTGTAGAAGAAGTGTCTGCCGGGATTTCAGAATCGATTTCTGCCTCCCTGAAAAACAAGACCGTGGAGGACCTTGTGACTGGCTCCATGGCAACGGAGCGCAGTTATTCCATTTATTGAAACAGCCTTTTCAGCGCGCCGGGCAGCGGAGTATTCTGATTGGCCCCTCCCGGTAAAAATCTTTTCTTTAACTCCTGCTCTATCTTTTTCCCGGCCTGCTTGCCAAGAGCGGCCTGGTTTAAGGAAACGGCTGGTTTGCTGGCTGTGCCTTTCACCACAAAAGGCAAAACAGTCCAGCCGCTCTGGTTTTGCAAATACGCCTTGTATCTTCCGCCTGGCAGCTTTGCCGAAACGCCCGGCGGAAGTTTCAGATCGAAAGCGGCGCCAAGCGCTTCATTATACAAAGTCAATTTACCGGCTATGGGGTTTATCTCCATGTTTTGCGACAGCATCAATCCGTTAAATGTGATAACCCCGTCCGCGGCGCTGAAATTCAGCCTTGATGTGCCAAATGACGGGGCCGCCAGTTCCGGCGCCTGGAGAATCGAGGCAATCTGGCTTGTAATGGCGGATTTTTTTATCCTGAGCTTGCTCAGATTGGCCTGGCCGTTCCCGTTGAGTGTCCGCTTTGGGTCCGCCATGCTCACCGACATTACAGCCTTGAAGGAACCGGCTATGTCCGCCCTGGCCCCCTGCTGAAAACCCGAAGATATGGGGTTTAATGAAAAATTCCCTCCGGCCATCCGGTAGACTGCAAGGAAATCCTTGAACGTGATGCCTTTATATGTGGCCACTCCCACGGTTATCCTGCCATCGGCCGTAAATTTTGAAGTTGCGGCAGAGGGCGGCGCGGCCTTGCCTATTTTAGCGGGGGCCGGCTTGCCGGAAGGCGGCGCTTTTTTCATCTTTCCAAGCGCAGCCATAATCCTGTCCAGATTCAGGGTGGCCGCCTGCGCATTCACAGTGGCCACGGGGGCCTTCATGAAATTTTTAACGGCCCCGGTAACGTCTATTTTGTCGTTGCCGATAACCGCATTCAGGGCCAGCGTCATATCGTTGTTGAAATCTATCTTCCCCGATGTATCAGCTTCCAGCCCGCCTATTACGGTTTTCATCGATTTGATATTCAGTGTCCCTGATACGGCGTATCCCGTCCCGGCCTGCTGAAGCCCGAACCTGGCATCTGCGGCCACCCCAATATTTGGAAGGGCCCCAAGCCTGTCTATGAACTGGGCCTGCGCGTTTTTTATAACTATGCTGTTTGCTTCGATTGTAAGCGGAAAGGCCTTCTTTTGCGCGGGGGCCTGCGCTGCCGGCTTCTGCGCTTCCATCCGTGCAACTATATCGCTGAAGTTATATTTGCCGTTTTTCCCCCTGATCACAATAACATAAGGGGAGACCAGTTCTAATTTTGAGATGACAAGCTGCTTATGAAGAAGAGGCCAGAATTCATAGCTGAGCAGGAACTCCCCGGCCTTAAGGAAATCGGTTTTGCCGCCGCTCTCTTTCAACGAAATGTTTTTTACGATAATCCCCTTGAAGATTGAAATGTTTATCTGTGATATGCTGGCCTCCCTCCCGGTTGCGGCCTCAATCTTTGGCAGCACGATAGTTTTAAGACGGTCCGAGGTGAAATAGCTTTTAACAAATATGGACGCGGCGGCCACAAGCACAATCAAAACCACGATCACGGCCGCAATCACATAAAGCAGCTTTTTCATTTGAACGCTCCTTGCCCGGGGATTGGGGTAAACCCTGCTTAAATGCTAGAAAAGCGGGCCTGAGGTGTCAAGGAATATAGTTGCTTAAAAACTTGGCCCAGGTCCTATTCCTGGAATTCCGTTCTCACCAGGGCAAGTATGGAGGAGTATGGGACAATAACGTATTTCTTGTTTTCGAATTCTATGTCCACAGCCTCGCTCTTCAGATATATGGCGTAATCGCCCTCGGCCGCCTCGATGGGGAAGTACCTTGGGGGCCGTCTTTTCTGTGTCCAGGGCTCGTCAAAGGCGCCGGACTCCGGCATGGGATACCCCGGCCCTGTTTTAATAACCTTGCCTCCACGCGCCCTCTCCTTCTCCTTTACGTTCGGGGGCAGGTAAAGCCCGGCCGCGCTCTTTTCAGAGTCCTCATCGGGCTCTATAAGCACACGGTCCCCAGTCATTATCAGGTTCTTTATCGCTTTCATCAGGTTATTCTAACATGGCAGGAGGGCAAGGCCCGCACACATACGGGCCTTGCCCGGGGGGGGCTTGCTTAATCTATCTTTTTAAACGCCTTCTTCTTCGCCTTGCAAAGCGGGCATTCATCCAGGGCCTCTCCCTCAACGGTATAACCGCACACCTCGCATACGTAATACTGCTTTTCGGCCTTGTCTTCCATTGCGGCAAGCGCTTGTTTGAAAAGCTCCGCGTGCCCCCTTTCGGAATCTATCGCGTACTGAAAACTCCTCAGCGCCTGGCTGTTGCCCTCGGCCTTGGCGTCCTCTATCATGCGCGGGTACATTGTTTCAAACTCGAAGGTCTCGCCGTTGATGGCTTCGCCAAGGTTTTCTTTTGTGCTCTTTACCGCCCCCAGCGCCTTGAGATGGTTGTGCGAATGGATGGCCTCGGCCTCGGCAGCGGCCCTGAAAAGCCTTGCCGCGTTTTTAAAGCCCTCGGCATCCGCCTTTATCGCAAACAGCAGATATTTCCTGAACGCCTGTGATTCCCCGGCAAACGCCCCCCTCAAGTCCTGCACAGCCTTTGATTCAGTTGCAGCGGTTCCAGCCATTATTATTTTCTCCTCTTTATATTCTGGAATTTACAGTGCCCCAGTTGATGTTTTTGAAAAAAGCCTCTATATAATCTGCCCTTTTGAGTCCGTAATCGGTAAGATACGCGTGTTCGAAAACGTCCATGATAAGCACCGGTGTACAGCCCGCCGGATGGGAAACGTCGTGCTCGTTAATCCAGAAATTTATAAGCTTGCCGGAGCGCGGGTCCTTGTAAAGCGCCACCCATCCGATGCCGCGCATCATGCCTGCCGCCTTGAATTCCTTTTTCCAATTGTCAAAGCTGCCAAAGCTTGCCTCTATCTCTTTCACTATCTTCCCGTCAGGCGCGCCGGAACCGCCCAAATTCTCGAAATAAAGCTCGTGCAGCCTCATGCCGTTGAATTCCCACCCAAGCCTTCTTTTCATCTCGGAAAATTCCGGCGTGGGGGCGCCGTCGCCCGGCCCGGCCGCAAGTTTTTCCAGAAGCTTGTTTGTATTGGCAACATACCCCTGGTAAAGCGTAAAATGATTTTTAAGGATTGCCTCGCCAAACCCCTCCATCTTACCTACCAAGGCAGAATAGTCCCTGGCCTCATAACCCATCGATTCTCCTCCTTTAGCTCCCCGCAAAATCAGCGCGGGTTTTTCAGTGCAGCGTCAGTTCTTTTTTAAAAACCTTGAAGCCGCAAACCTCGCATACCGCTTCTTTTATCGCCCAGATGTCCACATCGCTGCCGCATACCGGGCATGTAACGAAGATAAACTCAGCAAACGTGCTTTCCCTCATTTGCTTTCCTCCATCCGCTTTTTGAGAGGCGTTCCATACGGTCCATTGTCCATCTTCTGAACTCCCGCACGTACCTCAGCTTGTCCTGCCCGCACATCTCCAGCAGTTGCTTCTTTTCCTTCGCGGATTCTTCCACGTCGCCCGGATAAACACCCTTCCATGTGCACCACCCCCCGTCAAATATATATTCCGGCGTCAGCCTCACGTTTCTTGGCAGCTTGGCGGCGGCGAACGCGGCTATCTCCATGTCATAATCTATTACCCATCCGTTGTCCGTCACCATGGTGCCGGAATCAAGCGCCACGCTTCCGGAGCAAACAGGGCAGTACAGGGCTTTTACGACCTCCGGGGGCATCATCTCGTCCTTCAGGTTTATGCTTGCCGCAGCGCGCCCGCATTCGCATATGATCTTATGGTCTACGCACATTTCAGTTAGCCCTCCTGGCCTGTTTTTTTCTGGTCTTTATTTTGTCCGCAAGCGGGACAGATACCGTAAAACTCCACATGATTGCCCGTGATCTGGTAACCGCCTGCCACCTGGCCGGGCAGATCAAGGACAAAATCATAAACGATATCTGACACCCGCTTGCACCCAAGGCAGATTAAATGATGATGGGGCCTGGTGTCCGGATCGTACCGTTTCTTGGCCGGGTCGATCGTAAGTTCCAGCAGGCTTCCCTTATCTTTCAGGGCCGCAAGCGTGTTATATACCGTGGCCACCGAAATTGAAGGGAACCTCTTGGCAACGGCCTCGTAAATCTCCTCCGCGGAAGGATGCGATGTGTTGCCCTTCAAAAAGTCCAGTATCGCCATCCTCTGCGGCGTTGCCTTCAGCCCTATGTCTTTAAGCGCTTTGTTCATTTGTCATTATTCTAAATTAAGAATTATTCTTTGTCAAGATAAATTTTTAATAAAAATCATTTTTAGCCACAACTAAACTTTAGCCCGGTTTGTTCCCGGAAAACATGATCAAAGTCATAATTGCGCCCCATCCCGGCCCCTTTTTTTTATATGTTCCAGCCGTAATACGGATGTGCCTGATTTAAAATGGATTTTTCGTAATTTTTCTGTTCCTTACGTTCAATCTGTTCCCGGCATGTTTTTGAAGCCCCCCTCCGCGTCTTGTATACCATAAGGCACCATGACATAGTCCATATGACATGCGTCAGGAAGTCCACGTCATGGGGGATTCCCTGACCACGTCTTCCTACCATGTAAACTCACGGGAGAGGGTGATGCGGGAACTCCCCCGAATTTAATTTTTAAGCCTTTGACGCACCTGGGACAGCGGGGCGGTTAGTGAGCGAAGTGGCCGGGCGAGCCGTATCGGACCTTTGGCGAAGCGGCGCCGTTTGCCGTATTCATGTGAGCAGCGGGACACAGACCTTCAATTTACCAAAGCGAGACGAGGGTTAACGGAGACAAACACCGCCCCGCGAGAAAAGGAAAAAACTCAAATGAGAGATTCCGGCATATCGGCGAATGCCGCCAAAAATCAAAATTTATTTCCGATTAAGTGAAACAGGTTCTAATACACCATCCTTAATTTTTCCTTGGCAATCTCAACAGTAAGCGGCCCCTTGCCTATGTAATCCCCGTCCGCCTGCACGTGGGGCGTTCCGCTTATCTGTATGCTGGAGCAACTTGTATACAGTACGCCTTTCATCGTTGTATGCGCACCGGCAAGAAAGCCCAGCGCGAACCTGAGAATATCCAGCTTTCCAAATCCACGCACGGCCACGGCGTACAGATACGGGGTCGAAATGTCCGCGTCCGGCGCGGCTTTCATATAGCCGCCGTACCGCGCGCCCTTGCACACGATAACACTGGAGGCCGCTATCTGCCGCCCGCCGTCTATTTTTAAAGACAGGCGCTCCGGCTTCCAGCCGCCAAGGAGTTTCAGGCCGCCCATTATATATCCAGTTTTTCCGGGGGAGCCTTTGGCCGCCGTTGCTACCCTGTAAACGGCCTCGCCGTCGAAGCCCACGCCAGCCATCAGCAGGAACTTCCTTTCCAGCCCGTTTTCAAACCCCAGATGCCCCAGATATACCGGCCTGGCCCCGCCTTTTTTCATCCGGCCGGCTATCAGCCTTGCCGCGCCTTCCACATTGCCGGGTATGTGAAGCTCCTTGGCAAGCACGTTGGTTGTGCCGGTTGGGATTATGCCCATGGCCGCCCCGGAACCTGCAAGCCCGTTTGCCACCTCATTGAAAGTGCCGTCGCCTCCGGCGGCAACTACAATATCCATACCCTCCTGCGCCGCCTTTTTTGCCAGCTCGATGCCATGGCCTTTATGGGCGGTCTGAAGAGGCTGTGTTTTTATCCCGGCCTCTTCCAGAAGCCGGACGGCAAGGGCAACTTTTTTCTGCGAGCCCCTTAGCGATGCCGGGTTCCAGATGATGCAGGCGTTCATAAAGGGCATATCTCCCCACGCATGCGCCCTGCCCTGCTGATGATTACCGGTTCCCGCTCAAGATAATCAATAACGGCTTCCACCGGCGCATCCTTTTCAAGAAAGAAGGCCCGCCCGCCTTCCGGGGATTTTTTGGGCTTCAGGTTTTCAATCCGCACGTAGCCGTTTTTTCTGCTGGAAACGTACCCGGTGGCATATTCCGGATCGTCGGAAACGCAGAACTCCGCCAAGATAAACGGACAGCTTGCAACCTTGGCCGCAAGCAGCATCGCCTCAAATGCCCGCCGGTGCGTTATGCCGCATCCGGCCAGCTTTTTTTGAAGCGTTTTCTGCGCACCCGGCGTAATGCCGAAAACAGATGCGCGGACGCCCCTTTTTTTGGATGTGTCCAGCCGCCTTCCGGTTTCGGCACAAAGGAGGGCTGCCCCGCGCATGGCCGGCGGACGGATTGCGGCAAGGGCGGCCCTGATGGCGCGGCTGGAAATGCCGGCATCTTTCAAAAAAACTTCGGCGGCGCTCCTGGCGTCCGCAACTGATGCCGACTTTACAGTGCTTACCGGAAGCGCGCTTATCATCTTTGGCTTCAGCGGAATTGGCTCAATGCTCAGGTAGATGCCGCCCGGGCGGGTTTTAAGGCGCATGGCCCGTTCAACCATGGCTGAGGCCGCGCCCTGGACATCTTTTGCGCCGAATATGCCCTCGGCCCCCGATAAATGCAGCCCGTCTTTTTCCGCCCTCATCCGGACCGAATACATTTTATTGCTTTGGCCGGCCCCTCATGCTGGCAGGAGACCGAAATCTTTTATCAGCCTGTGGTCCGCTTCCGGTTGCCTGCCGGATTTGGTCAGGTAATTGCCGGTGAGTATGCCGTCCGCCCCGGCCGCAAATACAAATGAATTGAACTCGCCTAAACATTGCAGCCTGCCGCCGCATACCCGGATTTCGCGCTGGGGCAGAAGCAGCCTGTAAACGCTTATTATCTTAAGCGCCTCCAGAGGGGGCAGCATGGCGGATTTTGCAAGCCTTGTGCCCTTCACAGGTATAAGGAAGTTTATTGGAACGGAGTCGGCCTCCAGCCGTTTTATTTCCAATGCCATGTCCACCCTGTCTTCCCAGGTTTCGCCAATGCCGAAGAGGCCGCCGCAGCAGAGTGACAGCCCCGCCCGTTTTGCCGCCTCCGCCGTCTTTACCTTCTCTTTATATGAGTGAGTGGTGCATACATGGGGAAAAAACCTTTCCGAGGTTTCCAGGTTGTTATGGTAGCGCTCCAGCCCGGCGTCTTTTAAAAGCCTGAGATCCTCCGCGGACAATATCCCAAGGGTTGCGCATGGCAGCATTCCGGTTTTTCTTATTTCGGTGATGGCTTTGGCAATGGAGGCCAGCTCTTTTTTTGACGGCTTTTTCCCGCTTGTAACCACGCAGAAACGCCTTGCGCCCGCCTCATGGGCCTTCTTTGCATTGAATGCCATTTCTTTTACCGGCATCAGCGGATAGGATTTTATGCCGCTTCTGGCCTTGCCGGACTGGGCGCAGTAAGCGCAGTCCTCCGGGCATCCGCCCGATTTTGCGTTTACGATGGCGCATATATCCACAAGATTGCCGCGCTGTGCCTGGCGCACGGCATTTGCCAGAGCAAAAAGCCTGATCAGCGCATGGCCTTCCAGCCTTGCTGCGGCAAGCGCGGCCTCTTTTGATATGCCCTTGCCGGTGAACGCGCCGGGGCAGGCCAGTTCCTCCGTGGACTTCAGGATGGAGAAGTACATAACGGGTTATTTTGGGGCAATCGCACAGCCGGGGTCAATATCTTACCGAAAATCCCCGGAATTCCCCGCTGTAAGGCTCCCATTTTATGTTCATATCTTCCACGCTGGCATGGGGCGGCCCCTGCCGGCAAATATTCAAGGTTTCTTTTACAAGGGGTTCTGCCCCCTCGAACACGGCTTCCACGGAGCCGTCCGGCAGGTTTTTTACAAAACCGCTTACATCCAGGGCGGCTGCGGTCTGCTGGGTGAAGGAGCGGAAGAACACGCCCTGCACCCTGCCCCTGAATATCACGCGCGCCCTGGCCATCTGGTAAGCTTCTTCCATACGACGAATTATAGCAAAAAAGCTATTGCAAACTTTACTTTTCTTTGAGACAATCTGGCATTAGGATCCTTCGACAAAAACCTGCTGTTTTTTATTTGAAATGCCGCTTATGATAAAGATGACGGGAGTACGCGGCATCAAATCCCGGAGGTGTAAAAATGAAATTTTCAGCCATCCAATGGAGATATTCCGTAAAAGCCGTCCTTCTGGCAATGTTTTTCCTGACCGCCGCCCAGATAGGGTTCAACATCGGCTATGCGTCAGGCGCGGTGCATGCGCATGACAAGGCATTGAAAGAGTCCAGGCTGTTTTATCAGAACTTTATAGGCAAGCTTAAATCCGGCAAGGCCTTCAAACTATGGTCGCTGAAAATGGTGCCGGTAAACAAACGGCAGGTAAATATCTGCCAGGACAACAAAAAGTGGCTGGGGGCCGGGAGCGCCGAGGACTATAATCTGAGATACGCCACGGACCGGCAAGCCGGTTCCTGAGATTCAACCGGGCCGATGCCGACACCGGGCCGATGCCGATTTGACATTTGCGGCCCCAACTGATTAAATTATGCCCGAAGCCGCAGGCGCCTTTGTCCAGACTACGGACAAGGCGAAAAGGGAATCCCGTGAAATTCGGGAGCGGTCCCGCCGCTGTAACCGGGGACAAAAACCTTCGGTAAAGCCACTGTGCCTTATTAAGGGCATGGGAAGGCGAAGGTGAGGATGAACCGGGAGCCAGAAGACCTGCCTGCAGGCGCGTAAAAACTTCTCTCGGAAGAAGGAAGGACGGGGATGGTAAACCCGTCCGGCAAGGGATGAAGCAAACTGGGTGCAATCCCGATGGTCCAAACGGCCATCGGGATTTTTTGTTTTTTAACGGCAAAACTAAAAAGGGATTCCGGACAAGCCGGAATACAGAAGCAAAACCGGAGGTTTTTTGCTGGTTTTAGCAGGCGTAAAGAGCGGATGCGGCAAGAGCACGGCCACCATTGGCATTATGGGGGCACTTGGAAAGCTGGAGCTTTCGGTGCAGCCCTTCAAGGCGGGGCCGGATTTCATAGATGCGGGCCTGCACGGGCTGGTATGCAAAAGGCCCTCACGGAATCTGGACATCTGGATGTGCGGGGAAAATTACGTGCTGGATTGCGCAACAAGGCATTCAAACGGTGCGGACGCGGCGGTAACCGAAGGCGTTATGGGCCTTTTTGACGGCGGGGACAGGAGCACGGACGCGCTTGCGGCTTTTCTGGGCGCAAATGTGGTTCTGGTTGTGGACGCCTACGGAATGGCCGAAAGCGCCGCGGCCCTTGTGCGCGGCTTTAACGCGCACGGGCACGGGCTTAAAGGGGTGATATTCAACAGGGTATCTTCCGCAGGGCATCTTGAAAGGCTCTCAAAATCCTGCCCCGTGCCGGTGCTGGGTTACCTGCCATCAGGGGAGGCTTTTGGCATCCCCTCAAGGCATCTGGGGCTGAAGACCGCTGAAGAAATGCCCCTTGCGCCGCCATCCCTTGAAAAACTGATCAATACCGTTATGGCCAACTTCAACATGGAAGAGCTTGCGCGTCTGGCAAGGCCGGTCTTTAGAGCGGAAGATGCAGAAAAACCGTTTGAACCCGGGAAAGCTTCCCAAAAGGCAAAGCTGGCGGTAGCCTGGGATGCGGCCTTCTCGTTTTATTACAGGGACAATCTGGACATGTTTGAGCAGGCCGGCGCGCAATTGTGCTTCTTCAGCCCATTAAAAAATGAAACCCCGGAGGCCGGCGCCGGGGCGGTTTATATCGGGGGCGGGTACCCGGAGCTTTACGCAAAACAGCTCTCCGCAAATTTTTCCACCCGCAATTTTATCAAAAACTGGGCCGAAGACGGCCGCCCTATTTATGCCGAATGCGGCGGGCTTATGTACCTTGGCCAAACCATTGAGGCAGACGGCGCGGATTATGCGATGTGCGGCGTGCTGCCAATTTCCTCAAGCCTTGGGAAAAGGCCCGTGCTTGGCTACAGGCAATGCAGTTTTAAGGAGCCATGCCTGCTTGGCGCGCCGGGCCAGGCGATAAGAGGGCATGAGTTCCATTACAGCAGGATTGGTAACATCTGGGACAAAAAAGGCGTTTCATTTAATGTGATGGGGGGAAATGAAGGGGCGGAGATTTCGTCCGCACTGTATAAAAACACGCTGGCCACTTATACGCACGTTCACTTCGGGTCCAATCCGGAGGCCGCCCGGAATTTAGTCCAAAGCGCAGGAGGATAGATGGAAAAGATAATACTTGTGGGGCATGGCAGCCCGCGCAAAGAGGCCAACAGGATGGAGATGGTGGGCAAGCTCCTCCACGCCTCCATGCACCCGGGCTGCGCCGGAAACTGCGTGCGGGTGTGCTATCTTCAGTTTGAAAAACCGGGGCTTGAAGAGACCCTGGCTGAAGCGGCCGGAAGCGGCGCGGAAAAAATCATTGTGCACCCTTTCTTTTTAAACGACGGCATGCATGTGACAAAAGACATACCGGAGGCCATCGCGGGCGTAAAATCATCAAGCCCCGCAACGGAGTTCATCCTTTCGGAACCGCTTGGCGTCTCTGCCGAACTGGTTGATGTGGCAAGGGAAAGGATAATGGAGGCATGCGGGCTTGTGCCGCCGCAGGAGATAGAAAACAGGAGCTTTGAAAAGATAAACCGCATCTTCAAAAATGGCATGTCCGGCGTCCCGGATAATGTAAAACCCATAGTGCGCAGGGTTGTCCACGCCACGGCCGACCCCGAATACATAAGCGGGCTTATCTTCCACCCGGATGCCATAAATGCCGGAATAGAGGCGGTACGGGCGGGGATGGACGTGGTTACGGATGTGGAGATGGCCGCAGCCGGGATAAACGAAAAGGCTTTAAAAAAGTTCGGCGGCAGGGTAGTCTGCTCCATAAGGGGAATAAAAAGCGAAAAAGGCAAAACCAGGGCGGAAGCCGGTATGGAACAGGTCATCGGCGGCAATACCGGCATCGTCGCCATAGGCAACGCCCCCACCGCGCTTCTGGCCTGCATAAAAAAGATGAGGGCGAATGCAGCCGTCCCCAGGCTTGTAGTGGGCGTGCCAGTCGGTTTTGTAAGGGCGGTGGAAGCCAAGGCGCTTCTGGCCGCGCAGAAATTCCCGCATATAACAAACGCCGGGCGCAAGGGCGGAAGCCCCGCGGCGGCCGCAATAGTAAACGCGATAATAAAACTGGCGGAGGGAAAATGAAACACAAATCCGGGGCCGTCTTGCTGTTGGCCATGGCCCTGCTGATTCCCGCAAACGCCTATGCCATGCACATTGAAGACGGCATCCTGCCGCCAAGCGCATGGATTTTGTGGTATGGCGTAACGATACTCTTTATTATTCCCGGGATAAGGGAAATCAAAAGAAGGGTGCAGGAAAACCTGTCTTACAAGCCGTTTCTGGCCATGATCGGGGTTGCGGTATTCGTGATCTCGTCCATGCACCTGCCGGTGCCTGTGACCGGCTCCTGCTCGCACCCGTGCGGAACGCCGCTTGCGGCCATTGTTGTGGGCCCATTCGCAACAGCGGTAATATCCGCCATAGTGCTGTTTTTTCAGGCTTTGTTTCTTGGGCACGGGGGGATTACCACCATCGGGGCCAACGATTTCTCGATGGGCATAGCAGGTGGCATTTCCGGATACCTTTGCTGGAAAATCCTCACCCGGTTTAATGCGCCTTTATGGCTTGCGGGCGGCATTGCGGGTTTTACCGGCGATGTGACGACATATCTTACATCCGCTTTCGAACTTGCCTTGAACCTGCACGGCCATATATCGCTGTTAAGGCAGTGGATGATCTTCTTCGCTGGTTATGGCCCCACGCAATTGCCTTTGGCCGTTGCGGAGGCCATTTTTACAGCCGCCGTATTGCAGGTGATGTATAACCGCCGCCCGGACCTGTTGCCCGGCATAACAGGCAGGAGAGGGATTTTTAGCAAAAACGCGAATGCGGAGGCGCGGGGATAAAACAGATGGAACCGGACAAGAATGGCGTTGCGGAAAGCACCGCCTGGTTTGACCCCTTCACCCGCTGGATGCTGATAATAATGTTGGCCGTCCTGGCAATGATTTTCATTGCGGCAAAATACATGGACCTGCACGGCATGCCGGCGGGCGGCACGGACGATGCCGTAAACGCCATGGCTTCGCACGCAGCGCACGCATCGGCCCATCCTTTTGTAAACCTGCCGGGAGACGCGCAGGTTGGGGCCTTCTCGATCGCCAATTTTTTTGCCGGGCTGATAGTGGGGCATAACTGGCAGAAGCTCTTCGGCAGAAAAAAAGAAAACTGATATGCAAATTACCACATATAACCAGTGCGCGGAGAAAACTTATTTCCACCGGATGGACGGGCGGATAAAGACAGGCATCCTGCTGAGCGCCATCGTCATCTCCAGCCTTCTGACCAGGCTACCCCTGGAAGCCGCGGCCTTTCTCACCGCCATGGCGCTTATGTTCACTTTGCGCCTGCCGCTTAAAAAAGTGCTGCTGCGCATGTCCGTCCCGTTCGGTGTGGCATGGCTGGTCCTTCTTAGCCTGATATTCACAACCGGCCATATGGCAATTGGCGCGATCACCGTATGGCATATCCACCTGCCTGTTTACCGGGAAGGGCTTGCGCTTGGCTTTCTGATAATGCTGCGGATACTCACGGCGGTATCTTTTGCCATGCTGCTTTCCTTTTCAACCCCGATGTCTGAAATACTGGCAACGCTTCGCCTTTTTAAAATGCCCGCAGTGGTCCTGGACCTGGCGGAAATGATTTACAGGTATGTTTTCTCGCTGGGCGAAATTGCCCTGACAATGCGCAAGGCCCAGCGCGCGCGGGGAGGCGAAGGGCTTCCCTGGCACAGGCAGGCGAAGGACACGGGAATAATCGCAGGAAACATTATGATAAAGGCGTTCGACCGCGGCGTAAGGGTTTACAAGGCCATGCTTGCACGCGGATACGATGAAAACGCCAAAACCCCGCCCTACTATACCGCTCCCATTCCGGCAAAGGACAAATTGGCCGGGCTCCTGGCGGGCGCGGCCCTGTTATCCCTGCTGGTATGCAATTTTACAGCCGGCTGGAAAGGATTTTTCTAAACACGTGGACCTGATAACGCTGCAGTCCGTAAGTTTTACATACCCGGATGGCACGCGCGCGCTTACAAATGTAGATATATTCATCAGGGCCGGCGAAAGAGTGGCCGTACTCGGGGCCAACGGCGCCGGCAAATCCACCCTCTTTCAGTTGTTTAACGGGCTTTTACAGCCGGCGCACGGGACAGTCAGGGTGAAAGGCAGGGCAGTTGAAAAAGCGCACCTGAAGGAAGTGCGCCGCATGATCGGCATGGTATTCCAGGACCCCGACGATCAGCTTTTTTCAAGCACGGTGCGCCAGGAGATTGCCTATGGCCTTATCAACCTGGGGCTGAAGGGCGAGCATATTGAACAGGCAACCGCCTGGGCGCTGAAGGTAACAGGGCTGGAGGGCTACGAAAACAAAAGCCCTTTCAATTTAAGCGGGGGCGAGAAAAAACGAGTGGCGCTGGCCAGTGTGCTTGCCATGCAGCCCGAGATGCTGGTGCTGGACGAACCGGCCTCCTCGCTGGACCCTCTTGGCGCGGCCCGTATAATAGACCTGTTAAACAGCATTAACAGTGAACTTGGCATTACCATTGTTTTTGCCACCCATGACGTTGATGCCGTACCGCTTCTGGCGGACCGCGTTTACGTGATAGACAAGGGCGAAATAAAATTGTCCGGTCCAACGGCTGAGGTGTTCGCCCAAAAGGACCTCCTGCGCGCCCATAACCTGAGGCTGCCACGCGTGGCGCATCTGGCGGAATTACTGGAGCGGGAAGGCGCTTGCCGGTTTCCATCACCGCCCCTTACCATAGGCCAGGCCAAAAGGGCGCTTATGGAGCAAATGGCCAGAAAGGGAGCGGAAAAGTGACCGGCGAAAAAAGGAAAAGAACCCTGCGCTCCGGGTTTACCACCGGGGCCTGCGCCGCGGCGGCGGCCAAAGGGGCCGTCCTTTTCATGGCGGGGAAAAGACCGCGCTCGGTTGAAATCCCGATGCCGGAGGCCAGCGGCATGAAGAGGGCAAAATTCAAACTGCTGGGCGGCAGGGATGCAGACGGCGCCTGGGCAGCGGTAATAAAGGATGCAGGGGACGACCCGGACGTGACAAATGGCGCGGAGATAAAGGCGCTGGCAAGGCCGGGCGCGGCGGAAGACATCCTTATAAAAGGCGGCGAAGGCGTGGGTACTGTAACAAGGCCGGGGCTTTCCGTGCCCGTAGGCGCGCCCGCCATAACGCCGGTGCCGCTCAGGATGATAACGGAAGCGGCCCGTGAGGCCAGGGCCGAAGCAGGCGTAGAGGCCGGCGTTGAGATAATTGTAACCGTGCCGGAAGGCAGGCGGCTTGCGGAAAAAACGCTTAACTCCAGGCTGGGCGTTGTAGGCGGCATCTCGATTCTGGGCACAACTGGGATTGTGAAACCACTGTCCGGCGAGGCGTGGAAGGCCACTATAAAATCATCCCTGAATGTTGCGCAGGCATCGGGGCTGAAGGAAGTTGTGCTGTCGGCCGGAAGGACCTCCGAGGCCGCGCATATGAAGGACAAAAAACTGGCCATGCCGGAGACCGCCTACGTGCTGATGGGCGATTACGTGGAGTTCAGCCTGAAGGAAGCCGGGGCAGGCGGGTTTAAGCGCATTCACCTGTGCGCGCAATGGGCCAAGATGCTCAAAATCGCCATGGGCACGCCGGACACCCACGTGCGGGCGGGCGCGTTAAACATTAATAAGGCGGTTGAATTTCTGGATAATCTTGGCATCGCCCTTCCTGAAAGGGATTATAATACCGCAAGGGAGATCATGGATTTTATAAAAAAACCCGGCGGGCTGAAAAAGGTATGCGCCGCGGCGGCCAGATATGCCAGAAAGATATCCGGGGCCGGCGGCGTAAGCACATGGCTTGTGTCCTACGAAGGGGAGATAATTGCGGGAAGCAACTAAGGGGCCCAGTCCCATAGGGGCAGGCCCCCTCATATCCATTATCGGAATCGGGCCGGGCAGCCCAATATCAAAGGAAGCCATGAGCCGGCTTGATGCGTCATCTGCCATACTGGCGTCCAAACGGCTTGCCGGGTTATTCAACAGGATAACCGGAACGGAAAAATTCAGCCCGCGCGTTAAGGTGATTAATGATGTGCAGGAGACCGTCCGTTTCCTTAAAAAATACAAAAAGGCGGCGGCGGTGCTCGCCTCCGGAGACCCGCTATTCTACGGCATCGGAAGGATGCTGGCCAAAAGCTTCCCGCCGGACAGACTGGAATTTTTTCCGGCTGTTTCTTCCGTTCAGTTGGCATTTTCCAGGTTAGGCGTGCCGTGGGAGGATGCTTTTTTTGTAAGCCTGCATGGAAAAATGGAAAGGGAGTGGACTGCGCGGGACCTGCCGCTGCTGGCCGGGTTAAAGCGGAAATTGGCGATACTTACCGGGGGCGAAAACACCCCCGCCAGGATAGCAAAGCATCTGCCGCCTGATACCCGCGTTTATGTAATGGAGCGCCTTGGGCATCCTGATGAAAAAATGACGGAGGGCCGGCCGCAGGACATATCCGGAGGAAAACGTAAATTCCTGGAACCAAACATCATGATAGCGCTTGCCGGAAATGAAAACGGCCCGTTTGTCCCGCTTGGCCTTTCGGAAAACGAGATCGAACATACAAAGGGGCTTATAACCAAAGATGAGGTGAGGGCCGCCGCGCTGCACGCCCTGGCCCTGCCCGCCGGCGGCGTATTCTGGGACATCGGCGCTGGTTCCGGGTCCGTTTCCATAGAGGCTAAACGGCTATGCCCCGCCCTCAAGGTATATGCGATAGAAAAGACAAAAAAACTATGCCGGATGATTGCATCGAATGCCGGCAAATTCAGGGCCGAGGATATCAGGGTAATCTCCGGCGCGGCCCCGGATGCGCTTGAGGGGCTTCCAGCCCCCTGCCGCGTATTTATCGGCGGCGGCGGAGGCAGGCTGCCGGAGATCATAAGCCATGTTTCGCCCCTTATGGAAAAAGGCAGGGTTGTTATCACCGCCGTCACTGTCGAAACGCTGGATACGGCCCTGAAAAAATTAAGGGAAAACGGGTTTACGGTAAGCGCGTCGTCCATATCGGTTGCGCGGGCGGAAGATATTACAGGCGGAAATACTTTCTTCAGGGCGCTAAACCCGGTATTCATTATAAAAGGAGTGCGATGAAAGGCAAACTTTACGCGGTGGGCGTTGGCCCCGGCGACCCGGAGCTGCTCACTATCAAAGCCGCAAGAATTATCCGGCAGTGCCGCGACATTGCCATGCCCAAAGGCGCGAAAACCGAGGGGCTTGCCTTGCAGATTGCCAGGGCGGCGGCAGGGCCGGAACTTTTTGGCAAGAACATAATGGAGATAGATTTCCCGATGGTAAAAAATCTTTCCCCGCGGGATTTACGGCCGGGCGCGGAAGCGGTGCTAAGCGTTCTGAATGAAGGCAGGGATGTTGCCTTTCTCACCCTTGGGGACCCGTGCCTTTACAGCACGTTTTTCAGGCTGGCCGGGGCCATTCAGGAAATCTCATCCGCAATAGAGATGGAAATAGTGCCCGGCGTAAGTTCCGTAAACGCGTCCGCCGCTCTATCAAAGACTCCGCTTGCCATCGCGGACCAGAAGGTTGCCATAGTGCCCGCCGTATTTGGAATGGGAGACTGGCTGGATTCCACCCTGAGGGATTTCGATACGGTCATATTGCTAAAGGTTCACAGCGTTCTTGGCGCGGTCAAGAAAAAGCTGGCGGAAATGGCGCTTATGGACAGCGCGGTATTCGTGGCCAGGGCCGGGCTGCAAGGGGAAAAGTCCTGCCCCCTTAACCAGACCCACGAAGACGGGGCCGATTATTTCTCCATAGTGATAATAAGGAAGGCAAAATGAAAACGGTATACTTCATCGGCGCGGGGCCGGGCGACCCGGAACTTCTCACATTAAAGGGAAGAAGACTTCTTGATGAGGCGGATGTGATCGTATATGCCGGAAGCCTTGTAAACAAAAAACTGCTGGACGGCACAACGGCGCAATTATACGATTCTGCCGGGATGACGCTGGAAGAAATAGTAAAAGTGCTATCTGACGCATCGCGCTCCGGCAAGCTGGCCGTAAGGCTGCACTCCGGGGACACATCCATATTCAGCGCCGTATCGGAACAGTCTGCCGCGCTTGCAAAGGAAGGCATCCAGTGCCAGATGGTGCCGGGCGTGTCTTCCCTTGGGGCCGGGGCGGCAGCGCTTGGGCAGGAACTTACGATACCGGAGGTCTCCCAGTCCGTGATAATCACCAGGATGGCCGGCAGAACGCCCGTGCCCGATGCCGAATCCGTCAGAAGCTTTGCCGCCCACCGGGCCACAATGGCGATATTTCTTAGCGTGGACATGATAGACGCGCTGGCGCTGGAGCTTGTCGGGGGCGGCTATTCCAAATCCACGCCGGCCGCGGTGGTTGAAAAGGCGTCCCGCCCGGATGAGCGGGTGGTGCGCGGCACGCTTTCAACCATAGCCAAAAAAGTACAGGAAGCGGGCATAAGAAAAACCGCCATCGTGTACGTTGGGGACGCGCTGAAGGCGTCTTCAAAAGGCCTGCCAAAAAAATCGAAACTGTACGACAAGGATTTCAAGCATGGCTCAAGGAAATGAGATCTGCATTATCCATGTAAGCCAGAAGGGAAAGGCGCTTGCGGGCAGGATAAAGGAAACCCTGTACCCTGAAGCGCGGGTGGAAAAATTCTCAAAAGACCTCACTGAAAAATTATGGCCTGAATCAAGGGCGCTTGTGTTCATATCGGCTTCCGGAATCGCCGTAAGGGCCATTGCGCCGCATATAAAGAGCAAGCTTGAAGACCCCGCTGTAATTGTGATGGATGAAAACGGGAAGCACGTAATAAGCCTTCTGTCGGGCCATGCCGGAGGGGCAAACAGGATGGCTGCGGACATAGCGGCCGCAATTGGCGCCGCCCCGGTTATCACCACGGCAACGGACACCGCCGGGCTTACGCCAATTGACGTATTTGCGGCGGAGCGCGGTTTTAAAATTGAAAACCATGATGCGCTTAAGAATGTTTCGGCGCGGCATGCCCGGCAGGGCAAAATAGAAGTATTCACGGATATTGAAATGGCTTTGCCGGAAGATTATGTAAAAACGGGCGCGCCGGAAGAAGCGTCAGTGATCATATCGGCCAGGGTATTGAATACTGATGTGTCCGGTGGCCGTCTGCTTTTAAGGCCGCGCTGCCTCTGCCTTGGCATAGGGCTAAACAGCGGGACCGGGGCCCAAGAGATAGAAGGCGCGGTGCGCACCGCATTGTCGGAGGCCGGGTTTTCCTTGCTGTCTGTTTCTGAAATCGGCACACATATTAAAAAAGTGGACGAAAAAGGCTTGCAGGATTTCGCCCGGAAACACGGGCTTAAAATCCGCGGCTTTTCCAATGAGGAGCTAAACGCCGTTAAAGAGGTAAAACCGTCCGAAGCCGCACTGAAGGCGATAGGCGCAAACGCCGTGGCGGAGCCGTCGGCTATCCTTGCGTCTGGCGGCCAACTCATCGCCCCAAAAAAAATATCGGGCAACGTCACCGTTGCGGCTGCCGGGACAAAACCGGAGAGAATTCTGTACATAATAGGGATAGGCCCTGGAGGCGCAGGCCATATAACGCCCAAGGCGCTGGATGCCATCAGGGCGTGCGGAAAGATAATCGGATATAAAACGTACCTTTCGCAGATCGCCACGCTTATAAGAGGTAAAGACGCGATAGAGTCCTCGATGACCGAGGAGGTTGAAAGGGCCAAACAGGCCGTGGCGCTTGCGGCGGCAGGTGAAAAGGTGGCGCTTATCAGCGGAGGGGATGCGGGCGTATACGGCATGGCCGGCCTGGCGCTGGACGTTGCATCCAGATCCGGCCTGGACGTGCAGGTTCAGGTTATCCCCGGCGTTCCCGCGCTTGCCGCGTGCGCTTCAGTATTAGGCGCGCCTTTGATGTCGGACTTTGCCGCCATCAGCCTTTCAGACAGGCTTACCCCGTGGGAAGTTATAGAAAAAAGGCTTGAAGCCGCGGCGGCCTCCGATTTCGTTATCGTTTTGTACAACCCCAAAAGCGGCGGCAGGCGGGGGCATCTGGACAAGGCGCGGCAGATCATCCTCAGGCACAGGCCAGGGGAAACGGCGGCCGCTATTGTAAGGGCAGCAACGCGCCCTGATGAATCATACAGCGTATCCACATTGGCGGATATGCCCGCAGAGCAAGCGGACATGCAATGCACGATATTCATAGGCAACTCCCAGACCCGCGTTTATTCAACTGGGCAAAACGGGCTTAAAAGGATGGTCACCCCGCGAGGATATGAAAGGAAATATACACTCTAGGGGGGCCGCTTTTTTATGGGACGAGTCCTTCCTGTGGGGCCTTGCAGCCTTCCGGGCGCTGAAGGCAAACGGTCTGCAATTCGGGCTTCTGCGCTGCGATGATGTCAAACGGGGCGCGCTCGCCGGTTACAGCCTGCTCTTTGTTCCAGGCGGATGGGCCTCCAACAAGTTAAAGGCGCTGGGGCCGGAAGGCGCGCTGGCCGTGCGGGAATTCGTTGAGGCCGGAGGAAACTACTTTGGAATCTGCGGCGGCGCCGGGCTTGCAACAGCAGAAGGCCTGGGCCTGTTACCCGTCGCAAGGCGGCCCCTGAAAGAGCGCGTTCCCTCATTAAGCGGGCGTGTGCGCTCCAGGCTGATTAGCCATCCAATATGGGGCAGCGGAGAAAAACAACACGAGGAATTTCATATCTGGTGGCCCTCCCAGTTCGTAGTCAGTGGAGAAAACACCCGCGTACTTGCGGAATTTGACGGCCCAACGGAAGACACGTTCAGTTCGGATATCAAGGCCGCCGGGATAAAGGACTGGACCTCACTGGAGCAATCATACGGGCTGAATCTTGACCCGGCAAAAATGCATGGAGACCCGCTGGCGGTTGAGGGGCAATACGGGCGCGGAAATGTGCTGGCATCCCTCATTCATTTCGACACGCCAGATGACGCGGCAGGCCGGGCAGTGCTTGGCAATATCTGGCGCTATCTGGGCGGGACCGCTTCAGGCGCCACGGCTGAAACAGAAGCGCTCAGGGCAGGCAGGCGGTGCGCTGCATTGCTTGGGCCAATTGAAGAACTGATGGCCTTCGGGCTGGAAAATTCGCTTTGGAGCCCGCGGGGCTGGATTATCCAGTGGAGAAGGGGTGTAAGGGGGCTTGAGTACGCCACGCTTTACGAGATGGCAAAAGAGCTTGCCGCAATGGCAAATGGCGCCCCAGACACCAGGCTTGATGAGCTTTCGCAAAGGCTTGGCATGTTTTGCCGGAAGGCTAAGGCCCTTTTAACCATGGAAAAGGCCGCGCTCTCTTCAGGAGAGGCGCTCTCTTACTCCAGTGCGCCGTCCCCGGAGATGAAGGCATTAAGAGAGGAGCTGTTTTCCAGCTCCAAAAGCCACGGCGGCGAATTCAAAAAAATACTGGATATCGCGGACAATCTTCTTTTCGAAACGCTTGAATAAAAAGAAAGGGGCCGGATTGCGCCGGCCCCTTTTAACCTGCGAAGAGACCGCTATTAGTAACGGATGCCGTGCGATTTCCAGTATGCCCTTATCTTGTTTTTAAGGGACAACGGAAGGGGCACATACGTAAGTTTTTCAGCTTGTCCATCGCCGGTTTTATATGCCCAGTCAAAGAACTTTACAACCTTTCCATTCGACTGCGGCTGTTCCATATTAAGAAGAATAAACGTGCCGCCCGCAATCGGCCAGGAGGTCTTGCCAGGGGCGTTTACCAGCCAAAGGTCAAAGTCGGTCCTGGGATTGAAGGCCGCCTTGCCGGCGGCGTCCTTAAATGCCTGGAATGTGGGCGAAACGTAAACGCCAGCCTTGTTTTTCATAAGCACGTAGGCCATGTGTTCCTGCAGTATGTAGGCGAACTCCACATACCCCATGGAGTACTGGACTCTTCTCACGTAGTTGGCCACACCCTCACTGCCCTTTGCTCCGATGCCGGTGGGCCATTTAACAGACACGCCAGCCCCCACTTCGGACTTCCACGCCGGGCTTATCGCGCTTAAATAATTGGTGAAGATCGCGGTGGTCCCGGAACCTTCAGACCTGTGGATAACGGTTATGGCGTGCGCCGGAAGGTTAACCCCGGGGTTCAGTGCTTTTATAGCCGGATCGTTCCAGTACTTTATCTGCCCCAGGAATATTCTGGAAAGTGTGGGGCCGTCCATCTTGATCTGGCCGGCCCTGATGCCCGGAATATTTACGACGGGCACAACGCCGCCTATAACGGTGGGGAACTGGATAAGGTGGCTTGACCTTAGTTCTGCCGGTGTAAGCGGAGCGTCAGACGCGCCGAAATCAACGGTCTTGCTTTTAATCTGCTGTATGCCGCCGCCCGAACCGATGCTCTGGTAATTGAGTTTGACCCCGGTCGTCTTAGCATACGTGTACGCCCATGCAGAATATATCGGCTGTGCAAACGTGGACCCGGCGCCGTTCAATGTCCCGGCCGCCTGCGCGAACCCGGCCGCAAAGACAAGCGCCAGAACCGCTACAACACTTAAAAGTCTCTTCATATTAAAACCTCCTTTGGATTTTTGCATGCTGAGAATTACTGATTCAGTTTAAAGCACCCTGTGTTACGGAAATATTACAAAAAAGTGAAATTTCGAAGAAGTACTTGTGCTATTTACCCTGCCTAAGCATTCCGGCAAGCTCCGGCGGCAGGCCGTTTCCGATAATAGCTTTTGCAACCTCGTATCGCATTCTGAGGAAATCCGTTTTCACAGCGCCGGGCGTTATCTCTATCATCACACACACAGCTCCCCGCCTTCCAGCAGCTTCAGCATCCCCACCCTCATAAAGTGGTGAACAGGAAGAGTTTACAGCCCAGGCAAAGGCGATAGCGGACCCCACAAGAGCCTTAAAAATTGAATGGTGCCTCCAGCCATTGCGTGCATAATCCGGATACAGCCCAATTGAGCGGTGTAGACAATGTAAACAGGGATAAGCCGCCAGGCTGAATGTAAGAAGGGCGTTTGCCCTGCCGTTTTTGATACGGCGGGGCCGGAAAAGTCCATAAGCGCAATCAGTTACCGCACGCAGTTCCAAAGCGCGGAAGGCAGCCGCTCTTTTTTAAGCCCATTGGCATACTTGTTGCTTTTTTAATTCCGGGCTTTAATCAATTATTGCCACGCAGACTAAACCCGCTTTTAAATAAATCATCGTGGAACTCCGGCAAGCCCGGAGAAATACAAGCACCTGATCTGCCTGCCCGGCATTTGATGGTTGCGCCCGGGCTGTCCTAGAAAGGAGGGCGTTGATGGGCTGTTACAAAAACAAGTCTGTTTTGTTCACAGGACTTGAGGAGGGCGGCATTCTGCTGGACCTGGACACCAAAGCCTTTTTCAGCCTCACCGAAACAGGAGCAAGGATATGGAGCCTGCTGTACGGCGGCTTATGCGCGGCGGACATAGCAAAAAAGCTGTCAGCCGAATTCAGCGCCAGCCAGGAAAAAACACTTGTAAGCACAGACCGGCTGATAAAAGAGCTGGAGAAACACAGGCTGATTGTCAGGGGACGTGGATGATTTCAACCAGCAGTCAGGGAAAAAGCTCTTGGTAACGGGGGGCTTGAGATAAAGGCATTTTCCGGCGGCCCTTTTTTTTTGCCCGCCCTTTTTATCTTCTGGCAAGGCATGGCAAAAGCGCGGCCAGGACTTACCGTGCCCGATCAATATTCTGTTTTTCCGGACCACACCCCTGCCCGCTTATTTGACAACAATCCGCCACCGTGATAATTAAAAATTAGACTTTCTCCCGGACACAAGGAGTAAAAAACCCATGCGGATTGCGATGATCTCCCCTTTATACGAAAGCGTTCCCCCAAAACTTTACGGCGGCACCGAAAGAGTAGTGCATTATCTTACCGAGGAGCTTGTAAAGGCGGGGCACGATGTTACGCTGTTTGCCTCGGCGGATTCACAAACGTCCGCCAGGCTTGCAGGCGGCTGCGGGCCGGCCCTGCGGCTGGACGAAACCTGCCGCGACCCGCTTGCGCACCATTTCATGATGTTTGAGAAGGTGCTTGAGATGCAGGAGGAGTTCGATGTGATCCACTCCAATGTGGACTACATCGGCATGGCCTTTGGCAAAAGGACCACCAGGCCATTTGTTACAACGGTGCATGGAAGGCTGGATATGGAAGACACTGTGCGGGTGTATACGGCATATAACGGGTTCCCGCTTGTATCAATTTCCAATGCCCAGCGCCTCCCGCTTCCGGAGGCAAACTGGGCGGACACAATTTATCATGGCCTGCCGGAAAACCTGTACAGCCTGAGGGAGCAGCCAGGCGATTACCTGGCGTTTATCGGCCGGATATCACCGGAGAAGTGCGTGGACTCCGCCATAAGGATAGCCGTGCTGGCCGGGATACCGCTGAAGATAGCGGCAAAGGTGGACAAGGCGGACAAAAAATATTTTGAAACCATTATAAAGCCGCTTCTTGCCCACCCGCTTGTGGAGTTTGTAGGAGAGGTAAATGACCGGGAAAAAGACGAACTGGCCGGAAACGCGCTGGCCTTTCTGCACCCGGTGGACTGGCCAGAGCCATTCGGGCTTGCGATGATAGAGGCCATGGCATGCGGCACGCCGGTGCTGGGGAGAAAACGGGGGTCCATACCGGAGGTTATTGATAACGGGATTACCGGCTTCATATTCGAGCGCGACGAAGACGCCGTAAAAATTCTCAAAGACGCCATACCCGGCCTGGACAGGCGCAGGTGCAGGGCGCACTTCGAGAAGCGCTTCTCCGCAGCAAGGATGGCGGCGGACTACCACCGGGTTTACGAAAGGTTGGCGGGGGAAACGGCCGGCGTTTACAGGAGAAAAATGCATGCCAGCGGTTAAGGAAGCCACCAGGCCAAAAAAGAGGAAGCCGGATAAAACAGCCGCCAGGCGCGGGCAGAAACAGGAGGACAGGTTTTATATCATTGCCGGGGAGTCTATGATCGACCCCCGGAGGCTGATTATAAAACAGGGAAGCGCGTTCGGAGTATTCGACCGCTTCGGTGAAATCCTGCCCGTGGGGAAGGGCGACCAGGGGCTGTATCACGAAGGCACGCGCTTTCTTTCCAGGTACGAGCTGAAGGTGAACGGCAAGAGGCCCCTTCTGCTTTCTTCCGGCGTGGACGAGAACAATATAATGCTTACGGTGGACCTTACCAACGCCGATATATACGTTGACGGAAAGGAGGCGCTGAAGCGGGACTCTGTCCATATCATGAGGTCCAGGCTGCTCAGTGACGGGGCTTGCCTGGAATTCATAAGAATAAAAAACTTCGGGACAGAGGGCGTCTCCCTGAGGCTGGATTTATTGCTGGACTCTGACTTCGGCGACATATTCGAGGTACGCGGGCTTAGAAGGGCGAAGCGCGGAAAGATGCTGGCGCGCGAGGCGTTAAAGGACGGCGTGAAGCTGTCCTACGCGGGGCTGGACGGGATAACCCGCTCCACAACTGCAAAGTTCTCGCCTCCTCCGGACGGCTTTGACGCCCAGAAGAATCCTTTTTTTGAGATTGGCCTTGCCCCCGGCGCCACTGTTAACTTTGAAACAAGCATCTCTTTTTTAACCGGCAATGAAAAAGCGCTTTCTTCACCGCACCAAAACGGTTTCAGAAAAGCAGTAAACAAGGCAAACAGGGAGGCGCTGGAGTTCGACGGCCAATCCTGCGGCATTTTCACCTCCAACCAGCAGTTCAATGAGTCTGTAAAGAGGGGCATTTCGGACATAAGAATGATGCTCACAAAGACAGGGCACGGGTTGTATCCATACGGGGGCATCCCGTGGTACAGCACCGCGTTTGGAAGGGACGGCATCATAACCGCGCTGGAAACGCTCTGGATAAACCCGGAGATAGCCAGGGGCGTATTGAAATACCTTGCGGCCAGGCAGGCCAGGGACTTCGATATGAAACGCGCCGCTGAACCCGGCAAGATACTGCACGAAACAAGAGATGGGGAGATGGCCAACCTGGGCGAAATACCTTTTGCGCTTTACTATGGCAGCGTGGATTCAACTCCGTTATTTCTGATGCTGGCAGGCGAGTACTGGAAGCGCACGGGCGACCTGGAATCCATACGGAAGCTTTGGGAGCACATAGAGCTTGCGCTTTTGTGGATGGACAACTATGGGGACGTGGACGGCGACGGCTTCCTGGAATACATGCCCGATAAAAACGGGCTGATAAACCAGGGCTGGAAGGACTCGGCGGACTCCGTTTTCCACAAAACCGGTGAATTTCCAGAAGGGCCGGTGGCGCTATGTGAGGTGCAGGGCTACTGCTACGCCGCCAAAAAGCACGTTGCGGCGCTTGCCATGCAGATAGACAAGCAGGAGCTTGCCAGAAGGCTTTCGCTGGAAGCCGATGAATTAAGGGAAAACTTCGACCGCTTTTTCTGGGATTCAAAAATGGGCGCTTACGCACTGGCGCTTGACGGCAACAAGAAGCCATGCCGCGTACTTGCCTCCAATGCAGGGCATTGCCTTTATTCCGGTATAGCGCATAATAACCGTGCGAGGTCGGTGGCCAGGGCATTGACCGGGGACTGGATGTTTTCAGGCTGGGGGATACGCACGCTGTCGTCCAGGGAAGCGCGTTACAATCCCATTTCCTACCACAACGGCTCCGTATGGCCGCACGACAACGCTATAATAGCCGCCGGATTCCTCAAATACGGGCTGAAACACGAGTTCACGGACGTGTTTACGGCGCTTTTCGAGGCGTCCGTCTATATGCAATTCCAGCGCCTGCCGGAGCTGTTCTGCGGCTTCCACAGAAGGCGCGGCCAGGCGCCAACACTTTACCCCGTGGCATGCACGCCCCAGACGTGGGCCTCGGGGGCGCTGCTTATGATGCTAAAGTCCGCGCTGGGGCTGGAGTTCGAGCCGGCGGAAAAGAGGATTATCCTCAGAAACCCCGTGCTGCCGCCTTTTCTGCAATGGGTAACGCTCAAAAAACTGCCGTTAACGGACGGGAAGAGCGTGGACCTGAATATAAAAAGCTACGGCGAGGGGGTAACAATTGAAGTTGCCAGAAAACCGGTGGACGTAAGCATAACGGTGTACAAATGAAATCAGCCAGCCAGGTGTTTTTTGAATGAGCCTGCCACTGTTGTGCCGATTACGGTCCCGATGATGGCCCCGGCAACAAAATCCGAAAACCAGTGAATAGTCATCGACACCCCTATCCCTATGTAAAAGGCATAAACCAGAGCGGCTGCCCTTACCGCTTTATTGCCTGGGTAAAACGACCATATGGCCATGGACATGGCAAACGCGATAGTGGTATGCGATGAAGGCCAGCCCCAGAAGACGCCTCCCCTCAGGAACCCGAACCGGAACTCCCGGCTTCTTTCCATCAAAGGCATCAAGGAATGTCCCGGCCCCGGCCTGCCTGTAAATGCCTTGTAGAACGACGTAACAAAAAGCCCGATAATTACGGACTGGGCCATGGATATCGCGGCGCAGACAACGCGCCGGTCCATAACCAGCCATCCGGCCATATATAGGGCCACCGGAAATATCATTGGCACAAACCATCCAAGACGCACAGCCGGCCAGAAATAGCCGGAAACGGGCCTCATGGCCTCAAAATAGCGCCAGTCCGTCCCGGTAGTTACAAGCAGCAGGGTGATAATGGCCGCAACCGCGTGCCACTTCAGATTGCGCCGCCAGAATACCCGGACAATATTGCGCGGAAGCGTGTAAAACAGTTCCCGTATCAGTATCATTACAGGTAATTTTAGCACTGTAGCCGTCTGCTCCACCAATCACGTCAACGGCGCATAAAAAGAGAGCAACAGCGCCTAAGATTTTTACGCCCCGGCGCCTATATAATTTATCTTAAAAATCTATAAGGGCTGGATGAAAAGTCCTGCTTCCAAAAAACCTTCTTCACCCATGCTGGAGGGGCCATGGACATGAAAGCGCTTGCAGAAGCAATCATCCTTCAATCGCTGGAAGACCTTTGGGACGAACGCCACCGCAACGAAAGCCTTGCGTTCTTTAACGGCAGCGGCTTCGGGATGTGTTCCCGGATCGCCGGCATGGGGCAGGCCGAAAAAAAGGCGTTAAATGAACTCTTCGGCCAAATGGGAATAAACGTCCCCGCAAGCGCACAGGAAGAGGAGCCGGAAAAGGTTACGATATAGAACTGATTGCGGCCAGTGTCTTTTCCAGGCTGGCGCTGTCCTGCACGTTAAGAACTGTTGCGCCAGGCAGCGTGCGTTTCACCAGCCCCGAAAGCACCGTCCCCGGCCCGGCCTCTATGAAAACGTTGATGCCCTGCCCGGACATCAAAATAAGCGAGTCTTCCCACAGAACGGGGTTTGATATCTGCTTTACAAGCGCGGCCATTAGCGCTCCGGCGGTGGTAAGAAGCGCCGCGTCCGCATTGCCAACCACGGGGACCTGAGGGGCTGAAAAAGAGGCCCCGGAAAGAAATTCAGCAAGCTTGGCCCCCGCCTTTTCCATCAGCCTGCAATGCGAAGGCACGCTAACCTCAAGCTGCACAACACGCTTGGCCCCAGCCGCTTTCAACATTGGCATGGCCTCTTCAACCGCGGCACGCTCACCCGATATCACTATCTGCCCGGGGCAGTTGAAGTTGGCGGGCCCGGCGTATCCGCTTTTTACCTCCGCGCAGACCTTTGTGACGGTTTCCCTTGGAAGCCCGAGCACGGCTGCCATAAGCCCGGCCCCAACCGGCACGGCCTCCTGCATAAGCCTTCCTCTAAGCTCCGTAATCAGCAAGGCATCTTCAAATGATACGGCCCCGGCCGCAACCGCAGCGGTATATTCGCCAAGGCTGTGCCCGGCCAGCACGGCTGGCGCAACCCCTTTTGCCGTGAGGACTTTGTAAGCGGCATATCCGGCAGTAAGCAGGCAAGGCTGAGTGCGGACAGTTTCGTTCAGGCTTTCCGCAGGCCCGTTGAAAGAGAGCCCGGCCACATCGTAGCCAAGCACCTTCGATGCGGTTTCATAGACCTCTCTGGCTTCGGGGAAATTATCGCACAGGTCCTTGCCCATGCCCACGGACTGCGCGCCCTGGCCAGGAAATAGAAAGGCGGCCTTCATACCGGTCAGGCCCCCCGGCGCTCTTTTATCTTTTTTACAAGCAGCGGGATTATCTCGAAGATATCCCCCACAACCCCAAGGCTGGCCACATTGAATATAGGGGCCTCCGGGTTTTTGTTGATGGCGATTATCGTGTCGGAGGACTGCATCCCCACCAGGTGCTGCACCGCACCCGATATGCCGCAAGCTATGTAAAGTTTTGGGCATACGGTTTTCCCGGTCTGCCCTACCTGGTGGCAGTATGGTATCCACCCTTCATCCACAGCCGCCCTGGAGGAGCCCACCGCTCCGCCAATCAGGCCGGCAAGCTCATGGAGCATCTGGAAGCCTTCCTGCCCTTTAAGCCCCCTGCCGCCGGATACAATAATGTCCGCCTCGTGCAGGTTCACCTTCTGCGCGTCATCCGCAGAGCGCACGCACTCTATAACCTTTGTGCGGCTTTTCAGGCTCTCCACGTCCGTTTCAACCGGGATGATCCTGCCGGTTTTTTCCCTTTCCGGGTTATAATCGGCCCTCTTCATCACCCTGGGCCTTACAGTGGCCATCTGCGGGCGGTGCCTGGGCGCAAGGATGCTTGCCATTATGTTGCCGCCGTAAGCCGGGCGGGTTTGTATCAGGTTTTTCTGTTCGCTTTCGGCATCTATCTCCAGCGAGGTGCAGTCCGCGGTAAGCCCGGTGCGCAGCCTGGCCGCCACCCTGGGAAAGAAGGACCTCCCTATGGCGGTTGCCCCGGCAAGGATCACCTCAGGCTTGTGCTTCAGGGCAAGCGATGACAAAAGACGCGCGTAAGGCTCGTCATTAAACGCATCGAATGCCGGGTTGGCGGCATGGAAAACCTTGTCCGCGCCCCATTTTAAAAGCTCGCGCGCCTCTTCGTCAGAACCGCCGAAAAGCACGGCGCAAAGCTCCGAGCCTCTTGCATCGGCCAGCCGCCTTCCAGCGCCCAGCAACTCATAGGCAACCGGGGCCACTTCGGACGACTGCGGGCCGGTCTGCTTCCTTTCCGCAAATACCCATATGTCCTTGCAGCCGGCAAACGGGTTTTTCTCCGATGGCTCGTCTTCGCCGGTTGAAAGCGCGCCCGCTTCGCAGGCCGTCAGGCAGGCCGAGCACATCTGGCAGTATTCGGATATATCGGCCTTTTCTCCTTTAATCGATATGGCATCAAACGGGCACGTGGTTACGCAGAACCCGCACCCGGTGCACTTTTCTTTACTTACTTTTACAGGCATTTTCTCTCCACAAGCTCTTTAATAATGGCATCAACCTGCTCTTCAATAGAGCCTTCAGCCATCCTGCGGCCCGTCCTGGCGGACGGCGTGAATATCTTTTTCACCTGCGTGGGAGAGCCTTTAAAGCCGGCCTCCTCTTCCGAAACACCCAGGTCCGCAAGCCCCAGTTTTTTTATCTCAATCTTCTTTGCCGCCATCTTTCCTTTAAGCGATGGCAGACGCGGGGTGTTCAGTTCCCTTACCACGGTGATAAGGCATGGAAGCTCCGCCTCCACAACGTCATGGCCGTCGTCCATCATCCTTTCGGCCCTTATTACGGCCTCGCTTATCCCGCTTATTTTTTTAACGTAGGAAATATGCGGGATATCCAGGAACTCGGCCACTTCCGGCCCCACCTGGGCGGTGTCCCCATCTATGGCCTGCTTGCCGCAGATGATAATGTCCGCCCCGATCTTCGATATGGCCGCGGAAAGCGCCCTTGATGTGGCAAGCGTGTCGCCGCCCGCAAACTCACGGCCAGAAACCAGCGCGGCCTCATCCACGCCAAAGGACACAGCCTCCCTCAGTGCGGATTCCGCCTGCGGCGGGCCCATGGTAAGCACGCAGACACTGCAGGCGGCGCTGCTTCCCAACTGCTCTTTAATGGAGAGGGCAGCCTCTATCGCATGCATGTCGAACGGGTTAATGATGGAAGGCACGCCCTCGCGCACAAGTGCGCCGGTTTCCGGATTTATCTTTACCTCAGATGTGTCCGGTACCTGTTTGATGCAAACTACTATACGCATTTATTTCCCCTTTGATGCCGCCGCGGACTCCTTTATAAGCGCCTGGGCGATTACGTTTCTTTGTATCTGGTTTGTGCCTTCGTATATCTGGAGAATCTTGGCGTCGCGCATCATTTTTTCAACGGGGTACTCCTTCATGTAGCCGGAGCCTCCCATTACCTGCACGGCGTTGGTTGTAACCCTCATGGCAACATCAGTAGCGAAAAGTTTTGCCATTGCCGACGCCCTGGTTACGTCCTTTGCGCCGGAATCTATGTACCTGGCGGCAGCGTAAACCAGCGCCCTTGCGGCCTCGGTTTCCGTGGCCATATCGGCCAGCATATGCTGTATCGCCTGGAAGCTGATAATCGGATGGCCGAATTGCACTCTTTGCCGGGCAAATTTCAGGGCTTCGTCTATTGCGCCCTGCGCCACGCCCACTCCCTGAGCGCCAACGCCCGCGCGGGAGTTATCCAGTGTTTTCATAGCCACTATAAAGCCCATCCCCTCACGCGCAATGATGTTTGCCTTGGGGATTTTGCAGTCCTCAAACACAAGCTCCCTTGTGGCCGAGGCCCTTATGCCCATCTTGTGCTCTTTCTTGCCAAAGGTGAAGCCGGGCGTGCCTTTTTCCACCACAAAGGCAGAAGCGCCCCTTGCGCCCTTGGTTTTATCGGTAATGGCGATTACGGTGTATATCTCCGCCTCACCGCCGTTGGTTATCCACTGTTTGGTGCCGTTCAGCACGTAATAGTCACCGTCGGCCCTGGCGGTGGTCTGAATGCCGCCCGCGTCGCTTCCGGCGTTTGCCTCGGTAAGCCCGAAGGCCACAAGCTTTTTCCCGGCCGCTATATCCGGCAGATATTTCTTTTTCTGCTCGTCCGTGCCAAAAAGAAGCAGCGGATAAGTACCAAGCGCGTTTGCCGCATAGGTAGTGGCCACGCCCACACAGGCCTTGGAAAGCTCCTCCACGGCCAGCGCAAGCTCAAAGGCCCCTTTGCCAAGCCCGCCGTACTCCTCAGGGATAAAAAGCCCGAACAGGTCGCTCTGGGCCAGCGCCTTCATTATTTCCCAGGGAAACTCCTCTTTCTCGTCCAGTTCCTCCCGCACAGGCACCACCTTTTCAACGGCGATCTGCCTGGCCAGGTCCTTTATCATCAATTGTTCTTCAGAAAGAAAATAGTCCATGGCGGTAAAAGAAAACCTCCTTGGCGGAAATTTTTGGTTCTATTATATCTCCGGTATCTCGAGCGCGGAGAAGAAAAACGGTATCTCGTACGCGGCAGACTTCTCGCTGTCGGAGCCATGCACGGCATTGCGCTCTATGTTAGTGGCAAAAGTGGCCCTTATCGTGCCGGGTGCGGCGTCCTTGGGATTGGTTGCGCCCATGATGTCGCGCACGCGCTTAATAGCGTCCTGCCCTTCCAGCACCAGGGGCACTATCGGGCCTTCGCTCATGAAGGTTGCCAGTTCGTTGTAAAAAGGCCTCTCCTTGTGGACAATGTAAAAAGCCTTGGCCTCCTCCATGGAGAGCTTCATCATCTTCAAGGCCCTTATCTTAAGCCCCGCATCCTCGAAATATTTAAGTATTGCCCCCACCGCGTTCTTCTGCACGGCGTCCGGCTTGATTATCGAAAGAGTCCTTTGAACCATTGTTCCTCCAGTTGACGTTGTATTAAATCCCAAGCTTGCCGCAAAGCGCCTTTACGGCTTCGGCCGACTTTGAAAAGCCTTCGGCTTCCGCCGCCGAAAGCGGCGCCTCTATTATCCGCTCCACGCCCCCGCGCCCCAGCACAACAGGCACACCGGCGTAGACCCCGCTATTTTTGTATTGGCCTTCCAGATAAGCCGCGCACGGTAAAACCCTCTTCTCATCCAGAAGCACGGATTTAACCATCTCGAAAACAGACATGGCTGGCGCATAATACGCGCTGCCGGTCTTTAACAGTGAAACTATCTCCGCACCGCCGTTCCTGGTGCGCTCTATTAAAGATTTTATCTTCTCGCCCGGAAGCAGTTTTGAAAGCGGGATGCCTTTTACATTGATAAGGGCCTCCACCGGCACCATCTGGTCACCATGGCCGCCAAGCACCTGCGCTTCGATATCCTTAGGGGCAACCCCGGTCTCCATCGCGATAAACGCCCGCAGCCTCGCCGAATCCAGGACGCCTCCCATGCCGAACACCCTGTTTGATGGGAAGCCGGATTTCTTCCATGAAAGCTGGGTCATGGCGTCCACCGGGTTTGTTACAACTATGAATATTGCATGGGGAGAAAGTTTGGCCAGCTCCGCTGCAAGCCCGCCAACGATTTGGGCATTTGTCTTTAAAAGGTCATCCCTGGACATGCCGGGCTTCCTTGCAAGCCCCGCCGTAATAACCGCTATATCCGAGCCCGCCGTATCCGCAAGCGAATTGGAGCCTGTTACCTTTGATGAGGAGCCCCACAGCGGGCAGGCCTCCTGAATGTCCAGCGCCTTGCCTTGCGGCATCCCTTCGGCAATGTCGTATAGGACAACATCGCATATTCCGGACTGGGCCGCAAGCTGGGCCGCCTGGGCCCCGACGTTCCCGGCCCCTATTATGGAGAGTTTGGCTTTTGCAGTCATATTTTTTTGAAACATCATTATAAAAGAGGCGCGGCAATAAGCGCAAGGAGGGCCGCTGTAATAAAAAAAGGGGAGCTTGCGCTCCCCCCGAAGGTTTTGATTCACCCTCCCTAACTGCAAATCCTGCCTAGCGTATTGTGACGGTTCCGGCCGTACCGGGGGGTGTGCCAGAACCTCCGGTCACGCTTGGCGTCGGCCCCGTGTTGTAAGTGTTAAGCAGATAGGAATCCATATATACATCCCCGCCGTTGCCGCCGTTTGCCTGGCCGTTTCCACCGTTTGCGGATATATTTCCGCTATTGAGAACCGTCTGCCCGGCGATGAAGACGCTTTCCTGGCTCCCCGCGCCGCCTAATTGAAATGGATATACGGTTTGTGCACTTGCGGAACCGCCATTGCCGCCCGAACCGGCGTTAAGGTTCATGCTGCCGGTAATGTTGGCGATTGCACCTGAGACATTATTATTGCCATAGGTGCTTAAATTAGCGTTGTAATACGCGGCAGCCTCGATGTCCACCAACCCGCCGTTTCCGCCGTAATACGAATTGGCGCTTGAGTCTGTTACCGCGCCGCCCTGGTTGCTCACGTCCGGCTGGAAGGTGATGCTGCCGGCCGGCAGAAGCGCGTCCGTGGTGTAGTCGGTGGGCGAATAGGTATAAAGATATACTCCGCCATTGCCGGCGTTTCCGCCGCCCGCGTAGCCGTTGCCGGCGTTCATCGCAATCGAACCGGTGGTATAGAAGGCAACGGACGCGCTTGCGTTATAATTTCCGCTCAAATAGCCAATATAATTATTAGCTTCAATCTCGATGCCTGAATAATTGGAGTTGGGAGCACTGCTTTCCCCGTTTCCGCCGTTTAAATTAAACTGAGAGTCCACCTGAATAGCTCCAACTGACGGCACCGGATTGGTTTCGTCATCGCCATCTGAAAAGAACTCCACCTTGGCCGCCTCTCCGCCGTATCCGGTGCCGGTGGAATTTCCGCCATTGCCATTTATCGTGGCGTTCACGTATTCCATGCCCTGCGCCCATGTGTGGAAATCAACCAGGCCATGGCCGCCACCGTTTCCGGTCCCGTTGCCGCCGGAAACGTCTATCAGGCCGCTGGCAAGGATGTCCCCCTGAAGCCCGTTGGAGTTCGCCTGGTCGCAGCCTATCATGTACACGGAGCCGCCCATGCCGCCATTGCCGTTGCTGCCGTTGCCTCCCCTGGCGTAGAGGTAGCCGGAGTTATATACATTGCCGTAATCGGACGCAAGGGATATCCCTTGATTTCCGGAACCGCCGCCATCAGCGCTGCCGTCCCCGCCATTTGCCTCTATCGTGCCGGTGTTAACAGTGTAGCTGCTGGCCTCCATGTCCACGTAGCCGCCGTCCTTGCCGGCATCTCCGTTTGCGTTGAGCGTACCCTGATTTATTACGGTGCCGCCGCCCAGATAGATGCTGTCCCCGGCAGCGCCGGTTCTTGTGCCGTCAACCTCGCCCGATGATCCGATCGTGATATTTCCCGTGGCGTTGACCGGCTGTGAGGATGTGCCGGCCTCTATGTCAAAATTGCCTCCGGTTGCCGTCGTGTTCACAAGCCCGTTTATGGTCAGATCATCGGCAAAAACCGCAACGCAGTTGCCGCCGCTGTTACCGGGCAGGGTAAGCGTGGCCCCCTGGTTAACAACAAGTCCTGTAACAGCCGTGGCGTTTGTATCTCCGGGGTCGGTAACTGGGGTGTTTGAGTCACCCGCAACGGAGCCCACATATATCTGGTCAGTATTGTCGGCTGAATTCATGAAAAGCCCGCCCGCCACGGGATTTTGATTAAGCTGGACTATGGTATTGGAGGATATGGTCACCCCATTAGCCCCATAATAGCTGGTGTAGGGAGGCAGGGTAAAGCTGGCGTCCACCGTCCCGCTGGAATTGATTATTATCGGCGCTCCGTAGGTGTACCCTGCTAACCAGCCCGGGCTGCCGCCAGTACCGGTTGCGCTGTTGCCGCCGTTCATCGATATTGTATTAGTAGGGGTAGCCGGCTGGGGGGCCTGGCGTCCGGTGCATCCAAAGCCCGAGGCCATCAGGGCCAAAGCCACTATAAAAAACGCTGCTCTTTTCATTTGTATTACCCCTCCCCTAATTGCCGCTGGCGGCCTTGCGTGCCGCCAGCCTAGCTTCAATATTCTGCTGCCTGAGAGACCTCTCTTGCACCCTGAGCGCCTTTAATTGATTCATCAGGGCCGGGATCTGGGAAGGATTTGCGCGCATCTGGGCCCTAAGGGTTTTTTCCTGTTCATGCAGCGCCTTGATCTGCGCCGCGTTGCCGCCTGCCGCCATTGCCGCCTGGGCCATCAGAAGCCCGGCAATAAGTACGCCTGAAACTACTGTCTTACGCATGGTTGCCTCCTCAAAACAAAATTTGCTATCGTCCATCCTTGTGATGTTCTTAAGGAACTTACTTTGCCAAACGCACTTTGTAAAAATCAAGAAAAAAGTGGCCGGAATCACAAACTTCACATCATCTTTACCAAAACTTAACCACCCCCCTTTTCTCCCTTTCAAAACTGCAACCCGCATTTGATTCATTTCACTGCATCTGTTAATGTAAGTACCAGATGCGCGCCATTCAGACATCAAGCCGCAATTCCTCAAAAATAATCCAGCTTTTTGCCGCCCTGTCTGTCACTGCCATTCTGGCCGCATGCGGCGCCGGCGGCGGGGGCGGAAGCAGCAGCGGAGGCCCAGGCGGCGGGGGTGGGTCTACAACCCAATTAACCATTACAGTGGGCAACAACTGGCAGACCGCCCAGGTGGAGACCGGCAGCGGCACTTTCCTTGCGAAGGCCTTCGGGCTGGTAAAAGACGCCGTAACACCCGACGAAGCGGCGGCGGCCATACCGTCCAACGTGGCCTCAATCGGTTTTATCATCACCGCTGCCGATATGGCGACAATCTCAACGAATGCGCCTGTTTCCGGCCAGACATCGATAACCGA
This sequence comes from Nitrospirota bacterium, assembly GCA_021813405.1. Taxonomy (GTDB): domain Bacteria; phylum Nitrospirota; class Thermodesulfovibrionia; order Thermodesulfovibrionales; family JdFR-88; genus JAKAKS01. The sequence continues at coordinate 55,396 of JAKAKS010000006.1, forward strand.
AACATTTAATGTGCCAAACGGCAATTTTAGGGCTGTCCGGGTAAACGCGATGGACGGCAATGGCGATGTGCTTTACACCGGCAATATAACGCTGAACCTGAACGGCGGCGCCGTAAGCCAGGACGTGGCAATGACAAACGCGCTGTGCTACACGCCCGTGTCCTCCAACCAGATGCCGGTATGCTTTGTAAACGCCACTCAGGACGACAGTTTATACATTAACACCCCTTATGTAACGGTATACATCACAAACGCAAGCGGCGTATCCATGCCGTTCAACCTGCTTCTGGACACCGGCGCAACGGGCGTGCTTATAAACCAGGACGCGCTCCAGGCCGCCGGTGTAAATATAGCCCGGAATAATGGAAGTTTCTGCGGGCAATTTGGGGACAGTTCCATGTTCGGCGGATATGTGTCTAATGCAACTGTTGCTACGCTGGCGTCCGGCGGGTTGTCCACAAACAGCAGTTATCCGGTGGCCGTTAATCAGGACACAGCTCCCAATAATTCCAATTACAGCTGCCCAGGCTTCACCCCCGGCAATGCAGGCTTCCCTTCCGGCGGGTTCCTCCAGGGCGATTTCGGGATGGGACTGTCACCTTCATACACTTTCGGCTATCCCTACACCACGCCGTCATTGCCTGCTTACCTGCCCGGCTATACCGACGGGTTTTTCCTCAGCTTTACGCCGATAACAACTTCAAACGGCTCCAGTTACACAGGCAGCGGAACGATAACATACGGGCTGAGCGGCGGCACAACCGGATATTCCTTCTTCCCCAATGACGCAAGGCAATCGCAGGCGTTCCCGTCGATTGACGCCGAGTTCGGCGGGGTGATCAACGACCCCAGCTACACTCCAACTAATAATAATTATCTCGGGCAGAACTACTTCGCTCTCTTCGATACCGGGTCCACCTTCATGTTCATGGGCGGTAACGCCATGTCCAATGCCGTTTCCGGCATGCCCACCATAGATTACTTGTCCAATTACGAGTATAATCAGGGGCTGTTCGGTACCGGCACGGCTCTTGTAAACGGCGGCTTGTTCATGACCATGGGGCTTTATAACGGTGCGGCCATGGGGATTTCCAACTTGGCCAGCTACGACCAGGGCGCAAGCTTTACAACCAGCCCTAATACAGGAAATTACCAGTTCTCAGGCAGTCTCTTTGGAACGCCACCCAACAACGGGTATATCCTGTTCAAAGACACCATCCTGGATTGGGACCCGATGTACGGTGTGGAGGACATGGGGATGTCTTACTTCTTTAACCACTCAATGTACTGGGCCAGCGATACATCAGCAAACGGCTGGGGCGTTGGGATGCAATTACCATGAAAAAGATATTGGCCGTTTCCATATTCTGCATACTTTTTGCCGCGCAAAGCTCCTTTGCGGCTGTGGGCGAAACATATAACCAGATGGCGCAGAGGTACGGCGCGCCCGGGCAGGTTTCCATAAAATTGGTGGCCGGCGCAAAGGACGCGGCTAGGTACACTGCCGCCGGAGCGAAGGGCTACAGCTTCAATATCAACAATTTAAAAATTTACGCGCTGTTCAATGCAAGCAACGTCTGCTTCAAAATGCTGGCCTTGCACAACAGAATGCTGCCGGAAACTTCCGTTCTGGTAGGCCCGGCCGCAAACACCGCCCCGAAGGTGCTGCTCCGGATCCCAAGAAGGGCCATAGTGCTGCAATACGGCAGCGGGGCAAATGCGATTATATACAGGAGCTTCGGCCTGCCCGGCAACCTGAGCGCGGAGGCCACCAACAAGTCGCTGGAACCCTGATAGTTTCATTTCTGCCCGCTCTCTGCCCACAACCCTGCCTTCTGCTTACCGTTATATAATTATGAAAGACATGAAGCTTAATACTTTCGAAAGGTTTATCACCAATAGCGCGGTAAGGGGTTTCATGCAAAAGCGCGTGGAGGCCCCGCGCCTTAAAAAGTTCGCGCTAAAATCCGGATATCCATACTGCCTGGAGATTGGCGGCGGCACCGGCAGGGGCGGCGAGCTGATAATAGACGTTTTCGGCGCGGAAAAGGTGATTGTTACAGACATAGACCCGGCCCAGGCTGCCAAATCCAGGCAAAGGACAAGCAGGCTGGTGGCCGCCAGGCCGGAGTTAAAGGACAGGATAGATGTAAAGGTGGAAGACGCGATGGCCCTTTCGTTTGAGGACAACAGCTTCGACGCCGTCTTCGCCTTTGGCGTGATACACCACATGGAGGACTGGCGCAAGGCCATCCGCGAGATAAAACGGGTGCTGCGGCCAGGCGGCGAGTTTTTTTTCGATGAACTGCTTGCCGGATTCCTCACCTCGTTTCCCACGCATATGCTTACCCGCCACCCCGAGGGCGGTATGTTTACAAAGGGCGATTTCCTTGGATACCTGATGGAAACAGGCATCCCCGCCGCCGGGTATAAGAGCATGGACGGCATCTGGATAACCGGCAACGCAGTTAAAAATGGCCGCGCGCAATAAAGTGGACGGGAAGGCAAAGTATAAAAAAATAGAGGTCCCCGTAACGGGGATGACGTGCGCGGCGTGCTCTGCAAGGGTCCAGTCCGGCCTCTCCGGAATGGAGGGCATAAAATTCGTAAACGTGAACCTGGCCTCGGAGCGGGCCAGTGTTGATTTCAACCCTGAAATAACCTCCCCGGAAGCCATCATAAAAAAAATAGAAGACATTGGCTATGGGGCAACCGTGGCCAAACAGACCATCCCGGTTACCGGCATGACGTGCGCGGCCTGTTCCGCCAGGGTGCAAAGGGAACTGGCCGGTGTGGATGGGGTGCTGAAGGCGGATGTAAATCTGGCAACGGAAAGCGCCACGGTGGAATACCTGCCAACCCAGGCCGGCTTCCGTGAACTGCGGGAGGCCATCAGGCGGGCCGGTTACGATGTACTAAAAACGCAACCGGGCGAGGATATTGTGGAGCGCGAACAGCGCGAGCGCGAGGCAAGATACCTTGCGCTTAAAAGAAAGGTTGTCACCGGGGCCGCGCTCTCAGTGCCGATATTCATACTTATGTACTCGCGCTTCCTGGGGCTGTTTGCAGGCCTGCCGCTGCGCGTAAATTTCATAATGCAGATGGCCCTTGCCACCCCCATCCAGTTCTGGATTGGCAGGCAGTTCTATTCCGGGGCGGTCTCCGCGGCCAGGCACCGCACCACAAACATGAACACGCTGATAGCCGTGGGGACGTCGGCGGCATACATATACAGCGCCATAGTGGTCTTCTTCCCGTCTTTCTTCATAGTGAAAGGCCTTATGCCCGCCGCTCACTTGGATGTTTACTTTGACACATCGGCGGCGATAATCGTTCTTATTCTCTTGGGAAGAACGCTTGAGGCCAGGGCGCGCGGCAAAACTTCCGATGCGGTAAAAAAACTGATAGGGCTTGCCCCCAAGTCTGCCCGCGTTGTGCGAAACGGCGCGGAAACAGAAGTGCCGGTAGCCGACGTTGAGCCCGGTGACGTAATCTCCGTGAGGCCGGGGGAAAAGATACCTGCGGACGGCATAGTAACGGAGGGCTACTCTTCCGTTGACGAGTCCATGATAACCGGCGAGCCCATCCCGGTTGAAAAGCGGCCCGGCGGCAGCGTAACCGGGGGCGCTATCAACAAGACCGGCTCGTTTAAATTCGAGGCCGTAAAAGTGGGCAGGAACACCGTGCTGGCCGGCATCATAGAAATGGTGCAACGAGCGCAAGGCTCCAAGCCCCCAATAGCCAGGCTGGCAGACACCATCTCGTCTTTCTTCGTGCCCGCCGTGATGGGGCTGGCCGCGCTCACGTTTATAATCTGGTACGCCTTTGGGCCTCCGCCCGCCTTTACCTACGCGCTTCTTAATTTCATATCCGTGCTGATAATAGCCTGCCCGTGCGCCCTGGGGCTTGCAACCCCCACGTCCATTATGGTGGGCACCGGCAAGGGGGCCGAAAGCGGCATCCTCATCAGAAGCGGCGAGGCGCTTGAGGCCGCCCACAAGCTAAATTGCATAGTGCTGGACAAAACCGGCACCGTCACACGCGGGGAACCGTCCGTAACGGACATAATCACCAACAATTCGATAACAGAGGATCAGGCGCTATACTACGCCGCTTCGGCTGAAAAAACATCCGAGCATCCGCTGGCCGGGGCCTTCCTGAAAGCAGCGCGGGAATCCGGCATCAAACTGGGGGAGACCAGGCAGTTCCAGGCCATTGCCGGCCATGGCATAAAAGGCAGCGTTGATGGCAGGGAACTGCTGCTTGGCAATTTAAGGATGATGACGGACGAGGGCATAGACACGGGCCAGCTGGCCCCGGCTGCGGAAGGGCTTTCAAACGAGGGCAAAACACCGGTGTTTCTTGCCCTGGATAAAAAACCCGCCGCCGTGCTGGCCGTTGCCGATACCCTGAAGGAGAATTCAAGAGAGGCCATAAAGGCGCTCAGGGACATGGGGCTGGAGGTAATCATCCTCACCGGAGACAACAAAAGGCCGGCCCAGGCCATTGCCAGGCAGGCCGGGGCCGACAACGTTATCGCCGAGGTGCTGCCGGACCAGAAGGCCGAAGTTATAAAAAAGCTCCAGTCCGAAGGCAAAAAAGTGGGAATGGCTGGTGACGGCATAAACGATGCCCCTGCGCTTGCGCAGGCGGATGTTGGCATAGCCATGGGCACCGGAACGGACGTGGCGATAGAGGCCGCGGATATTACGCTGATGGCCGGAGACTTAAGAGGCGTTGTGCGCGCAATCGCCCTTTCAAAGGCAACGCTTAAAAACATAAAGCAGAACCTATTCTGGGCCTTCGCGTACAACACAATTCTTATACCAGTTGCTGCCGGGGCGCTCTATCCTTTTTTTGGCACACTTTTAAGCCCGGTATATGCAGCGGCGGCCATGGGGATGTCCTCGGTTACAGTGGTAAGCAACGCACTAAGGCTCAGGAAATTCGCCCCTCCGGTTTAAACCGGATTCCTTGAATTTCCATTCATGCTTATGTGATAATCCCCCTTGCACACCTGATTTCGCGCTTAAAAAGGAGGTAACGTGGGGAAAACTGAAGAGTTATCAATCAATGCCATCCGCATGCTGGCGGTGGATGCCGTGGAAAGGGCCAAATCCGGCCATCCGGGCATGCCGCTTGGCGATGCGGCGATGGCTTATGTGCTATGGACCAAGGCGTTAAGGCACGACCCTAAAAACCCCGCATGGGCCAACCGCGACCGTTTTGTGCTGTCTGCGGGCCATGGCTCCATGCTACTGTACTCGCTTCTGCACCTTACGGGTTACGGCATATCGCTTTCGGACATAAAGGATTTCCGGCAGTGGGCAAGCAAAACCCCCGGCCATCCGGAGCATTGCCCCGAGTGCGGCATAGAGACCACTACCGGCCCTCTTGGCCAGGGGTTTGCCACTGGCGTTGGCATGGCCATGGCAGAGAAATATCTTGAAAAACTCTTCAACAAGCCCGGCTTCCCGGTTATAAACTACCGCATCTTCGGCATACTGAGCGATGGGGACATGATGGAAGGCGTACAGTCCGAGGCCGCCTCCGTTGCGGGCCACCTTGGGCTTGGCAATATAGTTTATCTGTACTCCGACAACCGCATTACGATAGAAGGAAAAACAGACATCGCCTTTACGGAAGATGTGGCCAAACGGTTTGAGGCGTACGGCTGGCACGTGCAGAAGGCAAACGGGTATGACATTGGCGGGATCGAAAAGGCCATCAAAAATGCCGTAACCGAGAAGAACCGCCCTTCCCTTATAATCGCCAGGACCGTGCTGGCATATGGCTGCCCCACCCTCCAGGGCAATCCGGAGGCGCATGGCTCCCCTCTTGGCGAAAAGGAGATAGATCTGCTCAAGAAATCATGCGGCTGGCCAACCGGCAAAAAGTTCTATGTTCCGCGCGACGTCTATTCGCATATGAAAAAGTCTGCGGCAAAGGGCACGCAGGCGGCGGCAGGCTGGCGGCAGATGATGAAGGGGTATGCCAAAAAGCATCCAGCCCAGTACGAATTATGGCAAAGGCTTTCATCCGGAAAAATTCTTCCGGAAGGTTTTGAAAAAGACATTCCCGAATTCAAGCCTGACGCGGGCGCCGTGGCCACAAGAAGCGCTTCCGGCAAGGTGTTAAACGCAATAGCCGCGCGCATGCCAAACCTGCTTGGCGGCTCCGCCGACCTGGCCCCCTCCAATAATACGTACCTCAAAGGCCAGGATGACTTTCTTCCCGGCAAGCCCGGCAGAAACATCCACTTCGGCGTAAGGGAGCACGCCATGGGGGCAATTTCAAACGGCATGGCCCTCAGCGGAATGCTGGTGCCTTACTGCGGCACGTTCCTTGTGTTCTCCGATTTCACAAAACCGTCCATCAGGCTTTCCGCCCTGATGAACACCCATGTTATATACATCTTCACGCACGATTCCATCGGCCTTGGCGAAGACGGGCCCACGCACCAGCCAATAGAGCATCTGGCCGCGTTAAGGGCCATACCGGGGCTTACGGTAATCCGCCCGGCAGACGCCAACGAGACCGCCCAGGCCTGGAAACTGGCGCTTGAGAAGAACGGCCCCACATGCCTGATACTCTCCAGGGAAGGGCTGCCGGTAATAGACCGCAACGCAAAAGGCTTCACCCCGGCCTCCGGCATTGAAAGGGGCGGATACGTCCTTCTGGATTGCAAAGGCGCACCAGATATAATCCTGATCAGCTCCGGAGCGCAGGTGCATCTGTGCGTAAAGGCGGCCCAGCTCCTGGGCGAAAAAGGCGTTAAAGCTAAAGTCGTAAACATGGCCAGCTTCGACCTGTTTGAATCTCAAACCAGGGCGTACAAGGACAAGGTGCTGCCTGCTTCGGTGTCCAAGCGGCTCTTCGTGGAGGCTGGCTCTCCGCTGGGGCTTCATAGGTATGCCGGGGACAAAGGCGAGGTACTTGCCATGGAGAGGTTTGGCGCATCCGCGCCCGGAAAAGTTGTCCTGGAAAAATTCGGTTTCACACCGGAAAACGTGGCCGCCAGGGCGATGAAGCTGGTTAAAGGGAAATAGAGGGTAAAACCGCTTCCGGGCTATTATTGATTTAACATGGAATCCGCCATTTCCGCAAAAGATGGAGTGGCGGATTTTTTATTCTCCGGGGCCAAGCCCCAGACAGTTAAGGAGTTTTTTCAAATCGCTTAGATCCGGCAGCACGTAATCTGCCCCGGTGGCCGAAAGCTCATCAACGGAATATTTGCCGGTTGCAACCGCAACCGCAGCGGCCCCGTAGGGCTTTGCGCAGGAAACATCCCTTGGGGTGTCCCCCACTACCACGCAATCGCTGAACGAAGAATTAAGCCCCTTAAGCGCCTGGAACCTCTTCAGCGCATACGGAAGCAGTTTGTCCCTGTCCGCGTCGTCGCTGCCGAAGGCCCCGAAACCGAAATAATTCCATATTCCAAGCGCGCCAAGTTTTATCCTTGCGCCCTGTTCGTAATTGCCGGTTAGAAGCCCCAAAGAGACCTGCCCCATGCCCTTCAGGGCGCTCAAGGCCTGGCTTACGCCCGGCATAAGCACCTTGCCCGGTTTTTCAATCTCGCGTTCCAGATACCTGATGTAGGTTTTCATGAACACAGGGCCATTGCCGTCCATCGAAATTCCAAATTTGGCCAGCGCCTCGTCAAATATCTGCGGGTCCGTCTTGCCGGACATGCTTATAGCCCTGAATGCGTCCGGAATGCCGAAGAGCTCCTCAAAGCTGTACTCCAGCGCCCGCCTGCCCGCGCCGCCGGAGTCCATCAATGTGCCATCTATGTCAAAAAGTACAAGTTTCATTTTCACCTTTGGATATAATATTATAATCGTTGCATCAAGTTACAGGTTGAAGCCGTCCTTTGTCACTTGTATGCGCCGGGGCGTAGCGCAGTCCGGTTAGCGCACCTGCTTTGGGAGCAGGGTGTCGGAGGTTCGAATCCTCTCGCCCCGATACTAGCGCCTGTAGCTCAGTCGGATAGAGCAACTGCCTTCTAAGCAGTGGGTCAGGGGTTCGAATCCCTTCAGGCGCGCTTTCTTTTTTCTCTTCAAATGAAATCTCAGGAAATATCCGGGCAAGCCCGTTTCACGCGCCTTGCCGGGTCCTGCCGGTAATAGGCTGCAAGCACGCGGTAGAGGTCCGGGGAATGCCTCTGCAAAACCATAGGACGGTCAAAGAACTCCTCCGTTGCCACTGCGAAGAACTCGGCCTCGTTCTTGGCGCCATAGGCGTCCAGGAAGGTCTCAAGCCCCATTTCCGCAAGACGGCGCAGCCTTAAAAATTCGCGGGAACAGACGGCCACCCATTCGGCAAGCTGCGCCTGGCTGGTCATGGGCGGGGTGCCGTTTGCGGCCCCGTTAAGCATATCCAGTTTATGGGCAAACTCGTGGTATACCAGGTTGTGCCCCTGCTCCGGATGCCGCGCCCCGTGAATTACAGCATCCCACACAAGGATAACCGTCCCCCAGGTCAAAGCCTGCCCTAAAATAGGCCCGGAGGGCTCCACCGGGGCGGTCACAATCTCAAACACCCCGGGGCGGCGCTCCGGAAGCATTACAGTTGAGGGGTAAACCAGTATTGTATTTACATCCCGGTAATAATCATGGGGCAGCCCAAGTTGCAAAAGACAGGCCTGGGCGGCTATGGTAACGCGGATCTCATCGGTAAGCTCCAGCCCTCCGCACCCTTCCCAGCGCTTTTCCTCCAGAAAAACCTGCGTCATCGCCCGCAGTTCCGCCCGTTCGGCATCTTCCAGCATGCAGTAATGGGTTACGTTTGCGCGCAGAAAGGCCTCCCATTGCGGAGGCAACGGGCGCTTTCGCGCCTCTGCGCGGCGATGATCACGCAGCCAATGCAGCATTGGATTTGTTTTCCCTATGTTCTAATTCTAATGGCCGAAGAAGCCGCGCCCCTTCTTGTCCGGTATCAGATAAAAGACGATGCCCTTGTCCTCACAGAACTTTATAACGTCCTTGTCTTTAACCGAACCGCTTGTGGACATTATGGCCTTTATGCCGGCTTCGGCAAGCACCTCCACGCCGTCAGTAAACGGGAAGAAGCTGTCGCTTGAGGCCGATGCGCCCTTTGCGTCATGCCCGCAGTAGGTGACAAGATTAAGCGCAAGTTTCGCCCCGCGCACCCTGGCCTGCTGGCCCACGCCGTTTCCGATAAGCTGGCCGTTTTTCACGATGGTTATCGTGTTGCTGTTGCTGGTGTCACCAATGGCCTTGGCAATCAGCATATCGTCTTCCTGCTGGCGCGTGGCCTGGCCGGATTTCTTCAGTTCCGGGTCGTTAAGGTCCAGTATGTAGGTGTAATTGGGCTGGGCAAGAAAGCCGCCGCGCACATACCGGTAGCGCGGAGATATGTCCAGGCTGGCCTTCCCCAGGCTCGCAAGCGCGGGGTTTGCCAGCAGCCTGCACTTGTCGCCTTTGCGCTGGAAGAGCCCCGTGGCGCTTTCGTCGAATGCCGGCGCTATTATGCCATCCAATATCCTGCGCTGCCCTTCAGGCATCCCGAAGCCAACCAGCGCCTCCGCCACTTCCTCCGTAACCGTGCAGTTCACCATCACAAGCCCGCCGAAGATGGCAAGCGGGTCGCCCATAATCATCTTGCGGGCAACATCCGCCGGATTGTCCCCCACGGCGGCCCCGCAAGAGTTGCCGTGCTTCACGCCAACCGCTATAAAAGGCGCCTTGCCGCGGTTTATCTCAAAGGTAGCCGCAATATGCGTTACCGTCTGAAGCAGGCGGTCCAGGTCGCAAAGATTGTTGTAGCTTGGCTCCGTCCCGGCCACAATACTGAACTTTTCAAGCGCCAGCGGATCGGCCGAGCCCCCTTCATAAAGGGCGGCAGGCACCTGGCAGCCGTTTTCGCCGTATTTGCATGTAAGGGCAAGCCTGCCCGAAAATGCCATCTGGTCCTTAGGTTTGCTTTCCAATTAAAAACACCTCCTTATTATTATGAATAGTGATTATACATGCCCTGCGAAAACGCAGACAAGCAGGGATATAGCTGACTGGGTCTCCTTTGATATATAATACAAGGCTAACGGATCAAGGGGCTGGGTTTAAGGCAGGTCAATCCGTTGCCTGCCCACATGCGCCTTGTTCCATAGAATGGTGGGTGTAGCTCAACGGCAGAGCACTGGACTGTGGCTCCAGGTGTTGTGGGTTCGAAACCCATCACCCACCCCAAAAAATCCCCGCGCCTGTAGCTCAGTGGATAGAGCATCGGCCTCCGGAGCCGAGGGTCAGAGGTTCGAATCCTCCCAGGCGCGCTCTCATAAGTTGCTGTTTTTACTTGCAATCTAAAATTAGACTTAAATACATAGATGTTTCCCATGTCGGGGAAATGTCGGGACTGCAAAGGGGCGAGGGGGTCACCTTGTGGGGTTTGATCATCATTGCGGCGCTTGTTTATTTCTATCGGAAGGGCCGGGGATCCGTGGCAAAGGATTCCAAGCCTCAGGAAAAAAGCGGAGATGGTCTGGAAAGAGGCATTACTCTAATTCTGCAAATAGGTTTCGCCGTTCTGATATTCCTTCTTATCGTCTATTTTATACAGCGGGTCCCGGACAATACGGCCGTCTACAAGAGCGGCAATGACTGGGGTGTAGTGCATTTTGGCGGGGACGGGCAGTAAATAAAAGGGCCCGGCATTTCTGCCAGGCCCTTGGGGCGGGGAGGTCCGGTCTGCCGCCCAACCCAATGTTTTCCGCCCTCGATGCGCCTATCTGCGCGTATAGGCCCCTGACAAGAGGTTTCCCGCTGTGAGGGCGGGGAAAGTTATGATTTCCCCTGCACGGTGTTCGATGAAGCCGCCGGCACGGAATTGTAAAGCATCTGGTTTTTATCCGAGGACTCCTTGGAGCTGCCAAAGAAATAAGCCAGCACAGTTCCGAAACCCACGGCCATGGCCCCGTAAAGCTGATTTACAGGCCCCAGATTGGCAGAGGGTATACTGGCAAAGGTCATTTCCCAGACAAGCAGAAAAAAGCCCACTATCACAGTCCAGGCAAGCAAGTAAAGATTCCAGTCCTTTTTGCCTGTCTTTGTGACTATATCCGTTTCCCGCTGCCGGGCGTTCTGGACATCGGCCAGGTATGCTTTATCGCTTTCTATGCCCAGATTGATAAGCGCTTCCTGATGCTGATCTTCAAGCTCCTTCAATTTGGCATACGTGGCCGGGTCCGCGCTTGCAAGGGCCTTGCTGACGGCCTCGGGATCCGGAGTGCAGCCCAGGGCCTTTGCAACCAGTGTGCCGGCGGTGCCTCCCACTCCCGGCAAAAGGACGTTGCCCAGAAGCGGAAGCCCCTGCCCTATCAGTGTTTGTCCTATGTCCTTCCACGTCATGGCCTTAAACCCCTTTCTGTGTGTCCGCCGCGGCCTGCTTGATATCGCTGGCCGTTTTGTCCGCAGCCTGCTTTATATCGTTTACGCCCTGGACCGTGGCCTGCTTGACATCGGTTACGGCCGTTTTTACATCTGCCGCAGCCTGCTTCAGTTCAGCGATATGCTGCGGGTTATGATTTTCTACGTGCTTGACGAAAATAACGGAAAGCACTCCAACCATCACTAATGCCATAGCTGCCACTACGATTGATACCGGTTCCATCAGACCTCCTTTTTTTAAAAGCGGGGAATCCCCGCCGGTTACTGCCCTGTGAATCGTTTGTAAAACGCCCTGATATGGGCGATATAGCTGTTGGTCTGCCTGGCGTTGCCTGGCCCCGTCACCGCTGGCAGAGCGGCCCCTACGGGCGCCCAGGACTGCGCTCCGTGGATTTTCCGGAGGGCCTTGATTATCCAGCCCGGCCCGGCGTTGTAAGAGGCAAAGGTGAAATCATGCCGTGCCCCGGGATCCTTGATGCCGCGCCAAATTCTCCATAGCTGCCGGTCGTACCGGATCCCGCCCATGATGTTCTGTTCGGGGTCATATGGGTTCACCTTCAACCCCTTTGCGGTGGACGGCATAAGCTGGAAAAGTCCCACGGCGCCGCAATAGGACCTGGCATCCGGATTCAGATTGCTTTCAGCCGCGGCCTGGGCCTTGCCCCAATGCCAGTCCTGATACGGAAAATAGAACTGGCCCCAGTGTCTGAGGCTGAGATCATATCTTATGGACAGCGCATTAGCGTTAGGCGAAAAAGAAGCCGAGTAGAAAAGCGCCAACGATAATAGCGTAAGCAATCGCGTTTTCACTTAGCATTTTCCTTGTAGAGAAACCCCGGAATTCCAGGCGGTCCAAAAGCACCCAGAAAACCAGGCCTCCGATTATGCACCAGGTGCGCCGCTCCATTGTGTCAAACTGCCCGCTCACCATAACGCCGGACATGAGCCATAGCCAGATAATGCCCAGGGAAAAAATAAACAGGCATGTAACCACGGCATCTATTACCGATTTGCCGAATTCAAGAATGGAAGATTTTTTCTTCACGCTGTCTCCTTTTTCGTTCACAGTGGTTCAAAACACCGCCCCCGCCGTTGTGTTTGGCCTCTTTTCGTAAGCCCCTGCGCTGCCGTGTCCATCATCAAAGCGGGTATTGCCGTCTATGTCGAACGGCAGCACCGCGCCGCTTGCCGGTACTAAGTCCACCGAAGGCGAGCCGAACGTCAGGTGATAATCCCCGTCACCGTTGTGGGTGCTTGTGCCGTCCCACGCCTGCCGGTTTACGAAGCCAAACCAACCGACTGCGTGCATGGCGGCATTGTTTGTAGGCGGCTCTCCGGATGCCTGCGTGTTCGATGTGCCATCGGCAGAGGTCGCAATAAAATTACTGTCCAGTCCGGTAAACTCACCCTGGAACTGCCCTGCTACCCCCACCGGATTGGACGGTGTGCCGATTTCCCCATCTATGCCATCTCTATTCCCCGCTCCATATTCACACGCCCAATTGCCTACACGTCCCGCATTCGGGGGGCTGAATGTATCTGATTTGACAGCGGTAGATTCGTAAAGCTGGCCTATCTCAGACCATCCTGTGCGCAGATATGCTGTACTTCCATTGTCGTTATAACAGCGGTTTATGCGCTGGCCTACCAAGTCATTATTCCAGAGCATTACATTATTTACAGGGGAATTTGACGTTCCATCAGCAGCAATGCGCACCAGTGACGTAGAAACAGATGCGTTATATTCAAATACATTTTGAATAATTGCCGCTCCCAATGGAGAAGACTGGGTACCAAATAATCCAATTGGGCTATTTGACGTTATTTTAAAGTTATAAAGTCTATTGAATGCCCATATCGGTTGTGTATCAGTAGGCATGTAACCACTACTTGCGCTGTCCCAAGTCTGTACGGCAAAGCTGGTATCGGCTACTGAGGGGGCAAATAAGTTGCCCAAAAAAGTATAGGCTGTTACTGTCTGCCCCAAACCCGTCAGGTTATTGCCCCGCACTAAAACGGCAGGGGAAGTGGTGCTGTAATTTGTAAAAGCCCCTGCCGCGCAAGGCGCGGAACTGCCGCCGTTGCAGGTGCCATTGCTACCTACTGTGTTATCTGTCCAATATACCGCAGGCCATCCATATGTAAGCGTAGTGCCGGAGGTCATTGTAAGTGCGCAGTTGTGAATCCAGAGATAACTCCCACTGGCGTTGAATATCTCCACCGGGGAACCTGAAGTAACATTAACCGTTATACCGGAGACTTTCAAGGGCGTAGTACCCCAATAGTTGCCCGATGCTGTAATGCCGTTTATTATCACGGCGGCCTGCGCTACTCCGGGGAAGGTTGTAACGGTGGACCACGCCTTATCGTAGTTTGTTCCGGAGCTTGCGCCTATGGATGTGGATGTCCCTATCCAGCTATATGTGCCCGACTTCACATACACTGTTCCGGCCTCGTCCGTCCTTGCAGGCGATGAGTTGGCCGCATTCCATGCTCGTAGCACTATTGCGGCTTTCCCGATGGTCAGGCATGGGTTTAAAGTGGCCGCATCGGAAGAGCCGTTAAAGGCCGATTCCGCAACCGCCTGGCAGGTGGAATCGTTGCCGCTTGTGCCGTCCACTACAACCGCGCCGGTGCCATAAGTGCCGCTCTTGTCGTTTATGAAATACTCCGGCGCATATAAGGGCGTTGGCTGGGTGTTCACGCGGTCTGCGGTATTCATTATGGCCGTGGAATCTCCCACCCACGGGAACGCCTTGAAGTTCACGGTAATCAAATCGCCCTGCGTAAGTGTGCTGGTGGAAAGCGTGCCTACGTACTCCACAACCTTTCCGCCCGCGTCCTGCATGGCGGGATCGATTGTGGGCGTGTTTACCAGGGCCGTAACTGTGTTGCTATGCTGATCTGAGGCCGTAAAAAGCACGGCGGCAACGGGCTTGCCGTTTTGCGCGTGCCGTTGAAAAGCCACCGCGCGCACGGTAAAGGAAGGCCCCGTTATCCGCGTCCACCCCGGCCAGCTCCAGTTTGCGATAACACGCGCCTGCGAATATGCAAGCGTTGAATCATTCACCGCCGAAACGCCGGAGGCCGCATTGCTTGAATGCGTACCATCATTATAAAACCCTGCCGCAATATTGCAGGAAACGGTATCGGCGCTGTAAACAACATCGGAGAGCGCAACCCGGATATAAAGATTGCCCCCGCTCGATGTTTCATCGTTTGGATAAGGCGTTGTATAGCCGGAGTTGTAGACCTTCCGCAGAATCTTTGTGCCGTACAGCGTGCGGTTAATGGTTGTGGGGTTGCCGCCCGCATCGTATCCCGAAGACGTGGCCGTGCAAACTATTTTTGCATTGGCCGGATTATTATGCGTCCCCATGCCCAAGCTGTACGTGCCTCCGGAGGCCACGCCGTTTACCACCACCTCGGCTACCCATCCGTCACAAGCCGCAGGCGTATTGCAGGCGGAGGTAACATCCGCCGCCGCCGTTGTGTTTATGACCGTCACGGAGAGGATATCGCCCGTGGCCGCATGAGCAAGCGATACCCACACAATGCCGATCAGGAGATAGGCCAGCGCAATCAGGCACATCAGGCCTTTCAGGGTCAGCTTGCGTTCTAGTTGCATGTCCAGCCACCGTTTATGCCGGTGAGATACCACTTGCCCGATGCCAGGCAACTGAGGCCTACAAACGTGCCTATGTTGGTGTCACTGGTTACTGAATGCCCGGCCGTGCAGTTCAGACCGCCCACGGCCACTTGGTCAGTGCCGTTGGGCGCAATCGTGATGGTGTCTGCCACGGTCACGTAAAACACGCCGGAATCCACAGTGGACGTACAGGCCGGAAGCGTAAGGGTGATATTGGAAGTGGCACCCGTGTTATCCACAAAGCCGCGCTCCAGGGCCGAATCCGGCACCGTTGCGTTGGCTATGTACGAGGTTACCGTGGGTGTGCTGGAACCGCCGCCGGGCGAATACGTGAAAATATTGGCGTCATAAAGCCGCACCGCAGACCCGCCGGTTGTGGCCGGATCGCTAATGGTAAACGTAGTGCCGCTGATCGCCGTAATGTATGCGCCCGCCGGGATGCCTGCGCCTGCAATATGGTCGCCCACGGCCCACGCGGTAGCATTTGTTACGCTTGTAATAGACGTACTGTTGCCTGTTAATGTTCCTGTACTTGCCGCATGCCAGCGGCCCCAATGGTGCGCGTATAAATCGTATGTGCCTGCGGGAAAGTCCTGCGGTACGCCGAAAGCGGTCACGGTATTTCCGGACACTCCATTGACCACGCCAAGGCATGTGACGTTATCGGTAAACGATGCGCCGCCCGGCCCTTCGTAAGCACTGACGGCATTGTAAACATATACCATATCCCCCGCTTCCACGGTGTTGGCATCGGCCACTGAAAAAGTGGCTGTTCCTCCGGATATGGTTACAGGCGCGGCGGCGTTTAATAGTGCATAATTCTGCTTTGCATCCACATGATAAAGATCCCCTGTGCCGTCCTGAAACATCGCCGTTGCTCCATAGGGGACGAGCGCTTTGTTCAGGTTGGTATCTGAGGTCATTATCATCTTATCGCTGAAAACTGCAGATCCACCGGACGGCCCGCTGCTACCCCCATCGCCAAGCGTATTATTCTCAAAGAAGAAGTTATTTCCCTGTGTCACTTGAGCCGACTGGCCGTTTAGCGGGGCCAGAGCAAACCCATTCTCATATGCCGTAAAATACGAATCTTTAAATGTTATTGGCGCAACATCTTCCTGGTTGGCCGTTGCAAAACGTAACGGGAATGTGTTTACTCCGCCGCCTGCGCCGCCCGCCCCAAAAGCCTCTGAAATATTGCATCCGTCGCATTCAAACGGCGAATACGTAAGAAGCTGAAAATCCGGGACGGCCCCAGAAACAGGCATGTAGAAAGTCAGTTCGCCGCCGTTGATTATAAAGGGGTCACGGGATGTCGATGCCGATGTGCCTAAAAATCCTATACTGCCAAAGGTTTCAGCGTGAAGCCCGTTTATCTCGTTGCTACTACCGCCCCGGTCATAAACGTCAAGCAGATATTTGGCCTGCCCCATTCCTATTCCGGATATATGGGGTAACTCCCCCTGCTGCGCTCCGTACAAAAGGCCGTCTATCCCCGCCCACGCATAACCGATGTTACCTCCATACCAAAAAATGTTTCGGCTTTGCGTGCTGGTCATGGCCAAGCCAACCTTGTTATATTCCAGGAAGTCGTTATTCAAGACCATTTCCGCGCCGTTGCCCAGGTATCCGCCTGTTTGAATGCCAATTCCGGCAACAAACCCCTGCACCATCACGTTGTCGATCTCAATATGGCTGCTGCCCACTGCGGACGCAACATAATACTGTGACAAGCCGGGATAACCCCCGTCGGAGGGCAGGGATGTGTAAAACGGGTCTATCGCTATGCCGGTATACGGCGAATAGCGCGAATCTCTGGCCCCGTTAATCACGTACCCGCTGGCAGGTCCCATCAGTAATGCGTCAGACCATGATCCGGAAAAATCATTCTGCCCGTGAATACGCACATTTTTTATCATCACAGACCGAGCGCCCTGCACAATCAGCGCGGGCGCATTTGAAAAGTCCGCCTCTATGTCGCAGGTGTTTCCGATTGCGCTAGAGGATTCAGCGGGCATCTTCATGCCTTCCAGCGTAAAGGATGTGAACGGGGTGAATGCCCCTCCTGCAAACTGGAAGCCGCGCAACGGCTGCGTAATATGGTATGTGCCGGTAGGACAAATAAGAGGCTCCTGTAATGCAATCGCATTATCTATCGCGGCCTGAAAGTCCGTGGTGTTGGTGGCATTGTTAATGTCCGTGGGGTCGTCTACAACGCCAAAAGCACGCACGTCCAGCCAGGGGCCTTTTGTCTTAATGTCATCAAAAGATGTCGGGCCGTTGTAATCCGCTCCGTTGGGAAAGTGCATCACGCCCTGGCTATCCACGTAGGGCCTGGTGAGCGCGTATGTAAGCGAGCAAAGGGCAAAAAACGCCACTACCATAATTAAGGGGAATTTTATTTTCATAGCGAATTTACCTCCGGATAAAGATTTATGGGTGACTTCCCCCTTGGGTTCCGCCATCCGCCGGGGATGCACTGGAGAAAATAAACTGATTTATTGTACTGATCCGGCGGGACGCCCATTTGTGTCTGCCACTCTATGTATTCGCCCGCGAACGGCACGATGGTAAGCTTGTTTATGCTGCGGTCCGTGCGGACTATCGCAGCCTCCGAGTAAAGCGCGTACTGTGTCCAGCTTTGCAGAGTTATCGTGATATCGCCGCCCGAACAGTCCACCTCAAGCGTGCCGTCCGTTGGCTGTAAGGTTGTATCAGCAGAAACGCTTCTCATATTAATTTCTCCAATACTCTGTCTAATTTAGTTTCTATGCGTTCAAGGTGTTCATCGCGCAGTTTCTGAGCCTCCGCCCTGCCCTCTTTGCATGCCGTGCAGGTTTCCTTGGAAACAAAAAGCCGGGTAAGCCCAAACCACGCCACTAAAGACATAAGCAACCCGCCGCCAGCTCCGCTTCCCGCGCTTCCCATATCCATTTAAGAAATCCTTTCACTCCCGTATTAACGCCACTAGCCCGGCAACCGCCAACAGCGGCCAGTATTTTTTGATGAATCCGCCGGATGCCGGCGCGGCCCCCGCGTACTGCGGAAGCCCCAGTTTCAAAGCCCATTGCCTTTCGGCCACTATCGCCTTTGTGACATTCTCTTTTGCCTGGTCTGACGATGCCGCCCAGGGATGCCCGCCCTTGTATGCCGCAAATACGTCCTCAAGATCGCCGTACTGTCCCCGGAGCTTGCGGAGGTAGATAGTACCTATCTCGATGTTCTTTGCGGGCTGCATCAGCTCCTGGGCCGTTATGGCAGGCTCTATCTCCCGCGCCGTGGACAGCTTTATGCCCATGAGCCCGTAAGACGGATCGCGCGGGTTCATGGCGTTGGGATTAAAAGAGCTTTCCGTCTGGATGATGGCCAGCACCCACGTCACCGGCACATCGAAGCGGGCGGCGTTGTTTTTGGCTATTTCCTGAATGGAGTTCATCTCTTGGAAAGCGCCTTACTTTTTGTTTTTGTGAGCAACAGCAAACCGCCAAACCCTGCCGCGAATATCAGGGCTATCTGCTTATTGCTTAAACCGCCCGTTTCAGTTGGCATCTGCGCTGAAGCCTGTGCCGGACTTGCGGGTCCGTCTGCGCCGGTTGTGTCCGTTGAAGACGTATCCGCTACGGGCATGCCGTAACCGCCGCCGCCGGAAACATAGGGGATCGGGCTGGGTGCTCCGGTGCCCGATGTATCCAGGCCCGCCGATCCGCCGCCCATTAAAAGCGGAAGGGCAGAGGGCAAAAGCTTCTTTGCGTCCGCCTCTATGGTGGAAAGAAAGCCGCCTGATGGAGATGCCCCGGGGATAGCCGCCCCTCCAGGGCTGAAAAGCGATTGCGCGCCGTTATAGATGCTGTCCAGCGGGTTGGCATACATCTGTGCCGATTGCGCGAATGTTGGATTGAACGCTGAAAACCCGGCTGACCCCGCCGCCGATGCAAGCATGGTGGATCCACCGAATATCTGATTGCCGCCCATATACTCCCGAGCTCCTGCAGCGATGGCCCCGGCTATCGGGTTGCCCGTCATAAGGGTAGTGCTGGCAAACGTGGCCAGCGTGGGCAGTATCCTGTCCGGGTGAGTGATCAGCGGCGCCACAACGTCCCCGACTTTAGAACGCCCCACGGCCTTTATGACATCGTGGCCAGCTTGCCCCACGGCTTTCCCCACGTTGGAAAAGAAGTGGCCTATAGAGCTGAAAAACCCTTCAAGCCCTTCATCGCCGTACTGAAGCGGATCGCCCGGCATGCCGGCAAAAAAATCCATTTACCGCCTCTTGCCGGGAAGCCATTGAAACAACAGGGCCGCGCCAAGCAGGGCCGCGCCTATCTTTATAACGTTGCTGTGCTCCGCGTAAAAGCCCTTTATATCGTCCTCAACTCCGGAAAGGCCCAGCCACGGACTTTGCCCGGGGCGCAGCACAGGGCCATGTCCAATGCTTAAAGACACGCCCCTGAACGGGCCTGTTACATGATGGGGAGCATAACCGTAATCTTCCCACCCGGGGTAATACTTACTCAGATACGCATAGAACGGGTTTTCGTTCTGTACTTCAGTTAGGATGTCTTTTTCCCACGGATTCATTGTGCCCGAATACGCGGGAATGGATGAGGCAGATGCAGGGACCGCCCCGGACGGGGCGCCGGAAGACGGCACCAGTGAAACAGGTGTGGCAGTGGCGCCAGGTACCGGTGTTACCGAGTCCTCAGCCGCGGTCACTTGTTCCCCTGGTGCCATATTGAACATCCTGGAATTCCAGTTGTACAGGTTGCCGGCATTGTCCTTAAGCTGAAGCGTCCCGTTGCTCCCCTGCACAACCGTTCCCGTTATACCCTCAAGGCCGGAAAGGCCCGCAAAAATATCACGCGAGAATCGCATTATTGCCTCCGTTGTTTGAGGGCGCAACGTATGCGGACTTTTTCCGCCCGCCCGTTTTTTTGCCGCCGCCGAATATGCCGCTCAGCAGGTCCGGCCCGAAAAGCAGGGATGCAAGGCCTATCCCCGCAAAAAGGTCTATATTCCTCCATTTGTGATTGCCGGAGGAAGGCGCGCCAACGCCGGGCAACGTCCAGGGGAGCTGCCCGGCAACAGGCATGCGCGGGTCCGTCCGGCTGATGGCGTCCTCCGCCACTTCCACTTTTTGCCCAACAGCCTGGCTGAACCGCGCTTCGTTTGAGGGGCTTGTGAAATAATAGAAATTACCGAACGTATCGGCAAACCCTATCCTGCCGCCGGGCCCCATCTCCACCGTTCCCATAACGCCTTCCAGGCCGGAAAGCCCGCCCTGTTCGTTCCAGTAAGGAAAAATATCAAAAGCGCTCATTATATGGCCCTCCCGTTCATTACCAGCTGGAATGTCCCCTGGGCCGATGCCCCGTTCACGTAGCGCGCGCGGCAAAGCGGCGCCACAACTTCCTCGCTGAACGTTATATTGTTAGTGCCGGCCGCAACCGCGACATGCGCGGACACGTACCAGTTTGTCCCATCCGCCGATTGTTCGATGTACAGATCGCCCGCCTGGTCCGCATAGACGAAGCCCACAAGCCTGCCAAAGCGCGTGCAGGTTATCCCATCGCTTGTGTATGTACCGGCGATGCCAAGAGTGGTAACAGTAGCGGCAAGCACGTTTTGCAGGTTCTGTAAGGTCCTTACCCCAGGAATGCGCGCTTGTGCCAGAACAGCCCCCCCGCCTACCGGAGCTATGTATTTTATGCTCATTGATTAACCCCCACACTTACCGGCCAGTAATAGCCCTTCAACCGCCCATAAACGTTTACGGGTAAAGAGATATTGGCCGCATCCGTCAATGAGCATGTCAGTTTTATGGTCTGGTTTTCGCTCACCGGTATAACAACATCCTCCGGGTTTTCCACCGTGCCAACCTGGGTGTTCACCCCGCCCCAGCCGGTTTGAGCGGACCCGTCAATTTCCACTTTCCAGGTGGAGTTGCCTACAAAAACATTCGGCTGGTCCGCATCCTGCCCCACGGCTTTCAGCACGCCTTTTACTCCCTTGGGCACCTGAAAAGAAACAACCGTCAGGTCCCCGCCGCCAGTAGCGGCTATCTGTATCCCCGCAAAAACATCGAAGTCCCGCGCGAAGGGCGGCTTCAGGTGATAACGCAAAAGGTTTTCGATGCGTAAAAGCACATCAATATCTGTGTCTTTTTGCGCCGCCATTAAAACTCCTTCATCACGCCCTCAAAGTGGAGCGTTACGTTATTGGTGGCCCCGGAAAGGTCCACTATGTTCATCCAAAATGAGGAAAGCGCCGGTATGTATATGGGCTGTAAAAGCTGGTTGTAGCCCGCGATATTGCCCGTCAGATTGTCCAGATGAATAGGGCTGTTCTGGAGGTCCATTCCGGACCCGCCCGCGTTCATCTCGATAGTTGCCGCGCCGGTCCTTATCGCCAGTATCTTTGTAATGAAAAGGTCCCTTCGCGCCGGGGCGGCGATTGAGGGCTGTGCGTTGCCATTGGCCGCGATGCCCAGGGAATAGGCGGGCACCGTCCAGTGCTGTTCTCCGCCTTCTTTGTATTTGCGGCCTCTCATTACCCACGGGGGCACGCCTGGCATGTCCTTTACTCCGTGCATGCACAAGCGCACGTTATTCTGAGCGCCGGAAAAATCCGCCATCTTCGCGGTAAAGGATGTGTTGGCCGGTATCGGTATCGGCTTCGCCAGATTTTTAAGGATAAGCGCATTCCCGCCCGCCCCTAAATTCAGGAGCTGTCCGCAGTAAAGCCTTGCGTCCAGGCCGGGATCGTCATTGAAGGTTTTTCCCGTGGAATCCTTGAAGTTAAGGTAAACACGGGGGTCCGTGTTCGTATACGCAAGCCTTAACGCCTCAAAATCCGCGTCAGGCTGTGATGTCAATGGAATAGAACTGAAAACGCTTGCCGTAGGCGCCGCGTTTGCCGTTCCAGCGGCCAAAGGCAGGGCATTGAAGTTATACCAGAAAGGCATTTTCCACGACATAGGTTGTAACCTCCTCCCCTTTGGTAGGGGCATTATCTTTTTTATGCAGCGGAGGGCGTTGCCGCCCCCCGCCATGAAAACAACTACTGTTTCGGCCTTATCCTGTACCCGAGGAACTGGAAGAAAAGGTCCATCGGATTGCTGCTGGAAAGCGCCGTGCCGTCACAAGTCACGTTGGCGTAGAAGCCTACGCCCATGCCTATCAGGTAAGGCGGGTCCATAGGCCTGCTGGACGTGAGTTTGCCCTCGCCGTATCCGCCAGGGCCTCCTATCACGTGCTCCGTGGCGGCGGTCTGTCCGTACATGGCAACAGCCATGGACCCTTTCTGAGAAAACGGGGAAGGGACATTCATCAGGAAATCGTTGCCGTATTCCTTATTGATGAATTTCACCGTAAGGGAGGACCCGCCGGCTATCTTCGCCATATCGTCCTGGTAATTCAGCATGGAGGTTGCGGCAATGCCGGTGCTCAAGGGCAGGTAGCCTATCTGCCAGCCCATACACAGGAAAGCCTGGTCGCTCAGCTGGTTGGGCTGCTGCAGGTTGGTGTCCCTCAGGTTTTTCTGCCTGGTGCCGGAAGTGCCGCTGGTGTTCAGTGTATCGCTGGCTCCGAGCTGTTTGGCGAAGAAGGAAATGGCGGTGGTACCGGCCGCCGGGTACTGCACCCTGTCATATATCGGCTGGAAAATGATCTCCCAGCTTTTCGGGTCGAAGTCTTTCATCCCTTTTACGTCCATGATCCCGGGATTTTCGTCTATCTCTCTTACCAGGTCCCTTATGGTAAGCGGCTTGTATGCCGAAACGTGTTTCAGTAACATCTTTGTTTACCTTTTCTCTTCCCGGTCCGGTATGCGGTGCCCGGGGTTGTGGTTATTGGTTGATACCGCCGCCAAACGTCACGTCGCTCTCGTCCAGGTACGCGCCCAGTGGCCTGCTGGCTACCGGGGCTTGCATCACGCCAGGCGCGGCAAGGGCCTTCAGGTGCGTGCCCTGGGGCACTGCGATCGGAACAATGCCCTGCGGGGTAGCTGCCGCTATCACGGCCTTTTTAAGGACGTACTGCCTCAGCGCGTCCACGCCGATCACTACCACGCTGCCCAGCGCGAAGGCCGCGCCGGTGCCTCTGCGGATCTTGTTGGCCACAAAGTAGCCGCCAACCGCAGTAAGGCCGGAGTACAGATACTTCTTTTCCACTGTGTCCGCCTTCAGGAACGTAGGTACAACAGCGGTAAGCCCGCCGCCTATAAGCCCCATTGCTATCTGCATGGGGGTCATGCCCAGCAGAATGGGATTGCTCCTGCGGTTATTCCTTTTGTGCCTCCTGCCGTGGGGATTGCTCTTCCTGTGCGCCCAGCCGCGCTTGGCGGCCGCTCTCCGGGCAGATTTGCTCTCCGGATTGCGTTTCCTTTTCGTCTTGGTGTGTGCCATTGAACTGACACCTCCTTTCGTTTGTACGTTTTTTCTTTTCCGTTTAACGCCGTTCCGCTTGCGCCCGGCCTTTTTGCCGCGCGGGTTCTTCATGAACGGCTCTTTACTCCCGAAATGTCCGGCTTTCAAAATCGCCAACTCTCTCAACCCTCCTTTCACGGACCAAATAAAAAAGGCCGGTCCGGGATCTCTCCCAAACCGGCCTTTGCTCTCGCGTACCCTGAGAATTAAGCCCTTATGTCAAATGCCGCTTACTTCATCGCATCCAGCTCCGCCAGATCGTCCAGCGCGGAATGTATGACCTTCTTTGCGGCGGTAATAGCCTTAAGCCCTTCAACCAGCAACTTTTTTGCCTTCGCCGTTTTAGCGGTCATTGCCGTTTTCTTTACTGTTGATACAGGTCCCACAGATCGTTCCTCTTGTTTAATGCAAGCAGCGTCCTGGTTTCCAGCTTGTATGAATCGCCATCCGGCAGCGTGATCACCGCGCCCGCGGGAAGGCCGTACAGTTTGGTCCCCTCTCTTTTGAATTCGTGGATAAACGGCTCGCCCTGATAATGGGCGCCCTGCCCCTTCACGGCTGATATGTCCAGCACCTGGCCGTATATCTCCACCATGGATTTAATGGAGTCCGCGGGATTGCGCCTGCCCTTACGGGGATTGCCCAGTAAAAGCAAAGTGCCCGGATTTTTCTTCCTGGCCTGTTTCCGCGATGCGGGCTTTTTCTTTGCCGGGGTTTTTTTCTTTGCCGCCTTTTTCGGGTTCGCCTTTTTTCTGGAAGTCATTCCGGCTTGCCCGGAATCTTTCTTGCCTTTAAGAAACTCCTTTTTGGCCGCTGCCCATGCCTCTTTAAGCCCCATGCCCTTGGCCCGGTATTTCGGCGTCAGCTTCATGATGGCCTGGCTTTGCTTCAGGGCCGCCTGCTGTTTTGCGCTAGACATTAAAAAGCCTCCTTAACGCCTTATCGGCGTGCTTTAAAGCTATTTCACCCAGGGCGTTAAACGCTTCGTCCTTGAAGCTGACGGGGGCGGTCCGCCGTGATCCGGCAGTTACCGCGCTTCCCTTATTGCCCGCCTTTTTAAAGACAGGCCTGTAAACGCCCTGGGCGTCTCTTTTCATTTCAATGGTCTCGCTCATTTCACTCATAGCTTCCTCAGAAGGATAAGTGCAATCACTCCAGCGGCTATGTACGGAATGTAAACTGTCCAATCTCCGCCTAAATTAGTTGAAAGTTTGCCCATCGGTTCGATATCAGCCACTTCAAAATGCCCGCCAAAACCCATAACACCGGCGTATTTTAGATTCATTACGCCTATAATGTCCTGCGCGATTTCCTCGATATCCGCACCGTTCAAAGGCCTCACCGTAAATTTATAAATGCCCGCCAGATAGTGATAATTAAACCCGAGGATTTGTGCCACTCCGGCAAGTTTCCCGCTTAAGACGGACTTCAGATCTTCCGTGTTCTGAAAACTGAAAATCAAAATACTATTCAGTCCTGTCCCCTTAATGTAAATATCATAAGCAACGGACTTAGGTATAACTTTGTTTATTACGGGCGCGGTCACCGTGAGTTTAGGATGAAAAGCAAAATCCTCCGCGGAGCTGATCCCTGGCGCCAGAGCGTTGGCCGCGGCGTTCACAGTTCCGCCTTCTTTCCGGACATCAGCCACAATGCCGCCGCGCCGCCAACAAGCCAAAGCCAGGCGGGAATGGCCACGCCTTTAACCGGGTACTGCTTAAGCTCCCTTGAAAGAGTATCCGGGCCGCTGCCCGATGGATAGTAATACCCGCTTTTCGGCTGATAGGCGTTTCCCGCGCCCGGCTTGCCTGTGTAATAAGTTTCACCGATGTCTTTTTGCTGCTGCAGGTACATCTGCGTATCGGCTAATAGCGCATCGATTTCCGGCTTTAAAATCTGGATGTCTATCTCCGCCTGCACGGGGCTTTCGCTCTGCGTCCTCTGCACGATAGGCGCCAGGGCGTCATAACGTGCCATAAGCGCCGCTATCTCCGCGCTGGTATAGGGGAAGCTGCTCAGGATGGCCTTCACCTGCGTAAAGCGCGCCGTGATATTGGCTATCTCCGCCGCAAGAAAGGTGTTTACCGCCGCAGTTATCAGACTTTCGTTTTGCTGGTCAGAGCCAAACATCTTCTTTCCTCACGTAGGTATGTTCCTGCCCGAATTCATAATCGGGCTCTATGGTGTCCATGGGGTAAACCTGCCCCCGGTAAAAAATGAGATTGTAAACGTGTTTCAGCTCGTTGCCGGAAGGGCCGATAACGCGGAACCCGGCGTTAAAGCCCGCGGCCATAAGCAGAGCGGCCAGAAGGGTAGCGCCGCAATCGCAGTCCCCCGCCCATTTGCCCCAGATGTTTATATTGGTAAGAAGGAATTCCGGATCCTGAAGCATGTCAAAATGCTCGCCGTTCAGTGCCTTGGGGTCGTTTACATACGTTACGTGCCCCTTAACCCACCGATAGAGCGCTTTGGCCTGGTCCAGCCTGTCCGGATAGTCTTTTACAATACGCTGGGCGGTCACGATAACCGGCGTCCTGTGCGCGCCAACCCTGGCATAATCGGCCATCTGACGTACAGTGCGCCAGATGGCCGATTCGCCGGTGCCTATGTCAACCATGCCGGAAAGCATGTTTTTATATGCCGGGCTCTATTTTCGCGGCAGCGGCCTTTGCCGCGGCCTTTTCTTTTTTCCATGCGTCATAAGCGGACTGCGTTATCCTGCCATCCGCCAAAGCAAGGTCCTTGTGGATAAGCTCAAGGGTATCCCCGTCAACGTTCAGCATGTCCTCTGAAACGGTAATCGGGTCCCCATCGTTGTAGTGTGACGGCATCTTCTTGACCGCCAGAAAGCCGTAATTCGCGCCCGTCTGCACGCCCCTTTTCCCGTTCTCCGTTGCCACAAATCCTACAACCGCCATCTTAATGTCCTCCGTTTCCGTTACCGGCCGCAATGGCCGGGTCTTTTTTTAATTGCATGATCCCGTGCTCGCACTCGCCGCAAGCCGGGTCCCCCATGAAATCGTTAAAGGTAAGCTCATCCTCGGTCCCGCATTGGTTGCAGATATAGACCGAGGTTTTTATTTCCTTGTCCACCCAGTCAAAGAACTCATTGCAATAGGCAACGGGGCCTTCCAGAGTGAAAAATTTATCAAACCGCTGAAGCCCTGCTATCAGGTCCTCGCGCTTTATCATGCCGTCGCAGTAATGGTCTACCACCTCGCCGCCGAAAGCGAACTTGAGGCCGTCCAGCACGTTTTCAAAGTTCCTGTCCCCAACGTCTATCATCTTTTTGAGTTTCTTGACAAGGCTCATTGCGGCCAAAAGGTTCACGTCCTCTTCCTCCTGCGTTGGGGCGAGGGGAGCGGCTGCGGGGGCGTCCGGCGAAGTGGGTGTCCCGGCTGCGGGGGCGTCCGCTCCCTCGATTCTGGAGACCTGCGGAGCCTGCGGGGCCTGCGGAGCCTTGCCAGAGTTGTATTGATAAGCGATCTGTTCACGCTTAAGCAGTATAAGCTGGTTGATAGGGTCCGCTATCTTGGCCAATATGCCCGGCAGCATCGGCATAAACTGTTCAAGGGCTTTGCCCAGCACGGAAGGGCCTTCAACCGGCTCGCCGGACGGATTGATAACGCTGGCCAATTCCCTGATGCGGGTTATTTCATCAACCAGGTCCTTTTTCTCCGGCTCCCGTGTCAGGCTGTCCAAGAGCTTCTTTTCCATCAACTCTTCCAGCGGGCTTTTCTCTTTGGGCTTGGAATCCAGCTTATCAAGCAGCCTTTCCAGCAGCTTTTCCATGTTGCTTTGCCCCGGATTTGCAGGAATGGCCGTCTTCATCACATCTATACCGGCCCTGAAGGCGTCTCCCATTGTCTTGGCAACATCCGGCCCGCCGTTGTTTTGAGTGTTTACCAGTCCGGCCTCCTTGAAGGCCGTCATCATGCCCGTAACTGCTTTAAGCGACTCCTGGATGTCATTGCCCGCCGGGGCCGCAACTGCGGGGCCTTCAGGCGCGAAGACAAAATTAAAGACTAGCGGTTTTTCGCCCGGCACATGGCCGGCCCGCCCTTTCTGGTAGATAAACAGGCTATAAATGCCGGTGCGGTCTTTTAGCAGAGTGTCTTTCTGGTGAGGGCCAAGGTTCCAGGGATTTGCTTCAACAAGCTTGCGGACTTCGGTCTCGATATCGGTTTCCCAGGAGTCGTAATTCTCTATCTCCTGAAGCATGAATCGCCGCTCATTCGGAGCGCCTTTATACAGCTTCAGGTAATAGCCTTTGGACCTTGGAATGCGGGAAAGCAGGTCAAAAATCTGGACTTCTTCATCGGAAGGTTTGGGGGTGAACCCGTCACCCCCATCCTCCATCCCTGCGCGTTCCCTATATTCGGCTTCACTCATACAAGCTCAATCATGCGACAAATGTCACTTCAATACAATATAAGTTGGTTAATAGGGTAGGTTGGGTTCAAGCATTGAGTTTCGGGTAAAAAGAGGGGCATTTTACAGGACGGATTCCGCTTAAAAAAAAGAAAAACCCGGCTTTTAAACCGGGTTTATTTTGCGTGTTTGCCTTGTTTTTGGCCGTCATTCCGGCACCGCGGCGGGCCCGGGGCAAGGCCCATTGATTCTGATGCTCTTAGGAAAGCACATTGAAAAAGGGATGTCAAACCGGCCCCGACAAAGTCCCGACATCTGTTTTAACCTTTTCCCCCGTCTTCAGAGCGGGATGCGTACCATCAACCCTTGGCTTAGTTTTTGTGTCACTTTCCGGCTGTTAAGGGATTTCCGGCCAGCCCGCAATAGCCTATGGCGGCGTGTTTCACGCCTTTGCCTTCCCCCTCACATTCCGTGCATGGTTCGCCTTTGTGCAGCCCTGTCCCTTCGCAGAAATCGCAACTCCATTTCTCTCCGGTCGGCCTCATTACCATATAACCCTTTTCGTCTTTGACAAAACGCCACATCATGCAACCGGAGGCAATGCAGGTAAAGCGCCGTCCATTTACATCAAAATCCACATTAGCCGAAACAATGCCGGTCCCGCGTAAAGAGTCGCAGACCCTTACCATTGGACACCATTTTTGCCTAGCCTGTTCTTCCGTATACATCATTCCCCCTTTTTGCCGTCACCCCGGCACGTCTTAAGCCGGGGTCCAGCGACGGTGTGTAATTTCCTTATTTCTCTTAAGACTTGCCTTATTTCTTTCATAAGCGCCTTATTGGCATCTATAAGCCGCGCGTTTGCTTGCGCAAGGCCTAAAGCTTCGTAATATATTGCCCCTTGTCTGGCGAGTGCGTTTTGCTGGAGCAACATTAAAGGCTCCAGGGATTGCCTTAGCTTCTTTAAATCGGGCTTATCAACTGTGTAGCAAATGTCATAAATATCTTTAACCAACCCTTCCATCGGCTTAATCCCCAGAATGTCTTTTCCTGCCATCATTCCCCCTTATTCCGGTCCGTAGATTCGGGCAGATTCAATGCCTGGCAGATAAGATTGCCCATTATCGCCATGCCCATTAATGCCTGCTTTGCCGTCGGCGGGCGGATTCCCGCCCTTGCCTGCTGTTCCAGTTTTTCCGCTTTCCTTTTCAGCTTCGCGGCCTTTCGTTCCAGCCGGCCACGCCGGACCGCAGATGCTGCATATTTTTTCATGGTCCTTTATCTGCCTCCTGTACATATGGAACATTCGTTCCAGATTCGCCGCCTGTTTCTCTGTAAGCTCCATATCCGGCTTATTAAGCGCCACGCTCAGCATGTTGGAACAAAACCGCTTGTTATAGGAGCCAACCTGGAACGTACAGTTCCCCAGGGCTATCGCCTTTTTAATCTGATCGGGTGTCATTCCGTCACGGGCTCATACGTGGCCGCGAATATATCAGGCTTGCAAGGATAGTGTTCACCCTTTACCCCGGTTATTATCCAATCGCCAGGGCACACTATATGCCCGCCTTCAAGGGTGTCAATCCATCCATGATCGTGCATGATTTTCCCGCATTGATCGCATACTCTGCGGCCTGATATATCAGGGCGGCGAAAATACCGTACTATCTTCCCCTCTAAAAGCTCGCCTTTAAATTTCCCCTCGGTAAACCGCTCTTTGCCATCTTCTGGATGATCCCCGTTTTTAAACCACTGTACTGCATCAATGACAACCGGCTTTTTTCTGAATTTCATTTTCACCTCTTTTTTTAAGGCGGAGTTTCCCCCGCCCTTTTGGTTTTTTAATTCCTCTCGCTTGGCGGAAGCTTGTCCGCCAGATGCAGGCCCGAAACGGCAAGGGTGTACTTGCTGGCCCATTCCTTCACCGTTTCAGCGGATCCAGCGACGGCTGACCCTATGATCACGATTAAGGGTAGCTTCAGCTTATCGAAAACAAAATCAACTTTTTTCCCGTTCTGGACCCCGATCATGTAGCATGGGTCCTTCAGGTAAAAAGCCTCATGCCCCTCAACCCGGCCATCAAACTTCCCTGCGTATTGCATACCGTTTGAGACCACATATAAAAGCTCACCTTTCTGAAACACTATTTCACCACCCTTTCCTTTCCGGTTTTCACATCCTTCGGATCCGCAAGAAAACAGCAGGCCTTCCGGACGTGCGATGCGCTTATTACCGTTGTCTTCTCATCGATTGCCGCGCAGCACATCCGGTTGACTATCAGCTCGCCGTATTTTTCCATCTCCGAAAGCGCCCCGGCAGAAAGCCGGAGCATTACAAAGGGAGGATTCTCCCTTTGGTCCATATGGTCCTGAATGGCCCGCTTCACCTGACTTCTACGAATGAACCCTACTTTCTCATTTCTTGCCACCCCTAAAGCCCTCCTTCTGAATTTGAGTGATTACACGCTTTTTCTTGTTTTTTCAATTTAACCCTTTATATAACCCGTGTGAAAACGGGGCCTGTAAATTTAGAACGGCAATTTTTAAGGTTCCCCCAGCCTATCCTTCCCCCAAACACTATTTTTTGTTGTAAAATCATATACTTGGCTTTGGGGGAACCTTTATAGCTCAAAAAAAAGGTTCCCCCATGGTTCCCCCACCTTCCCCCATGGTTCCCCCAAAGGTTCCCCCAAAATAAATTAAAAATAATTAATAAAATCATATAGTTATAGTAGTTGGGGGAAGGTTGGAACCTTTTTCGCAAAAAAATTGCTGTTCTAAATTTCAGTTTCAGGACAAAAAAAAGAGCTAAGTTATTGTTTTTTAAGGCCGAAACGTGATTATGGAATTTTACATTTGTGGTATTTTTACCACACCCCGCCAACGGCCTGCGCTTTCCGCTTGCGCGGAGATTTTGCGCCGGGCGAAGCTCTTTTATTTCGGCCCCTTGTTGGGGCATTTGACACAATTCAGCCGCCAACGGCCTGCGCCTGCCGCTTGCGCGGAGGTTTTGCGGCTGGCATATGCGGCCCCTGATCGCGCCCATTCTGCCCCCGGTTTGTCCCGGACCTTTCCCCCTTCCCGAAGCCTTAAGCGCCTCCTGGGCGGTTTTACGAGGCCGGGTTGAGACAAAGGCAAGGCCGGTATCGGAAAGCCGCTCCGCGGCCTTATTAGACGGCATTGAATACGGCATCAAAACAGCCTCCTTACTTTCTTGCTGAACCTCCAGTAGTTTTCCCCGTGGATTTTCTTGTAGTGCTTCCACGTTGGGTTTGTGGCTATGTATGCCCAGCCGCCGTCTTCCATTACGTCCTGATCGTTCGCTATGCGGGCCCCTAGGCTTATAGGATTTTCAAAAGGGTTCCGCATGCCCTGGTTTTTGCAATAACGGTTAAACAAGGTCCAGAGGGCCTTGGCGGTGATTATCACCTCGAACCTGTGAAAGTCCAGCTCGTCCCCGAATTCGTCAGGCTCCGGGTTCAGCTCGGTAAGGTAAAACGTCTGGATGTACTCCGGATCGTCATAAACATAAACGTGCTCATCGTTAAAGTCCGGATGCGGCTGGAGCTTCAGGCCGTCACCCTTGCCCCTCATTTTCATGCACACCTCGTTTAAAAGGCCGTCCATGAAGGTAAGCAGGGTATTGGATGCGATGGCCGTCTGCTTGGCCTCTTCCTGCCAGCGGGCGATCCAGCGGTCCAGGATATCCATTGCCTGTATCATGGGCGATGTCTTTGTGCCGGGCAGCGGTATATGCTTGAGCACGGCCTGAAGTATTACAAGCATGGTGCATATATGCTCGTTATTGCGCTCCTTATTGTGGCCGGCGTGCTTGCCCTGAAGGTACTTGCTCCAGTCCTGCCGCTTATCGAGGTTGGGCAGCACTTCATGGGCCAAAAGCCTGAATAGGGCGGAAAGCATCATGTTCCGCTTTTTCTGGATGGCCCTTACCACCTCATCGTGCATATAGCCTTCGTTGCGCTGGCCGCTATCGAGCACCAGGGGGCACGTACGGTTGATAAGCTCCGGGTACTTGCCGGGGAACGGCTCTATTGAAGTGCTCATTTCAAAGGAATTAAGGCGCTGGTAAATCACTTCCGTATCGCTGCCGCTCTTGGCCTTCGGCCTGTGTGAAGAATTGGCTATGTATAACAGAAAGTCCACCTTGGCCAGAGTGAGGTTCCGGTTTTCCAGGTTGTCATTGAAGACAAGAGGGTTATGGGTTGCTACTCGAGTATCCGCCGCGTCCGAGCCCTTGCCTACATAATTTTCCCCATAGATCAGATAACTGACCCTTTCGGCCACTTTGCTCTTGCCCGTACCGCTTCCGCCTATGACCTGCATCAGGGCGCGGTCCCCCTGGTAATTCATCATGAAGATGGACGCCGCCCAGCAAAGCAGGAAATACCTTTGAGGGGTTTCACACGGGGTAACATCCATTATCAGCTCTTTCAAAGCGGCCCATGCGGCTTTGTCATTTTCTTCCTGCATATATTCAAACTGACGGATCTGCCCGCTGGAGGAAAGCAGGACGGCCGTTTCGTTAGTGCCGTTGTCTATCATGGCTGGCTCTTCGCCGGGGGTGATGCGCACTATCTTGTTATGGGCGCTGTTTAGGTTGATGAAAATAACGTCCCGTTCCCGGTTCGTGTGCATCCAGCTCATCATGTCCACCGGCTCGCCAGTGGCGTTGCATATCTGCTGCAGGTAGTACCATACCGTAGTGCCCGGTTTCTCGATGGCTGCCAGGCGGGTAAGCTTGTACATCAGCGTGTTGAATTCCAGGTTGTTCCCGATCTCGTAAATCTTGCGCTGATAGAAAAGCCACACGCGGGCGTCGCTGGTTTTGAAAAAGCGGGCATTGGCGTTCAGAAACCATTTATGGATGTAATTGGCCAGTACATACGGGTCCGCCTTTTTGATCTCCCCGCGGAACAGCTCCGAAAGGTGCTGATAGAGGTCCACACTGTTGTTTACCAGTTCCTCCACGCCCTTCAGGGATATGCCCATCGCCTTGGCCGCAATGTCCGTGTATACGTCAACGTCCGCTTGTGATTTGAGGGCGTTTATGCCCAAGGCCAGCTTCCGGAGCTTGAATGCCTCGAGGCGTTGTTTCACGTCCGGAATAAGCCGCAACTGCTCCAGCTCCCAGTGAAGCGGCTCCTGCGCGTTTGAAATTAAATCCCGTACGGTGTTGCGCGCGGAGGAAACCGATTTGCCGGATTTTAAAAGGCCCTGAATATAATCATCGGGATCCTTGTCCTGCCGGCCGTCAACATCCGGGTGGACGATTATCCTTACCTGCATCTCAGCATCTGCAAGCGCCCTGTAAAGGAAGCGGATGTGATGCGCGCCGCCCTCGCCATCCAGCTTGTTGGGGTCGAACGGTTTCTTC
Organism: Nitrospirota bacterium; assembly: GCA_021813405.1. Taxonomy (GTDB): domain Bacteria; phylum Nitrospirota; class Thermodesulfovibrionia; order Thermodesulfovibrionales; family JdFR-88; genus JAKAKS01. The sequence goes on from JAKAKS010000006.1 coordinate 88,637, forward strand.
TGATGGTCTTTGTCGAACCATAAATAGACGGTTTTGCCGGAACAAAAATTCCTTATGAGCTTGGGTTGGTCCTTGCCGGGACTCCCCGCGGTGCCGCATACGTTCTCTATGCCGATATCGAAGAGGCTGGCAACATCATTCTCCCCCTCAACTATGATCTGCTCGTTCGTGCGCCCCAGGGCCGCGTAATTGATAAAAAAAGCCTTTTGCGTCCCGCGTATTGTAAGGCCGGGGATTTTCTTTTCCGGGTCCTTCCAGGTGAAGCTAATCACCTTTCCGGCATGGTCGATAACGGGGAATACTGCCCCCTTCCAGTAATAGTCTTTCGGCTCGATGGGCTTGTCCTGTTTGTCCTTATCCACGGCCAGGCCGGTTGCTATCACGTCCGCATCGGTAAGCCCCTGCCCTTTCAGGAACTTTAACAGGCCATTTGTCACCCATCCGGCCCGCATCTTTTCCATGGTTGCGCGGGTGTGGCCGCGCTGTTTAAGAAACCATTCAGCCCCGGCCGATCCTTCCGCCGCCATGGCCCGGTGATAGTGCTCGGCCGCAAGCCGGAATATTTTTTCATTGCCGGTCTCTGCCCGTTCCTTTTTGGGCTTTGCCTCATCTATCTCGATGCCGGCAACGTCAGCTCCGTATTTAAGCGCCTCGCCCAAGTCCAGATTTTTGTATTTCTGGTAAAAGGTGAAAACGTCCCCGTGCGCATCACAGGAAAAGCATTTGTAACCCCGCTCGTCTACCAGGCTGAAACAGTCCTGGTGTCCGCAGAAAGGGCATTCCTTAAGATGATGCCGTCCCCATTCCAGACCTGTTTCATTTACTATGACGGTTTTCAGGTCCAGCGCGGCTTTTACACGGGCGAAGTTGTCGGTCACGCTTGGGCCGTCTTTCTAACATCAACTACATTCGCGCTTACAAGCGCCTTTACCATGGCAGGACAAACGGAGTTGCCGCATTTAGCTACCTGCTCGGTTTTGCTGATAGGCTTACGGGCGATCTCTTTGGAACCGAAAAAGTCCTCTGTGAAACATCCTTCCTCGATGACGTAGCTGTCCGGAAATCCCTGGGCCCTGAAAAGCTCTCTGGGCGTCAACATCCGGAGACCGATATCCGCTATCCGGTATTCTTCCCCGTGCACGGTGACCAGGCCGAAACGGTCCTTTGTTTCGATTGTATTAATGGGCTTCCTCATGTCATGGGATTCACTACAACCGTGATATTGCAGCAGGAACACCCGGACTTCTCCGAAATGCAAACCGCCCGCTGTAATTGTTTGAAGTGGCCAGCGCACGTCCTGGCCGATATTGGTGCCCTTGAGTTTTACAAGATGGCTGGATCCAAGGACTTTATAGGCTGATCCTGTGAGAGTTCTTACAGGCTCTTTTGGATGGTAAACATATTTACCGCGGCCAGTTGTTTTTGAATGAGCGGCGCTGGAAAGAAAAGCGGAAACAAGATATTCATGGTTGCCAGTCGTTAAGGTCGGAATTGGCTTATTCGCTTTCGATCCCGAGTGCCCGGATGTGTTCACCATTAAGTGCGGTATTACAATGGCTACATCCGCTTTGGAAGTCCCAGTCCCAAACGCCTCTTTAATGCCTCTTGGGCGGCTTTGCCCAGCGCGACCGCCTACCCCGACTAAATAAGGCACTACAAGCGCATGCCGGTTTTCCGTGGTCTGTGTTCTCAGCGGTTCATTCAGCGGCTGCCCCCGGAATTCTTCCCCGGGGCGCGGCCCGTAGTAAGTGACAATGAACGGATCCTCTGCATCGATCACGTATCGCATAATGCCCTTGGCAATGCGCCGCTGCGTGGCCTCAGCCAAAGGGCGTTGACGTTCGAAAATGGACGGGGCCGGGATGCTCCAGTCTATGCACTCCGCAGCTGTGCGCCATGGTAAAAGCCTTCCGGACTTTACCGCCTCGCTTTTAGGATCTCCGTGCGTGGGCTCTGGCCACACAATGGGGAAGCCGTCGCAGCGGGCGATCAGGAAAAGGCGCTTCCTGATGGTAGGCGCTCCGTAATCACAAGCCCGGAGCTGCCGATACTCCACTTTGTAGCCGTGCTTTTCGAACCTTCGAAGGAAGGCCTTGAACGTCTGTCCAGCCTTTGCCGGGTCCGGGTACATACTGCCGTTTTTCTCGATCAGCGGCCCCCAGGTCATAAACTCTTCCACGTTTTCGAGCATTATGACTTTTGGCCGCTGCGGCTTGGGCATCGAGGCCCAGCGCATAACTACCCACGCAAGCCCCCGGATATTCTTTTCAACCGGCTTGCCGCCCTTGGCCTTGGAAAAGTGCTTGCAGTCCGGCGAGAACCAGGCGAGCAATACAGGCCCGGCGCATTCCTTCACCGGGTCCACATCCCAAACGCTTTCGCACAGGTGTTTAGTAGCAGGATGATTGACCTTGTGCATGGCGATAGCCACAGGGTCATGATTAATGGCGATATCAATAGGCCTGTTTAAGGCCTGTTCTATTCCGGTGGACGCTCCGCCCCCACCAGCAAAGTTGTCTATTATGAGTCCTTCAAATTGCCCTCTCAATTCCCGCGCCCCGCTTTCTCTATTTAATTGGTATCTCTTTTAAACCGGCGGGCGGGGAAACAATCCCGCCCGCCAAAATTTCAGATAAGTAAAGTTTTTTAATCCCCGTCCCCGTACCCATCCCCGTACCCGTACCCGTCCCCGGACCCGGACGAACTGCCCGTGGATTGCGACTCATCTCCTATCATTAATTGCTGGCGCTCTTCCATGCTTCCTCCACGCAGTCGATGGTCGCAATTGCGGTCAGTTCATGGAAACGGATATCCGGAGAAGGATCCAAAACCGTATGCTGAAGCGGTCCCCTTTGCGCCAATTCGCCCAGACCCCGTGTCGTACCCCATCTCCTGACAACTGCGGCATTTTTGAGAGTGCAGTAAGATCCTTTCTGCTCAAAATCCCCGACAAAAACCCAGCCCCTTTGCAAAATTACAATCCTTTTCATCTTGACCTCCAGACTATTGAAATAAAGAGACAATGCCCCTTTCTAAAGCCTTATCTCTTTAACGCCCGTTATGTGTTTACGTCTCAGCGTGAGTATCCCGCCCATGGGCGCAAGGTCCTGAAATGCGAACGCGCCTTTTTCATGCATCCCGCAACGGCTTTTCCAGATGCCCGTAAGCCTGCCCCGCCGCGTCTGCCGCGCCCCGTCACCCCAGCGCACGTTAATCTCATAATTCCGGCCTTCAACCAGTGTTTCTATCTCACAGGTCAAGATCGGCCCTTGTGCGCCATCTGTTATTGTTTGCTCTGTGAACAGTCCCTGCATCTCCGCGATTCCCCCTTGCTATTTCTTTTTCTTCCCGCTCTATCTCAGCCATCCGGCTTAAAAACTCCGCTTCCTTTATCTCGCCCGCGTCTAGTTTGGATAGCAATCCCCTCGCCTCTTGAATCAGCTCGTCACGCCTATCGGGCTTAGATGTATTCAAACTCGATCCGGTTCAGCAACTTGTATAGGCTGACCCCTGGGTGTGTTTTTACGAAAAACCTGACAAACTGAGCTGCCCCCCAATACGGGAACCCCTCTAAGGTAACGTCCTCTTCATTGATAAGATGCAAAGGCTGAGCGCTTGTGCTTTTTATGCGTATTTGACAAATCCGCTTTACCCGCTGCCCCTTTTTTAGGCCCATGCACTTTTCACATGCGTTCACGATATCGCCGGGTTTCAAGAACCACCATCCGTCACGCCTGGTTACGGTTTTTGTTTTATTGCGCACCTGCTCAGTGGTAAGCGAAAAGGACATATTCCGAGGCATTACCGTATCACCCCCATGCCTTTCAACATCTCCCTGGCCGTAACAAAGCACGCCACTCCACAGAGCACAAACGCCGGCCATAATGGCCGCATGAATTCCCAAAAGCTGGAATATGACATCAGCGCTTCCCCTCCGGGGCAAACCTGCATCCCTTGCAAATCCATGAGACCTTAGGCATTACGTTGGAAGCGCAGCACCCCGGCCTTTTATCCATGTCCGGCAGGACGAAATAGATAACAAAAAAGGGTAGGGCCGCGATTATCCACCCGGCCGCGGCTAGCAGATCGCTTTCCGATATTCCAAGCACAGCCATCAGGGCGCAAAAGGCCACGGCTATAATGCCCGTCAACTGACGTTTTTCTACCTTGTTCAAGCTGCCACCCCGCTCTGTTCTTTTGTATCTTTTGCCGCCTGTTTAGCCTCCCTGCTTTTGCGCGCGCGGATGGCCCGCGTGGCAACCATATGGTCCCCCGTGAACTGCACAAACCAGTATTCACAGCCCGTTTGTTTGCGTATCCTGTTTTCATTTATGCGGATCTCGCGTTCCAGCAGTACCGCCTCGCCCTCCGGGTCCGTTTGCGTTTCCGTGTCCCGGTAAATGATTATTTTGTCCCCCGCCTTAAGCACCGTGCCTCTCCTTTCCTTGCTCTTCCAGAATCCTGTAATGGTCCTGTTCAAGTTGTGCCATAACCTTGTGATGATTGCATTGCGCGTCCCTGCAAAGCTCCGGATAGTGGCACTCCGCCATATGCCCCTGCATGCAGAAAATGCATGACATCTCGCTTATTTCGCCCCTGGGGCATTTACCCTCCGCTATCAGGTCCACGCCCATGGGATAGTTTTTGGATGCCATTTAATTCACCCCATCCTGCGGGATTGCCGCTTTCATCTCCGCTTTTTTCGTTTCCAGGAAGAGCACAACTTTGTTTGGGTTGCTTATGAGTATTGGTGTAAGCTCTTTCTCATATATGCGCCCCATGGCAACGCCCGTAAGGAATGCCTCGATGTTGCCTTTTTCGCTCTCCGGTATCCCCGCGTCCCTTAACATCTAGTTGATTTTTTGGTCTAGTGTCACTTTTTTCCCTTCTTTTTCGGCATTGCTTCCGCGCCGGTTATTTGCGCGTCTATCATTTCCCTGCGGGCAAGGAGTTCCGCAATTTCCCGATCCATATTTTCCCGCTTCGCCTTCAGGTGATTCAGGCCGTCCCCGGCGGGCCGCAGATTGTACGCGGCCATCAGCTCCGCGTCCCCGGACCAATCGGCCAGGGCGTTAAGCAGGTCCACCGGGAAATGCTGTTCGCCCGATATGTACCTGTAAAGGCTGCGGGCTCCGAGTTCGTAGGTGTTTCCGGTGTGCGGGTTGTTATGCTTGCTGAGATAATCGAGAAATGAATTTACGCGGGATTGCTCACGGGCTTCGTCCCCGTAAAAGAAAATCCTCTGAAGGTGCCTTACGCTGCCCTCCGAGTTCTTTAGCTGTGCCAACCTGCAACCCCGCTTTGCATGATGTACCCTCGCCCCTCTGAATTTTTTAGTGCCCGTCTGTCCGGGCTGTCATACCGCTTTTAGCGCTGGGCCTGGCCGGTATCGCCGTGATCCTTTTAAGTCCTTGCCGTGTCTTCAGCAGATGGCGCAGCCGCCGGTTTAATCGGTTCCAGTGCGCCACACTGAAGCGCGATAGTGCCGTACCCCAGATGGCCGAAAGCACCATCGGATGACTGGCCCATGCTGTGGATCCCGGATAGCGCGCTTTCAAGCAGTCTTTTATCCGTGCAGCCTTTGGCCTTTCCGCAAGCCCCGCATGTCGAATAAATCGAATAGCTCATATCCTCACCCCCTTTCAGTTCAATCATTTCCCCTCCGTTCATTCTTTGACTTTTGATATGTCACGTATCGAAAAAACAAATGCTTTGCCGGGCAAAAATAAAAGGCAAAAAGACGTGACGAATTGAATTTACTGGGCACTTCCTGAAGCGGTAAAACAGAGACATGGAAAAATTTAAATGGGGCAGGGGTGGCTCGGAGTATTTTCACCCGTCTGCCATGGATTGCTCCGATTTCTTTTACGGGACACCGCCCCTGATTAAATGCAAAAGCGGCCAGGTTGTCATGGCTGAAAGTGGGGTAAGCACTCACGCACCCTGGCCGCGTAATGACCGAAACTCCCGGCAAAGGGCGTTCGGCCAACTCAATTTTCAGTTTTGGGCTTTGCGTTCTTTCAACCATGACGGGTGTATGATGCTCTGTTTAAAACAGAAATACAAAACCGGATTTTTGCTTAAAACAGGTGGTTTTCGGGGCTTTTTATTGTTTTAAACGATAAAAACGCCTTTTTCCTTAATCTCACTTAATTTTGCTTGCGGGGGAAACAATGAAAAATTTATATTGCGGCATGAGGGGAAAGCGTCCAGTTGATGAGGTTTTAAAAAAAGAATTCGGGCAGCGGTTTAAGGCATTAGTAGACAAGACGCCATTATCAAAAGTAGCTAATCAGCTCGATAACATAGTAAGTCCGGTCACTCTATGGGATTACGTCAATGGCCAGTCCTTGCCCGGCCCTGTTGTTTTAAAAAAGATAGCTGAGTTTTATAACGTCACAGTCGATTATCTTCTTTCCGGTCAGCAACCCTTATTCCCCGTTACGGACATGGAAAAGAAATTCTTTAATACCATGCGAGAAGCCGAGGCCCTGGGAATCGCTGAACAGGCTGAACATTTCGTCAGGATAATGATCGAACAAAAAAAGCAGGCTGAAACAAACTCTGGCATGGAGAGCAAGGCATCTGAAAATCATTAAATAGGAGGGTGTGAAGATGAAGAAATTTTTATTGGTTATCTTTTTATTTTTGGGGCTGGCCGGATGTGCAAGCGAGGCAGGGCCTTTTGTAACCAACATTTCCAGCGATGGCCGTGGCGGAATTGTAGTAGAAAAGTGCATGGTCGATTTAAATCGATACACACAGACTGTTGACGCCAGAGATTGCACGGAAACAAACATAACTCTATATCAGAAAAAATAATCATGTCCGTCTACAAGCGCGGGGATTCCTGGTATATCGATCTTATAATCAAAGGCCGGCGCATCAACAAAAAGGCCGGCAGGACGAAAGGGGAGGCGAGGGAAGCCGAGGCCTCGATCCGCGCACAGGCCCGCGCCGCTCAATTCGGCCTGGCCGCCGCGTATCCGCTTAAAACTTTCCATTCCGCAATGACGGAATTTCTGGAACATCAGGCGGCCACAAAGGCCCCGGCCACTTACGCCGGGGATAAATGGTACTACGAAAAGCACCTTCAGGATTTCTGGGGGGAACGGCAGCTTACGTCCATCACATCGGAAAACCTTATAGATTTCCAGAAACTGAAAAAATCTTCCGCCCTGGGCAATCGCACGGTGAATATCTGCGTGAACCTCGTGCGTAAGGCCCTGCACTATTCCGCAATAAAAGGATGGTGCCCTTCGCCCTCGATGCTCAAATTCCCCAAGCTCACGGAGCCGCGCCGCCTGCATGCCTATCTGGCACCGGAGGAATACCAGCGCCTTTTAAAAGGCTTCACGCCCCGGGGATGGATGGCCTATTACCGCACTATATTCGGCGTGCTGACGGGGCTGAGGCCCGCGGAGCTGTCTTACCTGGCATGGACGGACGTGGACACGTCCATGGCCATGATGCGCGTCACATCGAAGCCCAAGGAGGGCTGGCAGATTAAAACCAATCAGGAACGGGCCGTGCCTCTTTCTCTCGAGGCCCTGGAGGTGCTTGGGGCCGTCAAAAAGATGATCTCGGAAAAGAACAAAGCGCCACGCCGCCGGAAAGCCGAAATAAAAACGCCCTGGGTGTTCTCAGATGGCCCAAGGCCGGTGAAATCCATAAAGATAGCCCTGCGTACCGCGTCCACCAAGGCAAAGCTCTCCAGGACGGTTACAGCCAATATGCTGCGCCACACCTTTGCAACCCACGCCCTGCGCGCTGGCAGCTCCATAAAGGCCGTAAAGGACCTCATGGGCCATACCGAGATAGAGACTACGGAAAAATACCTGCACGTCCTTCCGGAAGATCTCCGGGACACCGTTGCACGGGTAAGTATCATGTCCAAAAACGAGGGCACCGAACCCGAGGGTCGATAAGGCCCGATGTCGGGACTTTGCCGGGACTTTTCCGTCATTTTCCCGTCAACCACTGGGTAAAAATACCCCAAACCCCGATAGTACGCACCAACTTTTAGAGGTAAGTTCCACTTTCCTTTTTGCTTTGTCTAGCCTCCGGAGCCGAGGGTCAGAGGTTCGAATCCTCCCAGGCGCGCTTTCAGCCAAACCATGCGCCGCGCTTCCCTGCCGGTACCCGGGGTTGTAAACAAGCTGCTATGCCGGCCTTCTTTTTAATTCAATAGGTTATCTGCCCTGTTGCCGCCCCGCGGGAAAAAGCTGTACGCCGGATCACAGGTAAGAAGCCATGAAAAACCTTGTTTTTCAACCACTCTCGTTGACTTTTCCCTGTTTTCGGGGGTATTATGATTTCAGAGATAACAGGATTCCGGGCAGGTAACTGTAGTCTAAGAAAAAAGAGGTTGCACATGTTTGAGAAATTCACCGAACGCGGCAGAAAAATCATCATCTACGCCAAAGAAGAAGCCGAAAAGCGTCAGAACGACTATCTGGGCACAGAACACCTCCTGCTTGCACTCTTAAGAGAAGAGGATTCCCTTCCGGTTGTAATCATCAAGAAAATGGGGCTGTCCATCGATGAATTGAAACTTGAGGTTGAAAGGAACATCCCGGCGGGCAACAACGTGCTCACCTTCAGCGATGTCCCGTTCACCCCAAGGGCCAAGAAGGTGCTGGAACTGGCGGTGGAAGAGGCCAGGCTGCTTGGGCACAATTATATCGGCAGTGAGCACCTGCTACTGGGCATAATCCGGGAGGACGAGGGCATTGCGGGCAAGATCCTGCGCACCTTCGGGGCCAACCTGCTTGGGGCCAGGCAGCTCACCATAAATCTCTCCATGAAGGCATACACGCAGCCGAAGGAGAAGAAGAGCAGCACGCCCGCCCTTGATGAATTCGGCAGGGACCTTACCCAGATGGCGCGCGAGGAAAAGCTGGATCCCGTTGTGGGCAGGGAAGATGAGATAGAGCGCATCATGCAGATACTGGGCAGGAGGATAAAAAACAATCCCGCCATTATCGGCGAGCCTGGTGTAGGCAAAACGGCAATAGTGGAAGGGCTTGCGCAAAAGATAGTTTCGGGCGACGTGCCTGAAAACCTGCTTGGCAAGCGCATAGTTGGCCTGGACCTGGGCGCGCTGATAGCCGGAACAAAGTACCGTGGCCAGTTCGAGGAGCGGCTAAAGGTTGTAATGAAGGAGATCACGGCTTCCGATAACGTGATCATGTTCATAGACGAGTTCCACACTATAATCGGCGCCGGCGCGGCTGAAGGGTCCGTTGACGCCTCCAGCATGCTCAAACCCGCCCTCTCCAGGGGCGAGATACAGTGCATCGGGGCAACAACGCCCAACGAATACAGGAAGTACATCGAAAAAGACGGCGCGCTGGAGCGCAGGTTCCAGCCGGTTTATGTGGAGCCGCCCCAGGTGGAGCAGGCCGTAGGCATACTGAAGGGGCTTAGAAACAGGTATGAGACCCACCACAGGGTAAAATACACCGACGAGGCCATCGAGGCCGCGGCAAAGCTGTCGGAGCGCTATGTGGCCGACAGGTTTCTGCCGGACAAGGCCATAGACGTTATAGACGAGACCGGGGCCAGGCTCCGGCTGAAAAGATACACGCCTCCGGCCGAGCTGAAAGAGCTGGAGGGGGATCTCGAGAGGCTGGCCAAGGAGAAGGGGCTTTATGTGAGGCTTCACGACCTTGAGAAGGCCGCTTCCGTCCGCAGTGAGGAGGAGCGCCTGAAGAAGCTTTACGACCAGCTCAAGACCCAGTGGCGGGCCAACCTCCAGAAGGAGATCCCGGTGGCCACTGAAGAGGATGTGTCCTACACGGTTGCCAAGATGACCGGCATTCCCCTCATCAAACTTGAGGAAAAGGAGTCCGAAAAGCTCCTCCGGATGGAAGACGAGATGCACAAGAGGATAATCGCGCAGGACGAGGCCATAAAGGTGATATCCAGGGCCGTAAGGCGCTCCAGGGCCGGAATAAAGAGCAGGCGCAAGCCGATAGGCTCTTTCTTCTTCCTCGGGCCGACAGGCGTGGGCAAGACAGAGCTTGCCAAGGCACTGGCGGAGTTCCTCTTTAACGACGAGAACGCGCTTGTAAAGATAGACATGTCCGAGTATATGGAAAGGTTTAACGTCTCCAGGCTCACCGGCGCGCCCCCAGGATATGTGGGGTACGAGGAAGGCGGCCAGCTTACGGAAAAGATCCGCAAGCGGCCCTACTCCGTGGTGCTCTTCGATGAAATCGAGAAGGCGCACCCGGATGTGTTCAACATCCTCTTGCAGGTGCTGGACGAGGGCGTGCTCACGGACAGCTTTGGAAGAAAGGTGGACTTCAAGAACTCGGTTATCATCATGACCTCGAATCTTGGCGCCAGGTTCATAGACAAGGCCACGCCGCTTGGCTTCCAGGCGGGCACGAGCGACGAGACATACCTGAAGATCAAGGACAGCGTGATGGACGCCCTTAAAAAGACGTTCAATCCCGAGTTCTTAAACAGGGTGGACGAGACCGTGGTTTTCCATCCGCTGGAGAAGAAGCACCTGGTGGAGATAATAGACCTGCTTGTCTCCGAGACCAACAAGCAGCTTATAGAGCAGGAGCTTATGGTGGAGCTTACGCCCGAGGTGAAAGATTGGCTGATAGAGAAGTACTTCCAGCCCACCTATGGCGCAAGGCCGATGAGAAGGGCCATACAGAAAGAAATTGAAGACCCGCTCTCCGAGGAGATACTCAGAGGCAAGTTCAAGGAAGGCACCAAGATAAAGGTGACTCTTGAGGGCAACAACCCCGTCTTCGTGCCGGCTGAAGAGGACGTGCTGAGCGGAGTCAACTGATAATGTCATGGACAAGGGGCAAAATCCGCAGGATTTGTCCCTTGTCCTTTTATTGTCCCCTGCTGCCCGGATATTGAAAGCCAGCTTGAAGACCAAAGCCCTGAAAACCGGATACCTTGCACTCCTGATAGTTCTTTGCGCGGCCCTTTTTTCCTGCCAGAAACAGCACCTGCCGCTTCAAACTGGAAAACCTGCCCCCGGCTTCACTGTTATGGATGCATCCGGGCAGAAGGTAACGCTTTCAAGTTTGAAAGGCAATGTGGTGCTTGTAAATTTCTGGGCCACATGGTGCGGAGTGTGCCAGGAGGAGACGCCGTCGCTAAACGGCCTTTACAACAAGCTTAAGGCAAACCCGCACTTCCGCATGATCTCGATCCCTTTCAAGGACTCCACTGGAGCCGCCAGGCAATATCTGAAGGACAATTCTTCCAGCATCCCCGTGTATGAGGACCCCGGGGGAAAGGCCGCGCTTGATTACGGGCTTACCGGCGTGCCTGAAACCTACATTGTGGACAAAAGCGGCATACTCAGGCAGAAGGTAATAGGCGGGATGAACTGGAGCGATCCGCGTGTCCTTTCCTACATGCAGGGACTCTTAAGCAAGTAGAAAAGTGAGCAAAAACGAGGCCTTTGCTTCACGTCCGGGGCCGGCGATGCTCCTGGCCGGGCTGCTTTACCGCGAACAATCCGCATTTGAATCAGCCAAAGGGAAACTTATCTCAAAATTCGGCCCCATCCTTCAGGAAACCGAAGGTTATGAATGGCATTGCAGGCATTACGAGGACGAGCTTGGCTGGCCGGTAACAAGGAAATTCCTCTTCTTTGAGCGCCTTGTGCCCCCCGAAGACCTGCCTTCAATAAAACAGGCCACAAACGCAATGGAGACGGTGCTTTCAAAGAACGGCAAACGGGCTGTTAACATCGACCCCGGCTATCTTACGCTTGCCAATCTTGTCCTGGCCAGCACCAAAGGCTATGGCCACCGCATATACATGGGCGGCGGAATCCATGCCGAAGTGACCCTGCTTTATTCGAAGAAGGAAGGGCGGTACATCCCCCAGATGTTTACATACCGGGACTTTGCGGATGAAGGTAATATCATGGTGTTTACGGAGATGAGGGGGAAACTTAAAAGGAAGCTTGCAGCCGGATAAGGGCATTTATGACATGACATTCTTCCCATTGACTATGTCATGCATAACTGCGTTATGATGGCTACGGTGGGGCTCAGTCCCCTCTGGCGCTATTTGAAAACGGCGGCGGAAGGCTTCCTTAAAAATCCAGTTGCTTTGCTTCCGTTTTGCTCTTTAATGCACTACCGGTCCGCTTGGTATCCGATAGCAAATCAGCGGAAAAAAAACTATAAAAACAAAGACTTGGCAAATGGAACAAACTTCCGGGGACGGAAACCCCAAATCCTTTAAAATCATACACTTAGACATAAAACAAAGCTGAAAAGGATGGAACAGACGGAACAAAAATTATTACCCTAACCTGCTAAAAACAAAAGGAAATCCCGAAATGGCTGGAACATATAAAAAGAAAGGGATTAAAAACCGTGTCTCATTTTTGTGGTTTTCCATGCCACGTGTTTTACGGCTTACGGACCACGTACACGGCTCTTTTCTTGAATAAAACCCGGTAAATAAATATACTATTAGGCATCCCGAAAGGTTTTTGAAAGGAGATTTACGCCTATGCAGGTGATACTTAAAGAGGACGTAGATAATCTTGGAAAGATGGGCGACACCGTCAACGTAAAGCTCGGCTACGCCCGGAACTTCCTTTTCCCGCGCTCCCTGGCCGTTGAAGCCAGCGCCAAGAACCTGCGCATGCTTGAGCAGGTGAAAAAGGAAATAGCGGCAAAGATTGCAAAACAGAAGGCGGCGGCGGAGAAGATTGCCTCCGGCCTCTCCGGCGTAACGCTTACCATAAAGGCCAAGGCAGGCGAGGAAGGCAAGCTCTTCGGCTCCGTAACCAACATGGACATTGAAGAGGCCTTAAAGGCCCGGGGCTTTGAAGTGGACAAGAGAAAAATAGTCATTTCCGAGCCGATAAAGAACCTTGGCAGCTACACGGTTACTGTAAAGCTGCCCAGTGAGGTTACGGCCAGCGTAACCGTAAACGTAGAAGCAGAATAGAAACTGGAGACTGGAAACTAGAAGAGCATGGGTTTTTATCTGGTTTCCGGTATCTAGTTTCGGGAAGTAAGCATGCGCCAGCAGGCCACTATAGAAAAACTTCCTCCTCAGAGCATCGAGGCCGAGCAATCGGTGCTTGGCAGCGTCCTGATAGACGGCGAATCCATAGTGAAGGCCGTAGAGATAGTCAGCCCGGATGACTTCTACAAGGGCGCCCACAAAAAAATCCTCGCAGTCATGCTCTCCCTGTTTGACCGCAACGAGGCGATCGATATAATTACCGTTGCGGACGAACTTAAGAGAAATGGCGCTTTCGAGGAAACCGGCGGGCTTGATTACCTCACAACACTGGCAAACACGACGCCCACCTCCGCCAATATCATCTACTACGCAAAGATTGTAAAAGACAAGTCCCTTCAGAGAATGCTCCTTCGCACCGCAAGCGACCTGGCCGAAAAGGTATATATTGGCGACACGGAAACCGACGCCCTGATGGACATGGCTGAGCAGAAGATGTTCGAGATATCGGAGAAGCGGGTGAAAAGCACTTTTGTCCCGATGAAGGCCGCCATCAAGGACACGTTCAAGATGATAGAGAGCCTGTATGACCGCAACGAGGCCGTAACCGGAGTACCTACCGGTTTCAAGGATTTGGACGAGATTACGGCCGGCCTGCAGAAAGGGGACCTCGTAATAGTGGGTGGAAGGCCTTCGGCCGGCAAGACCGCCTTTGGTTTGAATATAGCCCAATACGTTGGAATAGAGTTAAAAGAGCCGGTTGCCATATTCAGCCTGGAGATGTCGCTGAGGCAGATAATCTTAAGAATGCTCTGCGCCGAGGCAAAGGTGGACGCATCTTCAGTAAGGCGCGGGTACATAAAAAACAGCTTTACCAAACTTGCAACCGCCGCCGGAAAACTGATGGAAGCGCCAATTTTTGTTGATGAGACCTCCGGTATTTCGGCACTGGAGATGAGGGCCAAGGCACGGAGGCTGAAGCGCTCCAACAATATTAGCCTTATCCTGGTGGACTATCTTCAGCTTATGAAGGGTAGCGGCAATTACGAGCAGAGGGTGCAGGAGATATCGGAAATATCCCGGTCCTTGAAAGCGCTGGCCAAGGAGATAGACGTGCCGGTAATAGCGCTCTCCCAGTTAAACAGGTCTGTTGAAAGGGAGCGGCGCGCACCGAATATGTCTGACCTCAGGGAATCCGGCGCTATCGAGCAGGATGCCGATGTAATAATGTTTTTGTACAGAGACAAAGAAAAAAACCAGGAAGATGAACGCGGGGCTTCGGCTGTTGTGAATCTGGACATAGCCAAGCAGCGTAACGGCCCCACTGGCAGCTTAAAACTTACCTTCCTCTCCAAATATACCCGGTTTGAAAATTATTCCCCGGAGGACGCATCCTACATGGAGGAAGAGGCGTACTGATGCGGCAAGCCGCAAGACTGCCAGCCGCCGCCGGCAGGTTCTACCCGGCTGGCCGTCGTGAGCTGGAGTCGGCGGTAAAGCAGGCCCTTGGCCAAGACAAAGCCAAACATGAAAAAGCAGTTGCCGCCGTCTGCCCCCATGCCGGATACATCTATTCAGGGGCGGTTGCCGGTGCCGTGTATTCCAGCCTGGAAATTTCAAAAACAGTGATATTGATCGGGCCAAACCATACGGGCTTCGGCCCGGATGTGTCGATAATGGCATCTGGCTCATGGCGCGTACCCAATGGGGAACTGGTTGTGGATTCACTGCTGGCCAAAGCCATAACGGACCGCTCGGCATTGTTTAAAGCCGATTCTTCAGCGCATGTCTACGAGCACTCGCTTGAGGTACAGGTTCCGTTCATATGCCATTTGAGGCAGGATGCCACGATAGTGCCAATCACCATAATGCGGGCTTCACGGCAGGAGCTTGAGGCAATCGGCAAAGCCATTGCGAAGGCTATCATGGCGGAAAGGCCTGACGCGCTAATAATAGCCAGTTCGGACATGAGCCATTATGTTTCCGACAATGAGGCCAGAAATAAAGACGCCCTGGCGATAAGGGACATCCTGGCGCTGGACCCGGCGGCAATGCTTGAGACGGTTTACAGAAATAATATCTCCATGTGCGGCGTGCTGCCCGTTGCGGCTATGCTGTACGCCGCCACGGAACTGGGCGCCAAAGATGCCCGCCTTGTTAAATACGCCACTTCCGCCGAAACCAGCGGGGACTTCGAACATGTTGTGGGATATGCCGGGATAATCGTAAAATGAGTTATTAAACCGTTGCATTCACCGCCCACAGCAACACAAATGTTATCCTAGGTTATGGCTCTTTCGGACATCCTTGGGCAGGCAAAGCCAATCGAATTGTTAAAGAAATCCGCCGCCGCCGGGCGGGTGGCATCGGCTTATCTCTTCCACGGCCTCTCCGGCATCGGCAAGCGCCAGACGGCCTTGAATTTTGCAAAGGCCTTGAACTGCGCGCAGCCTGTCAGCACGGCAGGCCAGACGGACGCGTGCGATGCATGCCCCTCGTGCAGGAAGATAAACGCAGGGGTGCATCCTGATGTAATCACAATAGAGCCGGCAAAGGACGTAATAAAGATTGACGAGATACGGCAACTTATAGAAACCCTTTCCCTGAGCGCGTTTGAAGGCAGGTTCAAGATCGCAATAGTGGACGAGGCGCACCTTATGAACGACAGGGCCGCAAACGCATTCCTTAAATGCCTTGAGGAACCCCCGGCACAAAGCGTGATAATACTTGTAAGTTCCAGCCCGGAACGCCTCCCGGACACAGTCCGCTCCAGATGCCTGGCGGTTGCCTTCAAGCCGCTTTCAGCCGCCCAGGTGGAAGGTATACTCAAGACCAGGCTGGCTTCGGATGCAGTGCCGGGCGCTTCCGCCCGGGGGCGGAAAAAAACCACGGCGCATGATATTAATATTAACACCGCACGGCTGGCACGGCTTTCCATGGGCAGGCCGGGGCTGGCGCTTAAAGGCGAACTGCCGGGCGCTGGCGGGGAGGATTTCATTAATATCCTTTCCCGGATGGCCTCCGGGGTTACGCAACCCTCCTGGGAAGACAAGGCGGCCATGGCCTCGTTTCTGGACCAGATGGAGCTGTTCCTGCGGGACCTGCTGGTTATGAAAGCAACCGGACAACCGGGCCTGCTCCTGGACCCTGAATTCGAGAAACAGTTGTCCCAGCTTGCGCGGTATGTCCCGGAAGAGGTTATAATAGAGACTTACAGCAACATGAACAAGGTCAGGGGCGCCCTGGTATACAATCCCAACAAAGCGATCATCTGGAATTACATGGCCTGCCTGGCTCTTAAATTGAATATCAATAAAATAGCACCGAAAGGGTTTTAGAACGGGAAATGCCTGAAGTAGTAGGAATAAAATTCCGGCAATGCGGAAAGGTTTACGATTTCGATGCCGAAGGTTTGTCCCTGAAGCCCGGCGACGTTGTGGTTGTGGACTCTGATATGGGGCTGTCCCTGGGAAAGGTAGTTTCCCACTGCTCTCCCACCCCCGAAAAGGAATACAAAAAAGTACTCCGCGTGGCAACCGGCGAAGACAGGAAAGAGGAGCAGGCCAACGCAGACCTCTGCCAGGAAGCATTCGCGTTCTGCCGGGAGCGGATAATGGCCCGCGGACTGGAGATGAAGCTTATCCGCACCGAGAGCACTCTGGACAGGAAAAGGCTTGTCTTCTATTTCGTGTCAGACAAAAGGATAGATTTTCGCGAACTGGTTAAGGACATGGCCCAGAAATTCCGTACCAGGATAGAGATGCGGCAGGTCGGCGTGCGGGACGAGGCAAAGATGACGGGCGGGCTTGGCCTTTGCGGAAGAAAGCTCTGCTGCTCGGAATTCCTTGTGGATTTCGCCCCCATCTCCATAAAGATGGCCAAAAAACAGGACCTGATACTGAACACCGGCAAGCTCTCCGGCGTATGCGGCAGGCTGATGTGCTGCCTGGGTTACGAATACAATAGCGAAAAATGCTGCCGGAAGGGAGCTGCCGCCGGAGAGAGTGCAGAAGAGGCCGGCATGAAAGAAACAAGCCTTGAAGAGGCCGCCTTGAATGAGGCTTTCGCGGAAACGGAAGCGGCCGGCCCGGCAGTTGAGGAATTTCCCTCAAAAGAAAAAACGGAAGAAAAGCCAGCCGGCAGTGGACAGATGGGGCGCCGGAGATGGCCACGTGACCGCAGGGGCGCAGGGCGCAACCAGGGCCAGAACCAGCAGGGCCCGGTCCAAAGGCGCGAGGACAGACGCCCTGACAACAAATTGGCTAACCGGCCCGGACATGACAATTCGGAAGAAAAACCGGCCCACAATAACAAGCCGCAAGCTCAAACCGGGCTGCATGGAGGGCCGCAGAAGCGGACAGCAGGGGAAGACGGGCAGGAAACGCCAAAGGATCCCGAAGCACGCAAAAAAAGAAGATGGCGCAAACGCGGACGCAGAAACAGGAATAACAGCCCAGGACCCAACGATAGCCCAGGCAGCGGCGGCGAAGCGAATCAGGGTTGAGGAAAGAAACCCGCGCCAATGCCCCGGAACCCTGAAAAATTTTATGTAACGACGCCCATCTATTATGTCAACGACATTCCTCATATTGGGCATGCCTACACAACCATAGCGGCAGACATCCTGGCCCGCTATAACCGGTTTTCCGGCAGAAAGGTGTTTTTCCTTACCGGAACGGACGAACACGGGCAGAAAGTACAGAAGGCGGCGGAGCAGCGGAGCCTCAGCCCGAAGGAACACGCAGATAAAATGGTTGTTAATTTCAAGGAGATGTGGCAAATGCTGAACATCTCCAATAACGCCTTTATCCGCACGACGGATGAAGGGCATAAGGCCAGAGTCCGTGAGCTGTTAAGCTCCCTTTGGGAAAAGGGCTTGATTGAAAAACGCTCCTACGCAGGATGGTACTGCGTGCCTGATGAAAGGTTCTGGACTGAAAAAGACCTTGTAAACGGAAAATGTCCGGACTGCGGGCGTGATGTGGAGCAGATAGAGGAACAGAACTATTTCTTCCTGATGTCCCGTTATCATGACGCGCTGATAAATCATATCGAGAAAAACCCATCGTATGTGCAGCCGGAGACCAGGAGAAACGAGGTGCTGGGGTTTTTAAAATCCCAACCGCTTGGAGACCTTTGCATATCAAGGCCTAAAAAACGCCTGCCCTGGGGCATTCCCCTGCCCTTCGATGAGGAGTTTGTCACTTATGTCTGGTTTGATGCCCTGGTGAATTATTATTCCGGGCCTCAATACCTTGCCCCTGCCGATACGGCATGGTGGCCTGCGGATGTGCATATAATCGGAAAGGACATCCTGACCACCCATGCCGTCTACTGGTCCACGATGCTTATGGCTTTGGAACTTCCTCTACCGGGGACAATATTCGCCCACGGCTGGTGGACTATCGAAGGGAAAAAGATGTCCAAGTCCCTGGGCAATGTGGTGGACCCTGCGGCAATGGCGGACAAATACGGTGTGGACGCCTTCAGGTACTTTCTTTTCAGGGAGATACCATTCGGACATGATGGAGATTTCTCCGAAGATGCTTTCATTACAAGAATAAATACGGAACTAGCAAACGATTTAGGCAATCTCACCACCAGAACGTTTACGATGGCTGTGAAATATTTTGCAGGCGCTGTCCCTGGCAACCCGGAGGCTGCTATAGAACCGGAGTTGCTGGACATTGCCTCTGCCATCCCCGACAGGATAGAACAGCACCTCAGATTGCTTCAATTTCAAAAGGCTCTCGATGAGATATGGAAGCTGGTTGCATACACAAATAAATACATAGAGTCTAATGCGCCATGGGCGCTTGCCAAATCGCCCGAAACAAGCGGAAGGCTGGCGCAGGTTATCTACTCCTGCCTGGAGGCTTTAAGGTACCTTGCCGCATGTCTTTACCCGTTCATGCCATCTTCGATGGAGGCGCTGTGGAAGCAACTTGGATTCGATGAAGAGCTTGGGCAAACCGGGTTGGCCAGCGCGATAAAAAACACACTTCCCGCTGGCCGGAAGCTGGGCGGTTTCAAGGCGCTGTTTCCAAGGATTGAAAAAGAAAAGAAAAAGGAAATAAAATCGCAAATAAGGAGAAAAGAAGTGGAAGAGAAAACGGAGGGTAATGCCGCCGGAGGCGGCGGGCTTATCGGCATAGAAGATTTTGCAAAGGTGAAATTGAGGACCGCGAAGGTGCTTGCTGCCGAGCCGGTAAAAGGGTCCAACAAACTCTTGCGGCTGGAGGTGGACCTTGGAGACGAAAAAAGGCAGATAGTGGCAGGCATAGGTAAAAGCTATTCCCCCGAAGAGTTGATTGGAAAGGCTGTTGTTATAGTGGCCAATCTAAAACCGGCAAAATTAATGGGCGTGGAATCCAATGGGATGCTGCTTGCAGCTACCGATGCGGAAGGCATGCTTTCCGTCCTTACAACCGCAACGGGAATAAAGCCAGGGGCATCAATTAAATAATACCGTCTTCTTTTCCGATGTGAATTTTACCTTCCCCTTGGAGTTCCTTCCTGTTATAGTGATTTCAGGGAAAGCGCGTCAGGGTGGGGTTAAGAGGGCGGGGGGTGGTAAAAACATCCCCTGCCCTCTGGTTTTCAGATAATTAATTAGGCCAGGCCATCAGCTGTTTTTCTTCTTATCCGTTTCACTCCTGTGTTAATATACCTTCACGCTTTTGGTTAATATGGGATAAACTGTCAGCAGGGGAGCTAATGGACGGCCTGGATTTACAGAAAACCGTTTTGGAAGTCCTGAAAAAGCTGGAACTGTTCAGGAATTTATCCGGCGATTACCTTGTACAAATAGCCTCCTCCTGTATAAGAAGACCACTGCCAAAGGGCGCGGTCCTCTTCTATCAAACGGAGATGTCCAGCGATCTCTTCATTATCCTGTCCGGTAAAGTCAAAGCAACGCTTACTGGCGATGACGGCAATGAGTTAGTCCTTTGCTCCTTTAGCGAGGGGGATTTCTTTGGCGAGATGAACCTTTTCGATAATCAAGGCAGGTCCGCAACTGCCACGGCAGAGACAGATTGCGAGATGGCCGTTTTGGAACGGGAAAAATTCATCGGCCTTCTTATGAAAAAACCCAAAATAGCCGTTGAGCTTATAACCATTTTGTCAAAGCGGCTCAGAAAAACAAATGAGATGGTTGAATCCCTTGTGTTCCTGGATGTAAGGGAGAGACTACTCAAGGAATTTTCTAGGATGGCCGGCCCAGACGGCGCGGCGGGCAAGGTTTTAAAAATAGACAAGAAGACACATCAGGAACTGGCCTGCCGCATAGGCGCGTCCAGGGAAGCAGTCTCAAAATGCATGAAGGCCTTTATACATGAAGGCGTTATAGATGAAAAGAAAGACCATTTTCTGGTAAACCTGCCAAAAGGCAAGCCGCGCTGCCCCAAGATTTGATCTGCGGCAGATAAAAAATCTGTGCCATAATAAACCTATTGAAAAGACATTGCCACATCAAACTTTTACCCATATACTTATATGGAAAATCCATAATAACCGGCCCTGCAGCCGCATTCCTGGGCGGTTTTAAAGCGCGAAACTTGAAATTTACTCTTATTATGGATTAGATTAATCGTCCAGACTACAATCATTTCCGGAAGGCTGTGGTGAGAAAACCGGCAGTCTGCAAGGAGATGGGATTAATTTCGACGGAGGGTCTCTTCATGGCTAAGGCAGCGGTGGTTAGGAAAGGGAAAACCCCACAAAAAGCGAAGGCGGTTTCGGGCAAAGCCGGCGCGGGGAAAAAGGCAAAAGGCCCGAAATACGTCTACTTCTTCGGCATGGGCAAGGCCGACGGCACCGGGCAGATGAAAGACCTGCTTGGCGGCAAGGGAGCGGGCCTGGCCGAGATGAGCAGGCTGGGAATGCCCGTCCCGGCGGGCTTCACCATCTCTACCGAGGCCTGCAACGCGTTTTTCAAAAGCGGCAAGAAATACCCGTCCGGCATGTGGGATCAGGCGCTGGAGAACCTGGCCAAAGTGGAAAAGGCCATGGGCATGAAATTCGGCAATCCGTCCAATCCGCTTCTGGTTTCAGTGCGCTCCGGGGCAAAATTCTCTATGCCGGGCATGATGGACACAGTCCTCAACCTCGGGCTCAACAATGAAACGCTGGCTGGCATCATTAAAAAAACCGGCAATGAGCGTTTCGCCTACGACGCCTACCGCCGTTTCATAACCATGTTCGGCAACATCGTGATGGACGTAAACAGAAGGAAGTTCGACGATGCCCTCGAAGCAATCAAAAAAGAAAAGGGCTATAAGGAAGACACTGAGCTTACTGTTGACGACCTGAAGGGGCTTGTTGAGGAATTCAAGAAGATATACAGGGCAGAGACCCGCTCCGATTTCCCGCAGGAGCCGCTCAAGCAGCTGCAGATGGCCATAAACGCAGTCTTCGGCTCCTGGTTTGGCGACAGGGCCGTAAAATACCGGAAATTAAATGACATCCCGGACAATCTTGGCACCGCCTGCAATGTGCAGACGATGGTATTTGGCAACATGGGCGACAGTTCCGGCACGGGCGTTGGCTTCACCAGAAACCCTTCCACTGGCGACAGGAAGTTCTTCGCCGAATGCCTTATAAACGCGCAGGGCGAAGACGTTGTGGCCGGTATCCGCACGCCGCTTCACATAGACGAACTTAAAAGAAGGCTTCCCAAGGCATATAAAGAGCTTGATTCCATCTACAAAAAGCTCGAAAAGCATTATAGGGACATGCTGGACATCGAGTTCACGGTGCAGGAAGGCAAGCTGTACATGCTCCAGTCCAGGATTGGAAAGAGGACTGCCAAGGCGGCCCTCAAGATTGCCATAGACCTGGTCAAGGAAAAACAGATAGACAGGAACACAGCCCTGCTGCGGATAGACCCCGCCCAGCTGGACCAGCTTCTGCACCCGATGGTAGACCCCAAGGCCCAGGTGAAAGTGCTTGCCAAGGGGCTTCCGGCATCGCCCGGCGCGGCAGTTGGCAAAGTAGTGTTTACGGCGGAGGACGCCGAGAACTGGGCCGCCAAAGGCGAAAAGGTAATACTGGTAAGGCCTGAGACCTCGCCGGAAGACATCGGCGGGATGCACGCGGCACAGGGAATACTCACCGCCAGGGGCGGCATGACCTCCCATGCGGCCGTTGTGGCCAGGGGCATGGGCAAATGCTGCGTGGCTGGCGCGGGCTCGCTTAATATAGACGAGCACGCAAAAGAGTTCAGCGTGAACTCCACGGTTATCCGCGAGGGCGACCACATCACCATCAACGGGACCAACGGCCAGGTTATCATTGGCGAGGCCCCGCTTATCCAGCCGGAGCTTACAAAGGAATTCGACGTGATAATGAAGTGGGCCGACGAGGCCAGAAAAATCGGCGTGCGGGCCAATGCGGATACCCCAAAGGATGCATCGGTTGCCATGGGCTTTGGTACACAGGGCATAGGGCTTTGCCGCACCGAGCACATGTTCTTTGAAACAGACAGGATAAAGGCCGTAAGGGAGATGATCCTTGCCGACGATACCGAAGGCAGAAAAAAAGCCCTTGCTAAGCTTCTGCCGATGCAGAAGGGGGACTTCATAGGCATATTCAAGGAGATGAAGGGCCTGCCTGTCACCATCAGGCTTCTGGACCCCCCGCTCCACGAGTTCCTGCCCCACACCGACGAGGAACTTCAGGAGCTTTCGTCGGAGATGGGCGTACCGGTTGACAGGCTAAAGGCCCGGAACAAGATGCTGCACGAATTCAATCCCATGCTTGGGCACAGAGGATGCAGGCTTGGCATAACCTATCCCGAGATATACGAGATGCAGGTAAGGGCCATCATGGAGGCCGCTTGCGAACTCAAAAAACAGAAGGTAAAAGTTACCCCGGAGATAATGATCCCGCTGGTTGCGCACGTAAGGGAGCTTAAAACGCTCCGCGAGATGTCCGTAAGGGTAGCCGCCGAAGTGCAGAAGGAGTGCAAGGTAAAGGTGGACTATACCGTTGGCACCATGATAGAGGTTGCCAGGGCAGCTATCACCGCGGACGAGATTGCAACCCAGGCGGACTTCTTCTCATTTGGCACCAACGACCTTACGCAGACCACGTTCGGGCTTTCCAGGGACGACGCCGGGCGCTTCCTGCCCACATATGTTGAAAAAGGCATACTTGATGACGACCCGTTCATAACCATAGACCAGGGCGGCGTTGGCCAGTTGATGCAGATTGCGGTGGAAAAAGGCCGCAAGACCAAGAAAGGCCTGAAGATGGGCATCTGCGGCGAGCATGGCGGCGAGCCGAAGACTGTCGAGTTCTGCCACAGGATTGGCCTTAACTATGTTAGCTGCTCGCCTTACAGGATACCGCTTGCCAAGCTGGCGGCGGCCCAGGCGGCGGTAAAGGAAAAGACAAAAGGCAAGGACATCTCCAAGTCCACCGTCTAGGTATATACCGGGGGGGTCGTTCCGGCCCCCCCAATTCTTAAATATTTACAGATTTTAAGCCGGCCTTCATTAAGCTCAGTTCCAACCTGCAAGATGATTAAATCCTTTGCTTTGCTGTACCTCGGGGACGCGGGGGGTGGTTTCGCGCACGGCCGAGCGAGCCGTATCGGACCTTCGGCGCGGCGTTTGCCGTATTCATGTGAGCCGCGCGGCAAAACTCCTGAATTGATGAAGCGAGACGAGGCCCAGCTGCCGCGAAAAAAAGCAAAACTTAAGGCTGGGGATTCAGGCATATCGGCGAATGCCGCCGCGAACAATTCGGAGATAAAAAGCCCGCTAAACGCGAAAGGCTATTTTGAGACAGGTTCCTAATCATAACTTGAAGTTGACAGCGCCCTGTCCTTTCTGGTTTTTTATAAGCTGATGACGGACCTGGCACAGGCTAGAAAATATATCACCGAACTGCACAGGAAGCAGAATGACCCTTATTGCTGGCCGGACTATCTTACCGGGCTTCCGGGCCAGAACGCCATAATCCGCAAGCTTGAAAAGCTATACCCCAGGCTGGGTACATACAGCATCGCCTACGCTAGAATATCCAACATCTACCCTTATCTGATCAAGTATGGCTACAAGCACCACGCGGACATCATCGAATGGTCGGCGGCCATATTTAAGACAGCGTTCGATAACGTAAAAGACTCTTTCGTCGGCGCAATCGATACGCACGGCTATGTAATAATGGCAAAGTCCAGGGACTTAGACCCGGTTCTGTCGGAATGCGCCAGATTATTCGGGAAAAAAACCGGAGCGTATTACTCGCCTGAAGACAGGAAGAAAGGTTCCGTACTTTCCTTCCATGCTGAGGGCAAGTGCGTGAGCGTGGGGCTGATGGGCATAATTTACTGCGCAATGAAGGAAAAGACCGCCATTCCCAGACGCGATCTTATCCAGCACCTTGCCGCCATGTGCGCAAAGCTGGAAAGCGAATCCCTGCAATCATAACCGCATCTGCACCAGCCTTTTTTCAGGTACATAGCGCCGGTAATTCCCGTTGCATGCCTGATAACCGCCCTTATCCTGGACCGGGCAGCCTCAGCCCGCCGCATAGCTGGGCCCGCGGCCGTTGGCCTGATACTCATCCTGTTGAGCTCCTTATGGTCAGTGCCGGACTATATATATGAGATCACGCATAATTACAGAGGGCCCATCGATGGCATTGTTGAGTACCTCCAGAAACACGCTAACAAGGGCGACGTGGTTGCTATAACGTATGGCGACATGCCGGTGAAATTCTATACCGGTTTGCGCGTGGTTGGCGGGCTGACCGGGGAGGACCTGACCCCGGCAAAGAATGCGGACTGGGTGATCATACGAAGGCACGTCATCTGCGAAAAAGATATGCGGGTCCGCAAATTCCTTCTGGCAGAGGTGCCGCTTGGCAAGTACGACCCCATAGTGCTGAATTACCCCGACCTGCCCTTTGAAAACCGTGAAGACCCTGCCCAGCACCTGTTCAGGACGGCCAAAGACTACCCCGTGGTGATATTCCACAGGCGCTGGACGCCGCTGCGGTTAACTGGAACGGCCAGCGGGCGGTAAGGGTTCATGGGACAACAGTGGGTACAACATTGAACCCCGCACAGGAGGCAGGGGTTGAGCTTTTTTTAAAGACACCGTTACCATAACATTAGGGTTAAAATAAACCATGTCCCATGAATTTTATTATACAGCGCCTGAAGAACACGTCAAAAAAGAACGGCAGAAGGCGCGGGTGCTCAGGAACTCGCCCTGGTGGAAGCGGAAGCGGGAAAAAGGCACATGCCATTTTTGCGGGGGCACGTTCAAGCCCGCCGAGCTTACGATGGAGCATATTGTGCCGCTGGCCAGGGGCGGCAAGTCCGTAAAGGAAAATCTGGTCCCCGCCTGCAAGGAGTGCAATACTAAAAAGAAGCATCTTCTGCCTATTGAGTGGGAGGAGTATCTGAAGTCGATCCGCTCTGACAAGCCGGAGGACTAAAATTATTACACCCTCTCCCCTACCGAGGGATTTCGAAATACAGGCAACCTTAGGCCACCACATTTAAATGTTTTGCCGTTAATCCTGTGACGTACCCGGGGAAGCGGGCAGGTGGGGAGCAAAGTGGGCCGCGCGTGCGTGCGTCTGAAAGTTTTTGCTGGAAACAGCCCCGGCGCGGGTAATGCCGCAAGGTTTGCAAAGCGTGAGACGCGGCCATAACGCAGACGAACACCGCCCGCTAAAAAAAAGAAAAACCTAAAAACAGGAATTAAAGCGAATCGTCGAACGCCGCAGCCACCCCGTTTTAAATTGGATTCCAGCCTTAGCGGGAATGATGAAGGACTTCCCTACTCCGTGCGGACTATGATTTTGGAAGGCAGCAGGCCTAACAACCTTTCAAGCGCGCGGGCAAGCGTTTGCTCATCCCTGCTTTCAAGCGTAACCAGCACCCTGAACCCGTCATTTCCGGATTTGGGGTAGCTGCCTATCTCCACTCCCTCAAACTCCTGGGCCGTGCTGGACAGGGCATCTGCTATCCGGCACTCGTCTTCCTCCACATAAACGCGTTTGCTATAAAAAGGCTTCTGCCTGAAACGCTCCTTTATCTTTTCGAACTTGGCCCTCAAAAATTCCGGCACGCCCGGCAGCACGTACACGTTTTTAATCATTACCGGCGGGAAGTTCATGCCCTCAACGCTCACCAGTTCCGCGCCCTCGAGCAGAAGGGCCATTCTCATTGCGGTGCGTGAGAGCCCCTCGCCGCATTTCCGGGTGATAAGGGCCGTAAGCTGGCTGTTTTCCACAAGGCCCACCCCGAACGCGCGCGCCACGCCCTCAAAGGTAACGTCATCGTGGGTTGGCCCAACGCCGCCGGAGGTAAAGACGTAATCGAACCTGCGCGAACACTCCGAAACTGCATTGGCTATATCTTCCACTACGTCCGGGATTACCGCTACAAGCGAAAGGTCCACCCCAAGGGCCCTCAGCTGGGCCGCAAAATAGGGTGAATTCTCGTCCCTGGTTTTCCCGGAGAGTATCTCGTTTCCAATTATTATGACAGCAGCTGTCTTGGGCCGTTCCAGCATACAGCATTCATTTTAAGTTTTTTAAAAAAATGCTGCAACCGCTTTTCCCTGAAAAGCTGCCGGCCTAGCGGGCAATTTTCAATTAGCCTGTGATTTAAAAGGTTTATCTGTCTGGATTAAAAATGTTAAAATTTTCTGTTATGGCTGAAGCCAGGCAGGCGAGCCTGCTTACAAGGGCAGTGGCAAGGGGAATCGATCTGATTCTGGTAATTACGGCGGCCCAGGTCCTGCACACGGCGGGTTTTCTGGCCGGTGTGGGTTACATTCTTATAGGCGACGGTGTTGCCGGAGGCGCCAGCCTGGGGAAAAGATTAATGGGGCTGGCCGTTAAAGGCCCTCAGGGCGCGCCCTGCCAGGTGCGCGAATCGGCCCTCCGCAATGCAACTATCTCACTGGCTTTGTTATTATGGAAGATACCCTTTGCAGGATGGATTTTAACCCTCGTGATCTTCACTTTGGAGTTTTTAGTGCTCTTCGGCAGTCCTGAGGCAAGGAGAATCGGAGACGAGATTGCAAATACCTGGGTCGTGGAGGCCCGTTTCAAGGAGGCAGTTTGATGTTTAGCAAGATAATGGGCTGGTTTTCAAACGACCTGGCCATAGACCTGGGCACCGCAAACACCCTGGTTTATATGAAAGGCAACGGGATAGTGCTTAACGAGCCTTCCGTTGTTGTAGTGCGCAAGGACAATAAAAAGGTTGTTGCCGTGGGCGGCGACGCCAAGAAGATGCTTGGCAAGACCCCGGCCAACATATATGCGATAAGGCCCATGAAGGAAGGCGTTATCGCGGACTTCGATGCAACCGGCGAGATGCTGAAGCATTTTATCGGCAAGGTGCATAACAGAAGGAGCTTTGTTTCCCCAAGGGTGATCATCGGCGTGCCTTCGGGCATTACCCAGGTTGAGCAGAGGGCCGTCAAGGATGCGGCCCAGGCCTCCGGCGCAAGGGAAGTGTATCTTATAGAGGAGCCGATGGCGGCTGCCCTGGGCGTTGGCCTGCCCGTGGGCGAGCCCTCCGGAAACATGATTGTGGACATCGGTGGCGGCACCACGGATATCGCGGTAATCTCATTGGACGGCATAGTGATAAGCAAGGTGGCAAGAGTGGGCGGCGACAAGATGGACGAGTCCATAATAGCCTACATAAAGCGCAGGTACAATCTGATGATTGGCGACAGGACGTCCGAGGCGATAAAGATAGAACTGGGCTCCGCCTACAAGTTCGACCACCGCGAGCCAAAGACCATGGAGATAAAGGGACGCGATCTTGTGTCCGGCATACCCAAGACCTTCACCATTAACGAAGACGAGATAATGGAGGCCCTTCAGGAGCCTGTAAACATTATCATCGAAACCATAAAGGTTGCGCTGGAAAATACGCCCCCGGAACTTGCTGCGGACATCGTGGACAGGGGGATAGTGCTTGCCGGAGGCGGCGCGCTTCTTTCTGGCCTGGACGTGCTTATAAAAGAATCCACGGGGCTGCCGGTTGTTGTGGCTGAGGACCCTCTTACGGCCGTTGTGAAGGGCGTCGGCAAGATGCTCGACGAACTGGAGCTCCTTAAGAAGATAGCCATCAATTAATGCGTAGTAAAAGGTCCCTGCTCTTTGTCCTGCTGGTTGTCGCCGCCGCATCCGTGATGACCTACCAGGTCAGAAAAGGCGCCATAGACCCGCTGGCGCCCGTAAACAAAGCGTTTTACGGCCTTTCGGGCGGTCTTCAGGGGGCCTACAGGTCTGTCACCGGTTTCTTCACCGATATAACCGCGAACTCCCACCGCGTTAAAGTGCTTACAAAGCGGCTGCAGGATATGAAGGCCCGTTATGAAAAGGCTGAAGCCGGCGCACTTGAGGCCGCAAGACTTAAAGCCCTTCTTGATCTGAAGCAGCATTCCCCCCAGTATGTGGCAACCGCAAACGTTGTTGCGCGCGGCGCGGGCAGATGGGCCAATACCTTCACCATAGATGCCGGACGCGAAGAAGGCATACAAAAAAACATGATAGCCATAACTCCGGACGGGCTGGCGGGCAAGGTGATCCGTGCGGAAAAAGGCTACAGCCTTGTGCTGCTTGTAACGGATGCAAGGTTTGCGGCCGCCGTAAGGCTGGGGCCGGGTGGCCAGGAAGCAATCCTGGCAGGCTCCGGAGCGAATGACTGCATTCTCAAATATGTCACTTACGATATAAAGGTGAACAAGGGAGACAAGGTGGCCACCTCCGGTCTGGACGGGCTGTTCCCCGATGGCATCAATGCCGGGCAGGTATCGAAGGTTGTGGAAGAAACGGGCTTTTTCAGGCGGATTACCGTAAAGCCGGCCGTGGATACCTCGGACATAGAGCAAGTTACGATAATAAAAAAAGACCCCTCGCTTCCGCCAGTGCCGGGCCAGGGGCAGCAGACAGATGAAACGCACCCTTAAATTCCTTCTTCTGTGCCTCCTTGTGCTGATTGCGGATCTTAACCTGAAGCTGTTTGGCCTGCGCTCCGATTTTGCCAGCCTGATGGCATTCTGGGTTGGCTACAGCCGCTCGGCCTATTCGGGAATTGCGCTTGGGGCATCGCTGGGGCTTGTTGAAGACAGTCTGGGTGCGGTGCTGATTGGGCCTGGGATGCTCTCTAGGGGAGCAATAGGTTTTTTTGCGCATTATCTTTCAAAGGGGTTTTTCCGCTGGACACCGCTTCTGGGTTTCCTTGGGGCAGCCGGCCTCACATTCCTGGGCGGCATGACAGAGTATGCCAGCCTGCGGGTGTTCAGCGATTTCCAGGGCGCGCTTTTGCCAGGCATATTAAAACTGATCGCCCAGAGCCTGATAAACGGGACGCTTGGGGCGATGCTGGAACCTGAAAACATTGGCTGACCACGGAAACAGGACAAAGAAAATTTTGATAGCGGTCAGTGCCGCCTTTCTGGTGCTTGTGGTCAGGCTGTGGCAATTGCAGGTGATCTCCGGCAAGGAACTGCGGAAGGAATCCGAAGAAAACAGGCTTCGCGTTGTGGACATCTACGCCCCGCGCGGGATAATCTACGACAGAAACGGCATCCCGCTGGTAAAAAACATGCCCAATTTCAGCGTGTCCGTTATCCCGGAGAGACTGAAAACGGCCAACATACAGGGCATTTCAGCGCTTCTGGGGCTGGACCCCGCATGGCTTACCCGCACGCTTGCAGCTGCCAGCCGCTCCGTGGAGCCGGTAAAGATAAAAGATGACCTCAGTTTCGACGACCTGGCCCGCGTGGAAGCCAGGCTTTCGGATTTCCCCGAACTGACCGTGGATGTGGGCATCTCCAGGGACTACATCTACGGCCAGACTGCCGCCCACCTGATTGGCTACATAGGCAGGCTGACACCCGCGCAGGCAGAGTCCCCGGAATATGCCGGGGTATCTAAAAACAGCTTCGCAGGCCAGTGGGGAATAGAAAAACTCTACGACAAGCAATTACGCGGAGTTGACGGTAAAAAGCTGATAGAAGTGGACGCCATGGGCAGGGAGATTAAGCAGGTTGGCGAGGTCCCGCCCAAAAAAGGCCAGGACTTGACCCTTGCGCTGGACATAAAAATGCAAATGGCGGCGGAGACCGCGTTTGCAAACCATACAGGCGCCTTCGTGGCGATAAACCCCAATACGGGCGAGATACTGGGGTTCATGAGCAAACCCTCGTTTGACCCAAATGAATTCGTGCCGAGCATATCGGCTGCAAACTGGAAGGCCCTGATCATGAGCGACAAGCACCCGATGCTGGACAGGGTTTTCCAGAGCGCGTATCCCCCTGGCTCCACGTTTAAGATAATCACGGCGATGACCGGGCTGGAAACCGGCATTATAAATACCGGCACTAAGTTCAACTGTCCCGGTTTTTTTGACCTGGGCAATCATGTATGGCACTGCTGGAGGCACCGCGGCCATGGCGACATCAGCGTTCACAATGCCATCGTCCAATCCTGCGACGTATTTTTCTATAACGTGGGCATCCGCACCGGGATAGACCCTATCGCCAAGTACGCAAAGGCGTTCGGGCTTGGGCGGAAAGTGGGCCTGGGGCTTGGGCCGGAGTCCAGCGGCCTTATTCCCGATACTCAGTGGAAAGAGGATGTGCGGAAGCAGAAGTGGTATCCCGGCGAGTCTTTGAACTGCGCGATCGGGCAGGGCTATGTGCTTGTTACCCCGCTTCAGATGGCCAGGATGATAGGCGCCGTGGGCACAGGCGGCACATTCATGCCAAAGCTTACTTTTTTAAAACAGCCGGCCAATGCCAAACCGGTTGACGACCCGATTCCCGTGCATATAAGCCAGAATACCATAGACATAATAAAAAGCGCCCTCGCTGGCGTGGTAAATGACCCGGCTGGAACGGCATACAGGTCCAGATCCAGCATAGTAAGCATATCCGGGAAAACCGGCACGGCCCAGGTGGCCGCAGGCGTTCACGCGCAGACAAATGCCTGGTTTGTAGCTTACGCGCCTTCAGCAAAACCCGAGGTAGCCCTGGCGGTTGTCGCCGAAAAGGCGGGGGAAGGCGCATCATCAGCGGCCCCGGTAGCCAAGGCCGCCATAGAGGCTTATATGAAAGATATTCATCCGGAGCTGGATAAAACTGCCGCCCAAAAAGCAGGCAAAGCCGCTATTGGAAACGGCGCTTCCATGCCGCAGATGCCCGGCGCATTCGGCAATAAAACAGGCATCCGCATAAAAAAGGCGCCGGGGGCTCCTGCAAACAAATCTGGAAATACAGCAAAAAATGTGCGGACAGGGTTTGGCAATAAAACGGGAATTCCAGTGAGAAAACACGCCGCTACCCCTGCGGCGGAAAACAAAAACAATGCAGATTGACAGGCGCGCCATAGAGAATTTCGACTGGCTGTATTTCGGCGTGGTTGCGGCCCTTTCGATAATAGGCGTGCTTACCATCTTCAGCGCCACCCGCCCTATGCCGGGCCACGCGCACGCACATTACTACATAAAGCAGCTTGTCTGGATGATAATCGGAATCGGGGCCATGCTGCTGATAATGAAAATCGACTACAAGTGGTTTGAGGCCCTGGCCCCCGCCTTGTACGCCGTTGGGCTTATCATGCTTGTATTTGTTCTTTTTAAAGGTCATATGGGGTTGGGCGCGCAAAGATGGGTTAGCATAGGCGGGATATCCTTCCAGCCGTCTGAGATATTCAGGATAGCCTTTGTCCTCATGATCGCAAGGCAGCTTTCGATGGCAAAACCGCCCATAGGCGTAGCCGATTTCGGGCGCATGATGCCACTTCTTGTGCTGCTTCCGCTGGGGCTGCTGGTAAAACAGCCGGACCTTGGGACAGCCGTAACCATGGGAGCGGTGTTCTTTTTCACATGCCTTTCGCGCGGGATGTCCAAAAAGCTGCTGATTGCCATTTTCATATTCGCGATTGTCTCCACACCGTTTTTCTGGGACATTTTCTGGCATGGCTTTTTAAAAGCATACCAGCGGGACAGGCTTGTTGCCTTCATCGATCCGTCAGTGGACCCGGCAGGCATAGGCTACCACCTGAACCAGTCCAAGATAGCCATAGGCTCCGGGATGGTATTTGGCAAAGGCTACCTTCACGGAACGCAGGGGCCATTCAGCTTCCTGCCGGAAAAGCAGACGGATTTCATATTCTCCGTATTTGCCGAGGAATGGGGCTTCATAGGCTCGCTGGTGCTTCTGGGCCTCTACTTCGCCCTGCTATGGCGGACTCTGGACACGGCGCGAAAGGCCAAGGACGCGTTCGGCTCCACGCTGGCCTATGCCATAGCCTTTATGTTCGCCTTCTATCTGTTCTTCAATATAGGCATGACCATGGGCATGCTGCCCGTTGTGGGGATACCGCTTCCGTTCATGAGCTATGGCGGCACCTCGCTTCTGGCCAACTTCATCGCCGCCGGGCTTGTGCTGAATGTGCGGCAAAGGCGGTTTGAGCTGTTCTATTGAACAGGCCTTTTTTGGTATAATATGTGTTCTGGAAAAGGCGGTGTAGCTCAGTCGGTTAGAGCATGCGGCTCATATCCGCAGTGTCCGGGGTTCGATTCCCTGCACCGCCATTAACACCTGTGACCGTGCCCCATCCATTGCCGCAACGGCAGACTTTTATTGCCCTTTACTAGCGGCAAACTTATATTGCCCCTGTTTTAATTAAAATTGAGGCATTTCCCCCAGAATTTTTTGTAACTTCCGGCAGACTTTTATTGCCTCCTGTTCTAGCTAGGTGATTTAAGGTGAATCTCTCTAAAAACCCTACCCTGAAGGAGAACGGTAAGGAAAGCAGTTTTGGCATGGATGCCCCCCTCAGAAGCTCCAGAGTGATTATTTGCATTTGCCGGATCATTCCGGCTACCCATTTCTGAGCAATCTGGCCACCACGGTAGGAGAAAACTTCGACTCCTCCCCCAAACATGCACTGCAATGCCTTCCTGGACTCCACACCACTATTTTTTTGCTGCGAAGGTAAGACTTCTTCCTGTCAACCGCTTTTTTTGTCATAGAAGCATTTACTTCACCCCGGAAATAAACGCGTATCATGACCCGAGGAGCCGGTACGAAGTCTCCCTTCTCATCCGCACAAACAAAGCCTTTTTTAAGGTATCAAGTTAAGCTCTGAACACCGCGCCTTCAAATCTGTTATAATTCCGCTGAAGTGCGTCCTGAAAGTTGCATCGTTTCGCTGGTGAAAGTCCAGACCGGGTAAGCGCCGGAGCGCCCGGAAGCAGGCACCGGTTTGAGGAAGAGATTCCTCAGGCTGAGCGGTGCGTCAAAGGCCCCT
>JAKAKS010000038.1 GCA_021813405.1 Nitrospirota bacterium
GAAGGACGACGCGGACAGGAAATGGTACGTCATAGACGCCTCCGGCAAGGTGTTGGGCAAGCTTGCGGTGAGGGTTGCTGATTACCTGAGGGGCAAGCACAAGCCGGTGTTCACCCCTAACAGCGACACGGGCGATTTCGTGGTTATTGTAAACGCTGAAAAAGTGAAGCTCACCGGCAAGAAGCTTGACCAGAAGATGTATTACAGGCATTCGGGATACCCGGGAGGGCTCAGGGCCGATTCCGCCAGGGGCCTTATGGCAAAAAAGCCGGAGCACATCGTCTCTGAGGCGGTCTGGGGGATGCTTCCCAAAAACAGGCTGGGCCGGCAGATGCTTAGAAAACTGAAGGTTTACAAAGGCGCGGAACATCCGCACGCCGCTCAGCGGCCGGAAGACCTTTCTTTATAAACGCAAGGAGAATATCCGATAAATGGCTGAGACAAGATATAAGGCAACGGGAAGACGCAAGAGTTCGGTTGCAAGGGTGGCTATGTCCTCGGGATCTGGCCAGATAACCGTGAACGGCAAGAACGACGACAAATTTTTCCATCGCGAAACACTGCGGATGATGATAAGGCAGCCACTGGACATTTGCGGAATGTCCGGCAAACTTGATATCAGCGCACAGGTAAACGGCGGCGGCGAAACCGGCCAGGCCGGCGCGGTGAGGCACGGCATATCCAGGGCACTTACGTTCATGGACGCCGACAACAGGCCCAAGCTCAAAAAAGAGGGGTTCCTTACAAGAGACCCCAGGATAAAAGAGAGAAAGAAATACGGCCAGAAAGCCGCCAGGAAGAGATTCCAGTTCTCCAAGCGGTAAGCGCGCTGTGGCTGCCAAACTGAAAGCTGCAATCTGCGGCGCAAGCGGATACGCCGGCGCCGAGCTCCTGAGAATACTGTATGCACATCCGATGGTGGAGGTAACGGCCGCCACCTCGGAGAGGTCCGCCGGGATGTCCGTCCCGGAAGTATTTCCCCATCTTCCAGGCTATGCCGGGATTACCCTTGAGCAGCTGGACGCGGAGAGTCTTGCCGGGAAAGCGGACGTGTTTTTCATGGCCCTGCCGCATAAAACATCACAGCCTGCCGTGGCTGAACTGTTCAAGAAAGGCAAGCTTGTAATAGACCTTTCCGCGGACTTCAGGCTGCGGGACAAAAAAACATACGAACTCTGGTATAAAACCCCTCATACCCACCCGCAGGCCCTCAGCAAGGCGGTTTACGGCCTTCCGGAGCTTTACCGCGGCAAGATTAAAAAAGCCAGGCTGGTGGCAAACCCCGGCTGTTATCCCACCGGGGCAATTTTGGGCACATACCCGGCGCTCAAAAGCGGGATTGCCGTTTCAAAAGGCATTGTGGTGGACTCAAAAAGCGGCGCTTCAGGCGCTGGCAGGCAGGCGGACCCCAGATACGGCTTCTGCGAGATAAACGAGGATTTTACCCCATATGCCGTGGCCTCCCACCGGCATACTCCGGAAATAGAGCAGGAGTTGTCGGTTGCTGCCGGCCAGAAGGTGATAATAGATTTCACGCCGCACCTGCTGCCTGTAAACAGGGGGATAATAAGCACTATTTACCTGAGGCTTGCGGAAAAGATTGATACCGCCAGGGCCCTTTCCATTTACAGGAAATTCTATAAGGCGGAACCTTTCGTGAGGGTGCTTGGCGAAGGGCAAATCCCGTCTTTGAAGAATGTAAAAGGCACAAACCGCTGCGACATTGGGCTTAAGGCCAATCCGCGGACCGGCTCTCTCATAGTGGTTACCGCCATAGACAACCTGGTGAAGGGGGCGGCCGGCCAGGCGGTGCAGAATTTGAACCTGATGGCGGGGTTCCCCGAAGACATGGCGCTTGCCATGCCCGCCCTGCATCCATGAAACATCAGCTCCCAAAGGGTTTTCTGGTATCCACCGGTTCCGCGGGGATAAAGCGGCCGGGGCGCGCCGATATCGCTCTGATATATTCAGAGACTGATGCGGCCTGCGCCGGGGTGTTCACGCAGAACAGGCTGAAGGGGAACCCGGTAAAGCTGGATATCGAGAGGGTCCGCTCCGGCAAGGGCAGGGCCATAGTGGCCAACAGCGGCAACGCCAACGTGGCCAACGGGCCGCGCGGGCTGGCCGACGCAAAGGAGATGGCACGCATACCGGCCAAAATACTGGGCGTGCCCGAAGAGCTGGTTTACGTGTGCTCCACCGGGGTGATAGGCGCTGCCATGCCCATGGAAAAGATAAGGCCGGAGTTGAAATCTGTTGCCCTAAGGCCGGGGTCGGCCACGCTGGAAGACGCGGCGCAGGCCATCATGACCACGGACAAATTCCCGAAGATGAGTTCCAGGGTCATCACGGTGGGCGGAAAAAGGGCGCGCCTCACGGCAATAGCCAAGGGGGCCGGGATGATACATCCAAACATGGCCACCATGCTCTGTTTCATAATAAGTGATATCAATATAGGCAGCGACCTGCTGGACACCGCCCTCAGGTCCGCCGCCGGGAAATCTTTTAACAGGCTTACTGTGGACGGGGACACCTCCACAAGCGATACAATTCTGATAATGGCAAACGGACTGTGTGGCAACCCCGCCCTGAAAGCAGGTTCCCGCGAGTTTGAAATGTTCAGCGCCGCGCTGGACGCGATTACTCTGGAGCTGGCCAGGATGATAGCTTCGGACGGCGAAGGGGCCTCCAGGCTGATCGAGGTGGTGATAAAGGGCGCGGCTTCTGAGAAAGACGCCCTTACCGCAGCCTACGCCGTGGCTAAATCCCCCCTGGTGAAAACGGCGGTTTACGGCAACGACGCCAACTGGGGCAGGATCATGGCCGCCATCGGGTATTCCGGGGCGCAGATGGAAGAAGACAAAGTTGATATCTGGATAGAGCGGCTCAAGATTGTAGGCAGAGGTGTTTCAAAAGGCAAGGACAAGGAGGCGGCCGCACTGATGCGCACCCAGAAGGCGATAACCATAACGGCGGACCTGCACCTGGGGGATGCCTCAGAAAGGGTGCTTACCTGCGACCTTACCGAGGAATACGTAAAGATAAACGCAGAGTACCGGACGTAATTCTCCGCATAGCCCTGAGCTCCTGAATGTTGATTGAATGAGATACAGCTATTCGCGCACCAGCAGATACCGCATTCTCACATGCCCGTTTTGCGGCAGGGAGCCGGAAGCGCCCCATGCGTTAAAGATGAACTTCGGCGAGGCGCAGGGCGGAAGATGCGAGTGCGGGGCCATATACGTTTACGACGAGACGGGCAGGTCGCTTGGCGATGCCTTTATGGACGCTCTTGCACTTCTTTTTGACCAGGACTATGATGCCGCGCTGTCTGCCACCGAGGACGACTACGAGGAAGAGACCATTACCTTTGACAGGCGGATGGGCCGTTTTGTGGCGGACTCCAAGCAGATGTCACACGTAAGCAAGTATTTGTTTTTGAGGAAGAAGGAAAAACCGGCCTGAACGCCAGCCGGTAAAAGAGGCCCCTTTCATACGCAAGGAGGCCTGAAGAACCATTATTTTTAACCGGCGCCGGCCGGCAATACGAGATTTACCAGGGTCCCACGGCCCTCTTCGCTTAAAATCTCCACATCGCCTTTCATCTTCGCCATCATCTTTTTGACGATTACAAGCCCGAGGCCGGTCCCTTTTTGCTTTGTAGTTTGAAATGGCGTGAAGATTTTTCCAATCTGCCGCCGGGATATGCCCCGGCCGTTGTCTTCCATCATCAGAAGAATATTCTCTTTCAGCCTGAATGCGTGCAGGGTTATCCTGGGGGCCTTTACGCCTTCAAGCGCGTCGGCCGCGTTTGTAAACAGGTTTAAAAGCACCTGTTCCAGCGCGCGCTCGTCGCCAATTGCGCAGTCCGCGCCGGGGGCTATGTCCGCGGTTATTTTTATGTTCCTGTCCTTGAAATCCTTCTCCATAAGTGCGATGGTCTTTTCGATATATGCGGGTAGGTGGATACTGTTTGCTTCCACATCCTCAAACATATTGAAGTTCTTAAAGGCCCCAAGCAGGAATTCTATCCTTGATATCTGGTTGATGGCCATATCCACGTACTCCTGCGCTTTTTTGGCCCCGCAGTCCGGCAATCTTTTCTTCAGGACGCCCAGGGCCAGTTTGGCGGTGTTCACGGGGTTGCTGATTTCGTGCCTGATGCCGCTGAATACATATCCGATATTGTCCATGAGATTGGCTGCCTGGGCGATCGATTCCAGCCGTTTTTTTTCGGTTACGTCCCTTGCTATGTGGATAAGGCCAGTTATCTTGTTCTGGCCGTCGTACCTGGGAACGGCCGAAATCTCCAGGAACCTGTTCAGATGCGGCTCGTAAATTTCCGAAACCCGCGGCTCTCCAGTTTCCAGGCAGGCGCAACTGGGGCAATCTCCTGGCGGGCATTTGCTGCCGTGAAAATATTTGTAGCATTTGGCCACGGATTTTCCCAAAACAGGAAGGCCCAGTATTTTACCGGCTGCCTTGTTTGCCCGTACTATATTGAAATCAGTGTCGTGGATTGTGACCATGTCCGTTAGCTGGTTTATCGTGCTTTCCCAATCCTGTTCGGCCTGTGAAACACGCTCTTCCATTTCAACCCTGGCCGTAATGTCTTCCAGCATGCAGACCATTGCCGAAATATTTCCGGTTTCATCCTTCAGCGCAGAAACGGCAAGGTTCAAAACGGCCTCTGAGCCGTCTTTTTTCCTTTTCTTTACTCTCATCCCCGTTATATTCCCGCCGCCGGAAACCTTGGCCCGCATGGCTTCGAACTCTTCTTTTCCGGCGATAAGCGGGCAACGCTTGCCCGTTACTTCATTTTCCCTCCATCCGAATATGCGTTCCGCCGACGGGTTCCACAGGCTTACTATTCCGTCCAGGTTAATTGCTATTATGGCCAGCGGGGATTCCGCCACAATGGAGCGGAGCGTCCCGGCGGTTTTCCTGAATGCCTCTTTTAATTTCCGCTGCTCCGTCACGTCTCTGGCCACTTCAATGCCGGCGATAATCCCGCCGGAAGAATCCCTTAAAGGAGATGCGGTAATCTCCAGATATCTTTTCTTCCCGGCCGCATTTACCTCTCTTTCTATCTGGTGGATGCCGCCGTCTTCGAAGGCCATCTCCAATTGGCAGCTTTCGCACACCCTGGGGCTATTTTCATATGCTTTGTAGCAGTGTTCTCCGGTATGCGCTCCAACGGAATCTATAGATGCCTGGTTCTGATAGATAATTTTATAACCGGTATCCTGGATGGTAACCTGGTTGCCAATGGCCTCAAGTATGGCCTCGAAATTTGCCCGCTCTCCCCCGGCTTGCCTCATGGCCTCTTTCAGCGCGGTTTTGTTTTTACCGGCAGGTGTAATTTTATTTGCGGTTTTTACAGGCTTTTTTACAGGCATAAGTTGATGTTCAGGCGGGAACAACCCTCCGGCTTCTGGATGATACAGTATAACAATGTCCATCTTTTTATTTCAATGAAAACAGGTACTTACCTTTTGGGCTGCCGCAGGCAATCAGGATTGGGGATTAGATTTGGCCGGTATTATAATAGTGAAGGTATTATAATAGTAGAATGGCTTTAATAGATATAAGGACCTATCCGGACAAGGTGCTTGGCAGGAAAGCGGCTGGGGTGGAACACATAGACGCCAGGCTCCAGCGGGTGATCGAGGACATGTTCGAGACGATGTACGCGGCCCCAGGCATCGGGCTTGCCGCCCCGCAGATAGGGCTGTCCAAAAGGCTCCTTGTGATAGACATAAATTCCAGGGGCGATGGCAAGGAAAAATACCCTCCGCTGGTCCTTATAAACCCGGAGATAGCCGCCTTGGAGGGCGAGACTGAAAGCGAAGAGGGTTGCCTGAGCCTGCCGGATTTCACGGCCAAGGTGAACAGGGGCACCCGCCTGTTTGTTAAAGGGGTGGACCGCGAAGGAAAGCCCCTTGAACTGGACGCAACCGGCCTGCTGGCCATAGCGCTTCAGCACGAGATAGACCATCTTGAAGGCACGCTGATACTGGACAAGGCAAGCTCAATAAAAAGGCACTTCTACAAGAAGAAGCTGGCGAAGAAATCCAGATAATATGGCCATCGTATTTTTCGGGACCCCGCAGTTTGCAATCCCGTCGCTGAAGGCGCTCATCGCTTCCGGCGAGGACATTGCCGCCGTGGTCACCAGGAGGGACGCGGCCAAAGGGCGCGGGAAAAAGATTTTACCCCCGCCCGTAAAGGAGCTTGCCGTTTCGCACGGGCTAAACGTGCTGCAGCCCGCCTCCATGAAGGACCCGGCATTTCTTTCCGCCCTGAAGGCGACAGGCCCGGAGTTCATTGTGGTGGTTGCGTATGGCCGGATACTTACGGATGAGATACTTGCGGCCCCGTCAATCGCCCCTGTAAACGTGCATGCGTCTTTGCTGCCGGAATACCGTGGCGCCTCGCCGATAGCATGGGCGATATTGAACGGCGGGAAAATGACCGGCGTCACCACAATGATAATGGCGCGGGAACTGGATGCCGGCGATATCCTTCTTCAGGAGGCTACGCCAATAAACGATGAGGACACCACGGAGACCCTCTCCGGCAGGCTTTCAGAAATGGGCGCTGCCCTGCTTGTGAAAACCCTTAAAGGCATGAGGGAAGGCACAATAAAGCGTGTGCCGCAAACCGGGCAGTCCAGTTACGCCCCGCCGCTTAAAAAAGACGACGGCCTTATAAACTGGGACCGCCCGGCAAAGGAACTGCATAATTTTGTGCGGGGGATGAGCCCATGGCCAGGGGCCTTCACCTTTTTGGAAGGCGAAAGGCTCATTATAACCAGGGCCGCAGCCATTAGCGGGCAAGGCAGGCCTGGCGTGATAGAAAAGACAAGGGATGAACTGCTGGCAGGTACAAAAGAGGGTTTTCTGAAAATACTGGAAGTCCAGCCCGGGGGGAAAAAACCAATGAACACGAAGGCTTTTCTGGCGGGCAGGCATATAAAAACCGGAGGTTCGTTTGCCAATGCGTAGGCCGTTGCGCGGTGCGCTCTTAAAGGTGATATATCCGCTTTTAATGCTTGCCGGCGGATTTTCCAAAAATTTCAAGGAAAGGCTTCAGGCGCTTACGATAAGCATGAACAACAGGCTTGTGATGAATGAGGGCCTGAAGGTAAAAAAACTGCTTATACTGCTGCCTCATTGCCTCCAGCGGGACGAATGCAAGATAAGGATAACCACGGACATTTATAACTGCGCCCGCTGCGGCAAATGCGAGATAAGGGACATAATAGACATATCGGAGAAGTTCGGGATAAAGCTTTCCGTTGCAACGGGTGGAAACCTGGCCAGAAGGATTGTGAGCGATCTCCGGCCGGACGCCATTGTGGCGGTGGCCTGCGAGCGGGACCTCTCAAGCGGCATTGCCGACAGTTTCCCGCTTCCGGTGCTGGGCATCTGCAATGAAAGGCCCTTTGGCCCGTGCAGGAATACCCGCGTGGACCTGGGGCGGGTTAAATGGGCAATAGAATCGCTGGCCGGAAAAGGCAAATGAAACCTTATATAAAGGCGCTTGTCTTCGGTCTCTTTCTGCTTCTGCCCGCCGCATCCGGGGCCGTGGTGGTGATAGACCCGGGCCATGGCGGATACGACAACGGACTGGTGCACATAACATCCACCGGCAAGGAGATCAAGGAAAAAGACGTTGCGCTGCAAATCTCGCTGGACCTTTTAACGGACCTCAGGGCAAGGGGCGGGCATGGACGGCTTACAAGGGAAGTGGACCGCAACATGTCCATATCCGAAAGGATAGCCGCCGTGGGCAGCAAGCCCGTAACGGCCTTTTTAAGCTTACACCTCTCCGATAATGGCTCTTTTAATATTTACATCTGGAACAAGCCTGCCCAAAGCGGGGATTTAAAGAGCATGTATCTTCTATCCAATATACAGGCCCTACATGTTGACGGCAGCGCCGTGCTTGCCCAGGCAGTTCAGCAGGCATTGAAGGGAGCGTTTCCGGACAGGCAGGTGGCCATATACCAGATGGACCTGCCGGTGCTGGGCGGTATAGACGGCCCTGCGGCCATGGTGGAGTCCCCCAGCGCCGCTGATATTAATTACGAAGACCCGGGCAATGCCGCCAGGATCGCGGGCGCGCTGGCAAACGCCGTAATGGCGGCCGCCGTCGGCCCGTCTGCGCCAAATCCATCTGTGCCGGCCCCGGGGCCATCAGGCCCTGTAAAAAATTCTCCGGCCCCTCCCTCCGGCAGGATAATACCGAATATGCCTGAAACGCATTAGGCCGCGGGGTATAACGGATTAACAATGGACAGTTTAGAGACAAAACCTGAAAACAAAAAAAGGAAATGGGCCGTCGTGGCGGGCATCCTGGCCGTCTTCTTTGCCGCGGGCATACTGGGCGGGCTTTTGCTTTCAGGCAGGCTTCTGCCCCCGTCCCCTGCCGTTTCAAATTCCATATCTTCCGGCCCGGAGGGCAGCCCGGTTTATTTCAAGATATATTATCCCGTTAACGGGTATCTTCAGATGGAGGAACGCACAGTCTCTCCTGCGCCGGCGGGGCTGAAGGCCTCCGCGCTGGCGGTTGTGAATGAATTCCTGAAGGGCCCGGCGGGCACGCCTTTTTCCCCGGTCCCGTCCTCGGCGAGGGTGCTGGGCATCTATTTTGGCTCCGATGGTATACTTTATGTCGACCTGTCCAGCGAGTTCAGGACCAACTTTCAGGGAGATGCGCTGTCTGAATTCCTGCTTTTACGAGGGCTTTATGAGAGCGTACTCTCTAATATCCCCGGGATAAAAGACGTGAAGATACTCATAGACGGAAAAGAAGTGCAAAGCGTGGGCGGCCATATCCGGGCCGATATACCGCTTGGCCAGGCCACATTTGCAAACGGGGCTTCCGCGCAATGAAGCAGTCTGCAAAACGAAACGCGCCCATAGGCATATTCGATTCCGGGCTGGGCGGGCTTACGGTGCTAAGGGAGATAATCCGGCTTCTGCCCAGGGAAAACACCATTTACCTTGGCGATACGGCGCGGGTGCCTTATGGCATACGCTCACCGGAAGTGGTCACAAGATACAGCCTGGACAACGTGAGGTTCCTGTTTTCAAAAGGTGTAAAGCTGCTTGTTGTTGCTTGCAATACGGCAAGCGCCCTGAGTTTGGAAAGTATAAAACGCGAGGTGCCGGAGGCAACCGTTATCGGGGTTATAGAGCCCGGCGCCAGGGCGGCGCTTGGGGCAACGGCAAACGGCCGCATAGGCGTTATCGGCACGGACGCCACCATTAAAAGCGGGGCCTACTCCAGGGCCATAAAGGCCCTCAGCCCGGCGGCGCGCATATTTGCCAGGGCCTGCCCCCTTTTTGTGCCGCTTGCTGAGGAGGGGTGGACGGAAAACCAGATAGCCGCGCTTGCAGCGGGCCAGTATCTGGCTACCCTGAAGGGTGAGGGCATAGATACGCTTTTGCTGGGCTGCACCCATTATCCGCTTTTGAAAAAGACGATAGGGGGCGTGATGGGCGGGGGGGTGCGGCTTATAGATTCGGGGGAGGAGACGGCCAGGGCCATTAAAAAGGCCCTGGAAGACAGCGGCATGGCCCGCGGAGATGGCGGGCCTGCAACACGGTCTTTTTACGTGACGGATTCGCCTGAAAAATTCAAATTGCTGGCGGGCAGGTTTTTGGGTGATGTTTGTGGGGGAAACGGCGGCTGTGCCGGCGAAATAAAACTGTTGGAGGTGCTTGATGAGGCCGGATGGAAGGAAAAATGACGAGCTTCGAAAAACGGCCGTAACGGTGGAGTTCATATCTTCCGCGCCGGGGTCCGTGCTGATAGAGATCGGCAAAACCAGGGTAATATGCGCGGCTACGATAGAGGAAAAGGTGCCGTCCTTTTTGAAGGACCAGAAAAGGGGCTGGGTTACGGCGGAGTACGCGATGCTGCCCCGCTCCACACCTGTGCGCACTTCAAGGGAATCAAGCACGGGCCGCCCCAACGGGCGCACTCAGGAGATACAGCGGCTTATAGGCAGAAGCCTTCGCGCCGTTACGGACATGGAAGCCCTTGGGGAGAGGACGGTTTGGCTGGACTGTGATGTTATAGAGGCCGACGGCGGCACAAGGACCGCCTCCATAACAGGCGCGTTTCTGGCCTTCCGGCTTGCCGTTGGGCGCGCTATGGGGAAAGGCCTTATCCAGAAGATGCCCATTAAGGATTACCTGGCCGCGATAAGCGTGGGCATGGTAGGCGGCGATAGAAGGCTGGACCTCTGCTACGCCGAGGACTGCGGCGCCCAGGTTGACATGAATGTGGTTATGACCGGAAGCGGCAAGCTGGTGGAAATACAGTCTACCGCCGAGGAAGCCCCCTTCAGCCGGGACGACCTGAATGAAATGCTTTCCCTGGCGGAAAAGGGCATAAAAGAGCTTGTTGCCATCCAGAAGGGGATAGTTGAAGGGGAAAGACCGTAATTTATCCGTTTAACATAAGCCATAACGGCGGCCGTACTGCTAAATACAAATAACTAAAAAGGCTTATGTTAAAATACTCATTGGAGGTTTGAGGCAAGTTGAATATTTTTAGAGGTCTGTTAATCTGGATTTTGATCGGCGTCCTCATGATCGTCCTCTTCGATCTCCTGGATACCCAGAAGAAGACGGCGCAGGAGCTGAATTTTTCCACATTCATTTCAGAGGTGAAGGCCGGGGACGTCCAGAGCGTCACCATCCAGAACAATAACATCTCCGGAAAGCTCAAGGGCGGCAAGGATTTCAAGACCTATTCTCCCATATATCCCGGGCTTGTAAACGACCTGATGGCCGCAAACGTGAACATTCAGGCCAAGCCGCAGGACGAAAAGACCTGGCTGAACGTGTTCTATTCCTTTGGCCCCATAGCGCTGCTGGTGATAATATGGATATTTTTCATGCGGCAGATGCAGACCGGGGGCAACAAGGCCCTGTCCTTTGGCAAGGCGCGGATAAAACTGATGTCCGACAAGGCGGTGAAGATAACGTTCTCCGACGTGGCAGGCATCGAGGAGGCCAAGGACGAGGTAAGCGAGATAATACAGTTTCTGAAGGACCCTCACAAGTTTTCGCGCCTTGGGGGAAAAATCCCCAAGGGCGTGCTGCTTATTGGCTCACCCGGCGCGGGCAAGACGCTTCTGGCCAAGGCCATCGCGGGCGAGGCCGCCGTGCCTTTCTTCAGTATATCGGGCTCCGATTTTGTAGAAATGTTTGTCGGCGTGGGCGCTTCCAGGGTAAGGGACCTGTTTGACCAGGCAAAGAAGAATTCACCTTGCATCATCTTTATAGACGAGATAGACGCCGTTGGCAGGCTCCGCGGCGCGGGCCTTGGCGGCGGGCATGACGAACGCGAGCAGACGCTTAACCAGCTTCTTGTGGAGATGGACGGCTTTGAAGGCAAGGAAGGC
Source organism: Nitrospirota bacterium (assembly GCA_021813405.1). Lineage (GTDB taxonomy): Bacteria > Nitrospirota > Thermodesulfovibrionia > Thermodesulfovibrionales > JdFR-88 > JAKAKS01. Next base: position 11,426 of record JAKAKS010000038.1, read on the forward strand.
ACCATAGTAATAGCGGCCACCAACAGGCCGGACGTGCTGGACCCGGCGCTTTTAAGGCCTGGCAGGTTCGACCGGCAGGTGGTAGTGCCACTTCCGGATGTCAAGGGCCGCGAAGCGATACTGAAGGTGCACGCTAAAAACATCCCGCTGGACGACCTTGTTAACCTTGAGAAGCTGGCCCGCGGCACACCCGGATTCTCCGGGGCGGACCTGGCCAATCTGGTAAACGAGGCCGCGCTCTTTGCCGCCAAAAGGGACAAAAACAAGGTGGAGATGGTGGACTTCGAGCGCGCCAAGGACAAGCTGCTGATGGGCGTTGAAAGAAGGAGCATGATAATCAGCGACGACGAAAAAAAGAACACGGCCTTCCACGAGGCCGGGCATGCCCTTGTTGCCAAGCTTACGCCGGGCACGGACCCCATTCACAAGGTAAGCATAATCCCGCGCGGGCGCGCGCTTGGTGTTACCCAGCAGCTCCCGATAGACGACAGGTATACGTATGACAAAGAGTTCCTGGTAAAGACGCTCCAGGTGCTGATGGGCGGCAGGGCGGCCGAGGAGATTGCCCTGGGCCACATGACCACCGGCGCCGGAAACGACATCGAAAAGGCCACCGAGCTGGCCAGGAAGATGGTAACGGACTGGGGCATGAGCGACCACCTTGGGCCGCTTACCTTCGGCAAGAAGGACGAGCAGATATTCCTTGGGCGCGAGATTGCCAAGCACAAGGATTACAGCGAAAAAACCGCGGAGGAGATAGATGACGAGGTAAAGAGCTTCGTTGTGTCTGCATACCATGAGGCCAAGCGCATCCTGTCAGAAAACCGCGAGTTGCTGAACAAGTTTGCGGCGGCGCTTCTGGAGCGCGAGACCATGGATAACGACGAGATAGAGACCCTGATGAATGGCAGCGAGCCTCAGCCAGCGGTACAGGGATAAGGAAAACATATACAGAGGCTGGAAGGGCGAACGCACAGCGTTCGCCCTTTTTTGTTTTTGCCGTGATAATTCAAACATACCGGAGAACGCCGGAATCCAGTGGCTTTCCCCTCCTTGCTTGACACCCGTACATGAATCATATTTACTAATACAAATACAGGTTGGGTCAGCGTAACCCATCAATTCCGAAGGAAAGCACGATATTAAAATTTAGATGCTTTTGACCATTCGCCACAACTTCACACTCGATTTCTCCACCCGAACCTATGTTATGGGCGTGCTGAACGTCACACCGGATTCTTTTTCGGACGGCGGGGTAAATTTCTCGCCGGATAAAGCCGTTCAGCGGGCGCTTAAGATGGTTGAAGATGGTGCGGACATTATAGACATCGGCGGCGAATCCACAAGGCCGGGGGCCGAGCCCCTTGCCGCCGGGGAGGAACTGGGCCGCGTTATCCCCGTAATAAAGGAAATCAGAAAGCAGTCTTCTGTCCCTATATCGATAGACACTTACAAGGCCTCTGTTGCACTGAGTGCGCTGGATGAAGGGGCGGATATTGTAAACGACATCAGCGGGCTTCGGGCGGACCCGGTAATGGCCAGGGCCGTTGCCGGCAGGGGCGCGGCGGTTGTCCTCATGCACATGAAGGGCACGCCCAAAGATATGCAGAAGGACGTCCATTATGAGGCCCTGATACCGGAGATACTGGACTGCCTGCGTGAATCCATACGCATGGCCGCGGATGCGGGGACCGCGCCGGAGAGGATAATTGTGGACCCCGGGATAGGGTTTGGAAAAAGCTATGATCAAAACCTCGAAATACTGAAAAACCTGCAGATGTTTCAGGGGCTGGGCAAGCCCGTGCTGGCGGGTGTTTCCAGGAAGGCCTTCATAGGCAGGATACTTGGCGGCGCGCCGCCCTCTGACAGGCTTGAGGGCACTCTGGCCGCCGTTGCAATATCAGTGCTGAACGGGGCAAATATTGTAAGGGTGCATGACGTAAAAGAGGCTGCGAAGGCCGTTAAGGTGGCAGACGCGATTAAAAGGCAGAGAGTGCAGGAGATTTTTTAACAGGTCCGGCTGGCATTACACAGAATACACTACAGGATTATCAGGCCGCGCTCACTAACAGCGTTATCCCATCCAAAAACCATGACATGAACTTCATGACATATGTCATATGGACTATGTCATGCATTGCCGTTTTACCCTGAAGGCGGCCGGGGGAGCCCAGTACTGCCCCGCACACCTCCTGGGAAGCGGACTGCCCCCGGCCATGCTATTTGAAAATTGGGCGTTTGCCCGTTGGCAGGCCTGCTTGAGATTGAACAGATTTGAACAGTGGATTTCTAAAATCCATTAAAAAACGGCATCTTGCAAGTTTCCCCTTTGAACAGTAAAAAAAGGGGCGAAAGCCGGGGGAAATTACCCTATCTTGTCCGCCCCGAAATAGGGGCGAAGCGCATCGGGGATGGTGACAGTGCCGTCCTTCTGCTGGTAATTTTCCAGTATGGCAACCACCGTTCTTCCAATGGCCAGCCCCGAGCCGTTTAGCGTATGCACGTACTCCGTGCCCTTCTTGCCGGTGCGCCTGAAGCGTATGTCGGCGCGCCTGGCCTGAAAATCCTCAAAGTTGGAGCAGGAGGAAATCTCCCTGTATTTGCCCTGGCCGGGAAGCCATACCTCAAGGTCATAAGTTTTAGCCGATGAGAACCCGATATCGCCAGTGCAGAGGGCCATTACCCTGTATGGCAGCTCCAGCTTTCTCAGGATGTCCTCTGCGTCGTTTGTAAGGGCCTCCAGCTCGTTGTAAGAGACTTCCGGCTTCACAAACTTAACCATCTCCACCTTGTTGAACTGGTGCTGCCGTATAAGCCCGCGTGTGTCCTTGCCGTAAGACCCCGCCTCCCGCCTGAAGCATGGAGTATAAGCCGTGTACTTGATTGGGAGCTTTTCCTCCTCCAGTATCTCCTGCCGGTGCAGGTTGGTAACCGGCACCTCGGCGGTAGGGATAAGGTAGAAAAGCGGGTCGGCCGTCTTGAACAGCTCCATCTCGAATTTTGGGAGCTGGCCCGTGCCGGTCATGCTTTCAGCGTTTACGAGTATGGGCGGGAACACTTCCGTGTAGCCTTTGGATGTATTCAGGTCCAGCATAAAATTCATGAGGGCGCGCTCCAGCCTGGCCCCAGCCCCGCGCATCACGGCAAACCTGGCCCCTGCTATCTTTGCGGCCCTGTCGAAATCTATTATCCCAAGCACCTCGGCTATGTCCCAATGGTTGAGCGCGGGGAAATCGAACTCTCTGGGCTGTCCCCATTTGCGGACTTCCACGTTTTCCGTTTCGTCCTTGCCAACGGGGGTGGATTCGTGCGGGATGTTGGGCAGGGCCAAAAGAAATTCGCGCGCCTTCTGCTCGGTGTTTTTTTGCCTCTCTTCCAGTTCCTTTATGCGGGTGGCAACGCCCTGCATCTGCTCTATGAGCGTGGAGGCGTCCTGCTTCCGGCGCTTGAGCGCGGCGATCTCCTCGGATACTTTATTGCGATTTTCCCTGAGTTCGTCAGACTCCCTTACAAGCGAAAGCCGCTGCTTCTCTATCTCCAGAAAAGGGCCGAAATCGAATTCCTGGTTGCGCTTTTGAAGCTCCTGTTTTATCTTTTCAGGGTTCTCCCTCACCAGCTTTGGATCGAGCATGGTTATAATAATAGCATAATGAGTTCCGGCAACATAACCCGTAACGGCAAGCACGGGCGCACATTCAAGCGCATGTACGAAACGTTGCACAAGGCCTTCGGCCCCCAGAACTGGTGGCCGGGAGAAACCCCGTTTGAGGTTGCAGTTGGTGCAATACTTACGCAGAACACCAACTGGGGCAATGTGGAGAAGGCAATAGCCAACCTGAAAAAGGCCAAAGCACTGAATCCCGGTGCCATATCGGGGATGCCGCACGATGATCTGGCGGAGCTTATCAGGCCATCAGGGTACTTCAATGTCAAGGCGCGCAGGCTCAGGCACTTTACGGATTTTTTGATCGGGCAGTACGGCGGCAGCATGAGACGGCTGGCAAAGGAAAACGCGGGTGCTCTGCGGCAAAAGCTGCTGGGGATAAACGGCATAGGCCCGGAGACGGCGGACTCCATCCTGCTTTACGCGGCCAATAAACCCGTTTTTGTGATAGACGCTTACACGAAACGCGTGCTCTCAAGGCATGGCGTTGCGCCCGGTTTGGGTGGTTATGACGATTACCAGGGGCTTTTCCATCACGCCCTGCCGCCGGACGAGGCCCTGTATAATGAATACCATGCCCTTTTTGTGATGCTGGGCAAGCATTACTGCAAGCCCAAACCGGCCTGCGGCGCATGCCCGCTTGGAGGCAAATGATGACGCGGATGTTACTTAAAATATTGGTAAACGCCGTGTCCCTTGCGGCGGCTGTTAAACTGGTAAGCGGAATAAGTTTTACCGGCGCCTGGTGGATGATGATCATCATCGCGGTGATATTCGGCTATGTGAACTCATTCATCAAGCCGTTTTTCAAATTCTTTACATTCCCGCTGCTCATTCTTTCGCTGGGGCTGTTTACGTTTGTAATAAACGCGCTGATGCTGAAGCTGACCGCCTGGGTTTCGGGTTTTTTTGAGCTGGGTTTCCATGTGCAAGGGTTCTGGCCGGCGCTGAAAGGTGCGCTGGTGGTCAGCATTGTAAGCCTGATTCTGAATTGCGCCACAGGCACTATGGAGGCGATAAACCATAGAAACCGCCTTCAGGGATAAGTTCGAAACAGCCTTCCCCGGCCTGGGCAATATGCCTGCCGCCCTGCTGGAGAGGTTTTACCGGAATGCCGTCTTTAAAAAAATTCCGGCAAACGCAATCGTCTATTCCCAGGGAGACCCGTGCCGCTATATCGCCTTTATCATCTCCGGCAATATACGGGTATACAAGACGGGCGCAAGCGGCAGGGAGATTACGCTTTACGAGATCGGAAGCGGCGAGACCTGCATTCTGAATGCCTCCTGCATACTAAGCGGCGCGGACTATCCGGCAAACGCGGTGGCAACGGAAGGCAGCGAGGCCCTTATGCTTGCGGCGGAAGAATTCAGGCGGTTTATTTCAGAGTGCGCCGAGGTCCGGGATTTTGTTTTTGCGGCCTTAAGCGGCAGGCTTTCCGTTATGATGGCCCTGGTGGAAGAGGTGGCTTTCGGCCGGATGTTTGAACGGGTTTGGCAATACATAACGGAGCGGGCGCATAACGGCGGACTTTCCATTACGCATCAGAAGATCGCGGACGACCTTGGGAGCTCCCGCGAGGTGATAAGCCGCGTTCTGAAGGACTTTGAGAGGAGGGGGAGAATAACGCTGTCCAGGAATTTCATAAGGATAGACAATCCCTGAGCCATCCCTTGCCGCGTAGTTTCTTTTGTGACAAAGTCACATACTCCCGCAAGTTGCCCCGATAGAATAAAAATTATAAACCCGCTTAGGAGGACATCCGATGAAGAAGAATATAGGTGCGTTTGAGAGGGCTTTAAGGGTTCTGGCAGGCATCGCCATATTGTCGCTTGCGTTTGTGGGGCCGCACTCCGCCTGGGGATATCTGGGTATTGTGCCGCTTGCAACCGGGCTTATCGGCTGGTGCCCGCCTTATTCACTGCTGGGCATCAACACCTGCAAGAGCTGCAAATAACATAGTGCGGCGGCGCGGCAGTAAACAGATTTAAAACAATTTCTTTGTTTTCCTGACGCGCTGACGTACTGCCGCTCTATCGCGCGGTCTTTTTAGTCAGGTCCTCGAAGGCCGTTATAGCCGCTATCGTGCCCTGGGCTACGGCTACGGTAATCTGCTTCTCGCTGCCGGTGATGTCTCCGGCGGCGTAGACGCCAGGCATCGATGTCCTCATCCTGTCGTCCACTTTTATATAGCCTTCCAGCGTAAGGTCGATGCCTATCTCTTTTGCAAGTGCGCTTTGCGGGGCATAGCCTACAGCTATGAAGACGCCATCCATCTTCATGTCGCGCCTGTTCTGGCCGTTTATATCTTCCACCCGCACTTTATCGAGTTTCTTTTCGCCTATGAATTCCACAACCTTTGTTTCCCATAACACGGGAAGGTTCCTTTGGAAGAGCACCTGCTTGAGCCTGTCTTCCGCCCGTACTTCCTTGCTGCGGTGTACCAGCGTTACCCTTGCCCCTATGCCGTCCAGATATAGCGCATCGGTTACGGCGGTATTGCCGCCGCCTATAACCAGGACGTTTTTGCCGTCCTTGAACAGATAGCCGTCGCAGGTGGCGCAGTAGCTTATCCCGCGCCCGGCCAGCCTGTCTTCCCCCGGCACGCCCAGTTTCCTGTAACTTGCGCCAGTTCCGATTATGACGGCGCGGGCATGGTAGAGCCCGTCGGAGGCGATAAGCTCCAGCTTCCCATTATTGCCTTCCGCCCGGATATCGTTTACCGCCACACCCTGCTTTATCCTGGCGTACTGGGCGGCCTGGCGGAGCATCTGGTCCACAAGGGTTTTTCCCGCAATCTGCGGAAAGCCCGGATAGTTCTCCACTACCGGGGTGATGGAGACCTGCCCGCCCACATTGGCTTTTTCAAGCACAAGACTCCTCATACCGCTTCGCCCGGCATACACGGCGGCGGACAGCCCGGCAGGCCCAGCGCCGATTATTATTACATCGAACTCCCTGTTCTCTTTTTCCTGAGGGGGCTGCTCCGCCTGAATTGGACCGGCAAACGCGGCGGGCTCCCCGGCCAGAAGCGAGCTTATGAAATCATATTCCGGTTCCAGGCCGGAAGCGGTCAGCTCGCCGTTTATGTACGTTTTGGGGACAGACATGGCCGCGTGCTCCTCGGCCAGGTCCAGGTTTTCATAAATCTCGATAATCTCCGCAGAGACAACGTCCGGCCGGGCGATTGCGGCGGAGATGGCGTATATGGCCTCCTGCGGGCAGTAAGGGCACGTGGGGCTCACAAAGACCATTACGTTCCTGTGCACGCTCAGCTTTTTTATCCGGTTCCGGGATTCCTGCTCCAGGAAATCCCGGCCGGAGCCGGCCATCAGGATGGCGGCTATGAATGAGCGGCCTTCTTCGCCAAGCGGCGCGCCGGTATAGCGGATATTGTATTTCTCCGGCGAGATAAGCAGCGAAGGCGACCGGGTTACTTTAAACCCGGCGGCGTCCGCATCCCCGATCTGGTGATAGAAGGCCTTTATTCGCTTTTCTATCCGGGCCACACCCTGCACCAGGTTTATAAGCACGTCATTGAACTGATCGTTGTGGCCTTTTTTGGTAAACACGTGCAGAGTGACCTCGCCCTTGAGCTCCCTGGCGAAGGTCTCCAGCAGTGTCTTTTCGACTTCCGGTGTAATGATATCTTCGGGCATATTTTTCACTTTATACTATAATAAAAAACGGACTATTTGAAGACTGGACAAAAGAGTTCCATTCCATGAGTGATTTCAAACTTTCAACAAACTTCAGCCCCCGGGGCGACCAGCCCCAGGCGATTGAAAAACTGGCCAGCGGCATAGTTAAAGGCAAGAAGAGCCAGGTGCTTCTTGGCGTGACCGGCTCCGGCAAAACTTTCACTACTGCAAACGTTATTGCCAACACCGGCAGGCCCGCCTTGGTAATAGCGCACAACAAGACCCTTGCGGCCCAGCTTTACGGCGAGTTCAAGGAACTCTTCCCAGAAAACGCGGTGGAATATTTTGTGAGCTATTATGATTACTATCAGCCTGAAGCGTACCTGCCAGCCTCGGACACTTACATAGAGAAGGACTCCGCCATAAACGACGATATAGACCGCCTGCGCCATTCCGCAACGCGCGCTGTGCTTATGAGGAAGGACGTTATCGTTGTGGCCTCGGTCTCCTGCATATACGGCATCGGCCGCCCCGAAGACTACATGGAGATGCACCTGATACTTGAAAACGGAATGCACATGCGCCGCAACGATCTGCTAAAGAGACTTGTCGAGATGCAGTACGCAAGGGCCGAAACTGAATTCAAACGGGGCACTTTCCGCGTGCGCGGGGACATGGTGGAGATATTCCCATCGTTCTCGCTGGACAAAGCTCTGCGGTTGGAGTTCTTCGGTGATGACGTGGATGCGCTTTGGGAATTCGATCCGCTTACCGGCGCGCGAACAAGGAAGTTTGAACAGTTCGCGCTATTCCCCAACAGCCACTGGATAACCCCCAGGGACAGGATGCAGCCCGCTATCATCCGGATAGAGGACGAGCTCAGGGAGCGCATCCAATATTTCCGTAACCAGGGCAAGGTGATGGAGGCGCAAAGGATAGAGCAAAGGACGCTCTTTGATCTGGAGATGCTCAAGGAATTCGGTTTTTGCCATGGAATTGAAAATTATTCCCGCCACCTTTCGGGCAGGGCCGCGGGGGAGGCGCCCTATACGCTGATAGATTATTTCCCCGATGACTTCCTGATAGTAATAGACGAGTCCCACGCCACCGTGCCGCAGATAGGCGGCATGTACGAGGGCGACAGGTCCAGGAAGCAGACGCTGATCGATTTCGGCTTCAGGCTGCCCTCGGCCCTTGATAACAGGCCGCTTAAATTTACCGAATTCGAACAGAGGGAAAACCAGGTGATATATATCTCGGCAACGCCCGCGGCATACGAACTGAAAAAATCCGGCAGGGCCGTAGTGGAGCAGATAGTAAGGCCCACCGGGCTTCTGGACCCCGCCATAGAGCTTAGGCCGGCTGGCGGCCAGGTGGACGATCTGCTTGGCGAGATACGAAAGAGGGTTGTTAAAGGCGAGCGCGTGCTGATCACAACGCTTACCAAGAAGATGGCCGAGGACCTTACGGATTTTTACACGGACCTCAAGATAAAGGCCAAGTATCTGCATTCGGATATAGACACGCTGGAGAGGATAGAAATTTTGCGTGACCTGAGGCTTGGGAATTTTGACGTGCTGATAGGCGTAAACCTGCTTCGCGAGGGGCTGGACCTGCCGGAGGTCTCACTTGTGGCGATAATGGACGCTGACAAGGAGGGCTTCCTGCGTTCTGAGCGCTCCCTTATCCAGACGGCGGGCAGGGCGGCAAGGAACATAAACGGCACTGTCATATTCTATGCGGACCGCATTACGGGCTCCATGCAGAAGGCCATGGACGAGACCGCCAGAAGAAGGCGCATCCAGGAAGAGTTCAACAAACGAAACGGTATAACTCCGGAGACTGTGAAATCCAATATCAAGGACATCCTTGGCAGCATCTACGAGCGGGACTACTTCACTGTGCAGGAGGAAGCCGGCACGGAGTACGTGAAACTGAACGAGGTGCCGCTTGAATCTCTGGAAAAAGAGATGAAGGAGGCCGCCGCCAATCTTGAATTCGAGAAGGCGGCGGCCATCCGGGACCGGATCAAGGAACTTCGCTCAAAGATGCTGGAGCTTGGGATAAAGAATTGACCCGGCCTTACGGGCGCAGCAGCGCCTTGATGGCGCGGCGCTCGTCCATAGCGCGGTAGCCCTCCGCAACCTGATCAAGTGGCAAGGTTAGATCGAATACCTTGCCGGGGTTTATCTTTCCGTTCCATACCAGTTTGATCAGTTCTGGCAGATAACGGCGCACCGGGGCCGGGCCGCCATGCAGGCGGACGTGGGTAAAGAACAACTCATCCCCTTTAAGCTGGACGCCGTGCGGGACGCCCACATAGCCTACGTATCCGCCGGGGCGGGTGGAACGGACCGCCTGCATCATTGATTCCTGAGTGCCCACACATTCCAAAACGGAGTCCGCGCCTAAGCCACCAGTCAGTTCCTTGATCCGGGCCACTCCCTCATCGCCGCGCCCGGGCACGATATCAGTTGCGCCGAAATCGCGGGCCAGCTTCTGCCGCGCCTCATGGCGGCTCATCGCGATTATCCGCCCTGCACCCATCTGCCTGGCGGAGAGCACACCCAGAAGGCCTACTGCGCCATCACCAACGATTACCACTGTCTTGCCCGGCTTTACATTTGCGGCATCGGCGGCAAACCACCCGGTGCCCATAACATCGGAGAGTGTCAGCAGGCTCGGAATAAGGTCATCCCTCGGGACCTCCGGGGTGGCCACAAGAGTGCCGTCCGCCAGCGGCACGCGCAACAGAGGCGCTTGCGCACCGCCTACCAATTCGCGTTGCAGGCAGGACGACTGATAACCGGCCTGGCAGTTGGGGCAGGTGTTGTCGGAGGCGAAGAAGGAACCGATGACGAACTGGCCGGGTTTCACTGCTTTGACCGCGCTTCCAACTTCCTCCACAATGCCGCAGTACTCGTGCCCCATAGAAACGGGCTGGGTAACCGGGCTGATGCCGCGATACGGCCACAGGTCTGACCCGCACACGCAGGCTGCCGTTATTTTTATTATGGCATCCGTTGGCTTGATGAGCCGGGGCGCTTCGCGCTCCTCGAAGCGCACGTCCCGCGGCCCGTATAGAACAGTTCCTTTCATGCTTTGTCTCCTTAATTTATTCTTGCTGGTCTATTACCCTTTTTAAATGATTAAACCCCGATGCTGCGGTGGGCCAGCCGGCGTAAAATGCAATATGCGTAACCGCGGCCACAAGCTCTTCCCTGGTGAGGCCGTTTTCAAAAGCCTTTTTTAGATGGAATTCAACCTGCTCTGTGCGGTTCAGCGCAACTAGGCATGTAACTGTAATCAGGCTCTTGTCGCGCTGCGATAGTTCCGGACGTTTCCAGATATCACCGAATAGAAGCTCCTGTGTAAGCTTCGCAAATTCCGGGGCTACGGCCTTCAGTTCGTCCATGGTTTTTTGTTCAGCAGTAACTGTCATAGGTCTCTCCTTTTTGTTTGGATTTCAAGCGCTCGTCCGCAGATTAAATTGTACCGCTGAAATAATTAAGGCGGACAGACTGGTCTTTTTGAATTGAATGGCCCTGGAATAATCTGTTATCATCAGCAAATTCTGGTATATTGCCGCTGGCAGGTGAATGGGGTGGCTCTCGTGAAAGAAGGCGATATTATCTACGTTCCAACGGAACTTTATGTAGGCCACGCCAGGGATGATTTCCACGGAGGCCGCGCCACTGTAAATAAAATTGGCAAGCTTGGCTCCATGGACTGGGTTGAGGTAAAGGAAAATCCCGGGACATGCTATTTCCTGTCTTACCTTTTGGAAAATCAGGAGAAATGGATGGAGGAATTTGGCAATACCGTGGCGCATCCCGTCCCTGATTTTTCACCTGAGTTCAATAAGGATTAAAGAATATCTGGATTCCGTGTGATGCGTGCTCCCGCCCAGTCATCCCTGGCGCCGGGCCATGAAAATTTAACGCCTCAATCATAATTCACGGCGCTACGGGGCTCCGCGCACCACCTGTCCTTTTGCAAACCCCTGTCCGTCCATATCGTTTGCCTTCGAGTAACTATTATGGACCTCGTAAACCTCTATCATTCCGATCCTTGTTTCATCATGGCCAAGCTGTACTCCCGTGTCCGGGTCCACCACTTCGTTGCCTTCCCGGTAAACGCCAAACGTATCGCCGATGTACACTCCGTTTTCCCGGCCCGCGCTGATAATGATCTCCGGCCCGGATACGGAGACCACATTTGCCTCAAACGGGATTTTGCTTGTGTCTTTTATAATCTTTTTAACTGCCTTGTAAAGCGCCTTCCGGGCCGCGTCTTCCGCTCCGGATGCACTACCTTCGGCTTTTATATAATCCAGTGCCTGGCCGGTAGCGGTATCCACAAGGCGGAGACTGAGCCGCACTTTGGCCTCTTTCCCCCCGCCCCCGAAACCGAAGATGCTCGCGCCGCCGCTGCCAGAACTTGAGTTCCGGAACTCTGTGATGGTTCCTCTTATCAGTATCTGGGCTGTGTCAGGCGGGCCGGCTTGCGCTTGGTTGGATTCATAGCCCTGCTTCCCCTTCCGGCGGGATACCACCACGAATTGGCCGCTTTGTATCAGCGCAACTGTAAGTTGGTCCGCCACTCCATTTTCAATATCCCAGGATCCAGCCCATCCGGATTTGTTTTTGAAGCGCGTTACCGTGACTGTTTTTTTATGTTCGCCTGCCTGCGCGAAAGAGGAAAATGTGACCAATACGGCGGGCACAAGAAGCCACAAATAAAATTTTTTCATTCCTTGCTCCTTTTGAATTCCGGTTATTTCATTTTACAAGTTTTTCCAGCATTTCCGCTGCAGGATGTTGAACCGGTATTCTATGCACGATGCGCCCTGGCCGTTTTGCGATTTGAATCACCGACATCCAAAGGGCGTTAATTTTAAAATTCTTGAACAGATTTCATGGCGCAAGCGGGTTTTTTCTTCCCGCCGGGTAAGGGAGGTATTTTCTTTTATGGCCCAAAACTTGATAAAAAACAAAGCCAGGACGCTCCGGGTCTCATTTCTGGACGGCATATTTGCAAGCTGCATGGGCGGACTTGTATCGGATTATTTTACCCCTTTTCTGCTTACTATCGGGGGCGCTCTGAGCCAGGTGGGCATACTGAGCGCGGCGCCAAACCTGTTTGCCTCTGTGGCGCAGCTCAAGAGCCCGGACCTGGTTAAAAAACTTGGTTCAAGAAAATTATTGATAAATCTTTTTGTCCCTTTGCAGGCAGCTTCGCTTCTGTTCATGGCGTTAATGGCGGCATTGGGTATGGCGAGCCCGCTGGCGTTCATTGCAGCGGTTGTCATGTTTGCATCGTTTGGCGCGCTGGTAAATCCGCCCTGGAGCAGCATGATGTCCGAGATAATAGAAGAGAAAAAATGGGGCGAGTACTTTGGCTGGAGGAACCAGGCGCTTGGGTTTGTAACCATTGCGGCCGCGCTGTCCGCTGGTTTTGTGCTGCGCATTGCAAAGGGGCCGGCCGTCTCCGCCGGGTTTGCGTGCCTTTTTGGGGCTGCCTTTATCGCACGGATGTTTTCCTGGAATTTCCTCATGCGCATGGAGGAGCCAGCGCTCAGGCAGGAGCGGGCCGGCCCCTCATTTTTTCAATGCCTGCGCGGCGGGGGGCATTGCAGCAACTTTGCCCGTTTTGTAGTTTTTGTTGGCGCGCTGAACTTTGCAACTAACATATCAGGCCCGTTTTTCTCCGTGCTGATGCTGAAGGGCCTTCATTTTACATACCCAACATATATCGCGCTTACCGCGTCATCTTCGGTGGCCACATACCTTTCTGTGAAAAGATGGGGCAGGCGCTCCGACAAGGCCGGCAACGTAAAGATCATGAAGCTCACTTCAAAGCTGATAGTGTTCGTGCCGGCTCTGTGGCTTATAAACAGGAACCCGGTTTATCTCGGGTTTGCCCAGGCGTTTTCCGGTTTTGTATGGGCGGGGTTCAACCTTTCGGCCTCCAATTTCGTATACGATTCCGCGGAGCCTGGTGAAAGGACCAGGTGGGTGGCGCACCTCAATGCGGCAACCGGTATCTGTCTTTGCCTTGGGGCGCTTGCCGGAGGCCTTCTGGTAACTGAACTGCCGCGGCTCTCAGGCCACAGGATATTGTCGCTTTTCCTGCTGTCTTCCCTGCTCCGGTTTGTGGTGGTTTTTTTTATACCATTTGGCCTGAAGGAAGTAAGGCGGGTTGAGGAGATAAGCCCGCTTGGCCTGCTGACAAGCGTGGCCGGTATTTACAGTCCGCAGGCCGGAGACTAGCGGGCCGCCGCTGAAATATGAGACAATGCTTTAAATAGCATCTTAAAAAAGGGAGAGGGACAAGGAGGCTGCTATGAAAAAGACGGCTTTTATTCTGGTTGTTTTGATGCTCATGTCTTTTGCCGCCTGCACTGAAGAAGAGGCCAGGGGCGGCACTACAGGCGGGATTATCGGAGGCATAGCCGGGATGTTCCTGGACAGTGATAACCCATGGCGCGGAGGGGTGGTGGGCGCTACTATAGGCGCGATTGCCGGGGCCACACTAGCCGACATATCAAACCGGGGTTCGCTGCAGGTGGCCGATACCGGGAGGCCCGTGGAATACACTACTGATAACGGCAGGGGGCGTTATTATGCCGAACCCGAGGGTTACAACCCCGCGACAAAGTGCACCAAGATCCGGGAGAGAATATGGGACAATGGGCAGCTGGTTAAAGACAGGGTCAAAGAGGTGTGCAAAAGTGAGCGGTATGAGGATAGATATTAAAATGTTAAACCGGGCTGCGGCTTCTAGCTGGTAAACGGCAGCTTACCGTCATTAAGCGCGGTTTCGACGGCCAGGGCAATCTGCTCCAGGTTGTACGGCTTCAGCAGCGCGGCCCGGAATCCGTATTGCCTGAACCCGGCTACAACGGGGTCATTGCAATATCCGCTGGACACTATCAGTTTGGCCTCCGGAAATTGTTCCAGTACCGCGGTTGCTGCTTCTTTGCCGTCTACCATTCCGGGTACGGTCAGGTCCAGTATGGCGGCGGCAAACGGCCTTCCCGCCAGGGCGGCCTCCCTGAATTTTGATACTGCGGATTCGCCGTCGGCGGCCACTTCCACCTGATATCCCAGTCCGGAAAGCATGCTGGCTGCCGACGTCCTGATAAGCTCCTCATCGTCCATAACGAGAATCCTGCCACTGGCCGGTCCAATTTTTTCCCCCGCGTCCTGGGCTGGTGCCGGGGCCAGTTGGCTGACAGGCAGGTATATATGAAACTCGGCCCCGCCGCCGGCCTCCGGCCCAAGGCATAGATGCCCGCCGTGCTTTTGCACTATGGACCACGAAACGGCAAGCCCCAGTCCAACCCCGCGTGGGCGGGTGGTGAAATAGGGGTCGAATATCTTTTCCCGGATTTCGGCAGGGATGCCCGGCCCCATATCGCTTACAACTATCCGGACGTAATCCCCCGGCGCAAGCCCGTAAGGGTTTGGCCGCTGAAGGTGCCTGTTTCTGCATATGACGGTGATAGTGCCCCCGTCAGGCATCGCCTGGGCGGCGTTTATCAGCAGATTGTTTAACACCTGGTTTATCTGCCCCTCGTCAACGTCCACGGCGTTGAGGTCCTCTGGCAAATCCAGGGTGCACCTGGTAATGGACCCGCTGAGGACGAATTCCGCTGATTCGCGAACCAGCGCCCTTATGTCAGCCGATTTTTTAAGCGGGGAGCCGCCTTTGGCGAAGGTAAGCAACTGCTGTGTTAAATCTCTTGCCCGGCCGAAAGCGGACTCGGCCTGGTCAAGCCTTTTGAATATGTCAGCGCGGTCCTTTGCCATGAATTTGGCTATGCTAATGTTTCCAAGTATTACCGTAAGGAGGTTATTGAAGTCGTGGGCTATCCCTGCGGCAAGGAGCCCCAGGGACTCTATTTTCTGCTCCATATGGGCCTGTTCCTGCACCCGGACTTTTTCGGTTATGTCGCTGAATACAAGCACTACGCCTAATATATCTCCGTCGTGGTTTCTTATCGGCGCCCCGCTGTCGGCTATTATCTTTTCTGTTGCGTCCTTGCATATAAGCGCAGTATGGTTGGCAAGCCCAACCACCTGGCCGCTGGCAAGCACCTTTTCCACAGGGTTTTCACATCTGAAGCGGGTTTTTTCGTTAATGATGTTAAATACGTCCTGGACAGGCCGCCCCGCGGCCTCGCTGCCTGTCCATCCGGTAAGGCGCTCCGCCGCCTCGTTCATGAATGTTACCCTGCCATCATTGTTGGTTGTGATCACTCCGTCGCCTATGGACTTGAGGGTAACAGAAAAACGCTCCCTTTCATCCAGCAGTTTGTCTTCCCTTTCCCTTAATGCCGCGCTCATTTTGTTGAACTCCAGGGAAAGCTCTCCTATCTCGTCATTGCAGCGGATGTGAATGGGTTCTGGGAGTTCCCCCTCCTTGTGGCTGGATACGGCCTTGTGCAGCCGCATTATTGGGTTCACCACGAACTTTCCCATGAGGGCGTTAAGTACTATTATGGACAGGGCGGTCATTGCGGCAAGGATTAAGGCGCCCATGAGCGCGGCCCTGTTGATCTCTTTTTTCTGCGGCAGGGAGCTTAATTTAAGCCGTACATAACCGATTGTGATCGGCTTCCCGGTCTTAAGCGGGTCGTAAAAGACCGGGGCGTAAAAATCGAAGTTCACGCCCTCTTTCCTGAAAAACGTTGAAGTTGAATTTTTAAAATGGCTTACTGCCGCCGGGCTGGGCGGGTTGTTAAGGTCCTTGAAAGGCCAGGCGTCCATTGCCAGCCACATGTTGGTGAACACCTGGGCCTGCACCACGTCTTTGGTATGCACTATCTGCGCCATTTTCTTTATGAGCACCAGGTCCTCGGCGGCCATCCCGTCGCCCACTACCCTTGCCAGGGACTCCGACATTGCAATCCCCCTGGCGGTTATCTCCTTGCCTATGTATTTTTTCTCGTGACGGATAAAGACATATGTTGCCGTAATCCCGATGACTGCGATAACCGCCACTAAGAAGAAAGCGACACGGGTCTTTAGGGATATGGCCTTCATCTGGCCCTTATTTCGTCCAGGGAAGGTATTCCGTATGCGGAAATCAGATGCTGTCCGGCCCGGCCCAGTGCGAATTGTATGAATTTTTTTACCTCAGGGGAGGGGGTGCCGGTTGTCACAAGGTACAGCGGCCTCTTAAGCGGGTACCTGCCTGACACAATGTTCTCCTTGGTGGGCGGCACGCCATTTACCAGCAGCATTTTTACGTTCCTTTTGCGTGCGCTTGCAAAGCCGGTTGAGGCGAACCCGCCTGGGGTCACCTCCACCATCTGCTCCCAAATTGCAGCGGAGGAGGCAATTATCTGGGTGTTTGCGGTTATGATCGGCCGCTTGCCCTTAAGCACCAGCCTGCTAAGGCTCTGCCCCACGCCTCCCATCTCACCCTGGGCCATGAAAGATACAAGTTTCATATCAGGGCCGCCAAGCTGTTTCCAGTTATATATTCTGCCGGAGTAAATGCCCCGGACCTGGTGCAGGGTAATTCCGTTAACCGGGTTTGATTTGTTTACTATGAACACAAGGGCGTCCCATGCAACCTGTGTGAAATGCATGCCACTGGGGTCGTCAGCGGATTTGCCTTTGCATGACGCTGCAAAATCCACCCTGCTGGAGTTAAGGTCCGATATCCCCATCAGGCTTCCCCCGCCCCTGACAAAGACCTTTACCCCTGTAAGTTCCTGGTATTTCTGTGCAAGGTAGGTAAGGTACCCTACCGTGCTGACGGAGCAGCCGCTGACGGTCAGCGACTCGCAGCAGGCGGGCCTGGCGGCCCAGGCAAAAGCCAGAGAAAAGATACAAAAACAGAGTACAGCGGTAACGGTTTTTCTGCCCACGTTTCGCCTCCCAAGCGAAAACCCCCTCCGCGTTGCCCTTTATGCCTGAAAAGGCATAGATTAGAATAAACCTTTTATCTGGAGGGATTCAAGTGCGTCTTACGCTGGACGGGATAAGAGACATAAGGCTCTATCAGAGGGAAAAAGGGTACAGGTTTTCCCTTGACGCCCTGCTTGTGGAATCGTTTGTGCGCATGCCAGGCATGCGGCTGATTGCGGACCTTGGCGCGGGCTCAGGCATAATAGGGTTGCTGCTGGCCATGCGGTATACAGGGGCCAGGGTTTTCCTGGTTGAGATACAGAAAGGGCTCTTTGAGCTTGCCTTGCGCAATATAGAGATAAACGGGCTTTCAGGCAGGGTGGTTGCCATAAACGCCGACCTTGCCTCAATCGGGCATAAGGGCCCTGGCAAATTTCAAATCCCGGCTGGATTAAAGGACAGCCCCGTAAAAGATTTAACAGGGGCGTTCGATCTTGTTGTATCCAATCCGCCGTTCAGGGCGCCGTCTGCGGGGCGTTTAAGCGAGGACCAGGAAAGGGCCATAGCCAGGCACGAACTTGCCGTTACGCTGCGGTCTCTGACACTGGCCGCCTCACGGCTCCTTAAAAGCGGCGGGAAGTTCTGCATGATACACCACCCGGAAAGGCTTGCAGAGATAA
This sequence comes from Nitrospirota bacterium, assembly GCA_021813405.1. Lineage (GTDB taxonomy): Bacteria > Nitrospirota > Thermodesulfovibrionia > Thermodesulfovibrionales > JdFR-88 > JAKAKS01. The sequence goes on from JAKAKS010000038.1 coordinate 29,274, forward strand.
TGGACACCCTTCAGGCAGCCGGGCTTGCGCCCAAGCGGCTGAGGTTCGTCCATGGCGGTATGGATATGGTGTCCAAAATGGTCCTTATAGAGTCGGTAAAGGGGGCCAGGGGAGGTCTTGCCGTGGAAAAACCATTAATAGTGTACCAGCCGGACGGCTCATACACCCCGGAGATAGCCGCAATGTATGAATCAGAGGCGAATGAGTAAATTTGAAACTGCCCTGAGGTTATAATAAATTATGATTGAGCACACCTTCAGCATCCTTAAAGGGGTGGGGCCGGGGCTTGAGCGCAGGCTGTGGCGCAAAGGCATCCTTAACTGGGCGGATTTCATTGCCGCCGAAGTCAGCTTCATATCTCCGGAAAGAAAAAAAATATTTGATGCCCGTCTTTCTGAAGCCACCGGGCGGCTTGCCAGCGGCGATATGAGATACTTTGCAAGGGCGCTGCGCCGGGGTGAGCACTGGAGGCTCTTCGACCTTCTGGCTGTCAGGAAACTGGCCCCCTTGTGCCTGGACATAGAGACGAATGGATGGGACATCGCCTCTGGCGGCTATCCGACCGTTGTAGGTGTTTATGACGGGCTGGAGTACAGGGCATATGTAAGGGGTGAGAACCTTACGCGGCAGGCCCTGGAAGAAGAGTTTGCTGGATGCGATTACCTGATAACCTTCTTCGGGTCGGGTTTCGACATGCCTTTTCTTAAAGACAGCATGGGCGTTGTGTTTGAAGGGCTTCACTTCGACCTTGCCTTTGGCGCCCGCAGGCTGGGCATGAAAGGAGGGCTGAAGAAACTTGAAGACCAGATGGGTGTGTTCAGGGACGATTGTGTCCGGGGTATGGACGGTTACGATGCTGTAAAGCTGTGGCGCAGGGCGGGGCAGGGCGATGAAGAGGCCCGGCGTCTCCTGATCCTTTATAACAAGTACGATACTGTGAACCTTATGGAGATGGCCGGTACCCTTTATGGCATGCTGAGGAAGCGGACCGGCATCGGTGAGTTTATTTGAATTCGCTTGTTGATGAATTCATTGCCTATCTTGCCGTTGAAAAGGGGCTCTCAAGAAACTCGGTGGATTCCTATGGCCGGGACATCGGCGGCCTGGCCGTCTATCTTGCAGAAAAGGGTTTGGACCTCACAAGTTTCGGCAAGGAGGACATAACCGATTATCTGGAACGGCTCAGGGACAAAGGGCTGTCGCCTGCCAGCCTGGCCCGCACGCTTTCAGGCATAAGGGGTTTCACTAAATATGCGGTGATAAGCCGCATCCGGCAAACCGACCCTGCTGAAAACCTTGAGTCCCCAAGGCTTTGGCAGCGGGTGCCAAAGGCGGTTTCAGTGGGTAAGATAAAGGACCTTCTTTCCACCGCAAGCGCCGGGACTGGTCCGGGCTTTGTGCTCAGGGACAAGGCGATGATGGAGCTGATGTACGCCGCTGGGTTGCGGGTGAGCGAACTTGTCACCTTAAGGCTTGCGGACCTTAATATGGAGGCCGGGTTTTTAAGGGTGACAGGCAAGGGATCCAAGGAGAGGGTTGTGCCGGTGAGCAAGAGGGCATTGGCTGCGGTAAAATGCTATATTGAGGGGGCCAGGGCGGATACATGGAAAAAGACCGGCTCCGATCATATTTTTTTAACACGCCTTGGCAAGCCCATGACCAGGCAAAGGTTCTGGCAGACACTGAAGCAGACCGCAAGGCGCGCGGGCGTAAAACTTAGCCCCCATGTCCTCAGGCATTCCTTTGCCACACACCTGCTTGAAGGCGGCGCTGATTTGCGGTCACTGCAAAAAATGCTCGGCCATTCAGATATTGCAACTACCCAGGTGTATACGAAGGTGTCCAGGGAGAGGGCTAAAAGGGTCTACAAGGAGCACCATCCCAGGGCTTAGCCTCAGAACCGGCGGAATCTGATAATATCTTTTAAAGAAAGCCGCTTTATTGTAAAATCCCTCCGGGTCCCTTTTTGGGAAAAGAAGTGCGAAGGGGAGTTCATAAAAAAGGTGTTTTAAAAGATAAAGGAGGCGAAATGGCTTTAAAACTTACGGCGGACCACGTCTTCAAATGCTGCGAACCTGGCGTCCTTAACTTTGAAACAACTGCGGAACTGGCCTCTCATTTAGGCACCATAGGCCAGGACAGGGCAAAAAGCGCCCTGGATTTCGGGCTGAATTTCGAGGATACCGGGTTTAATCTGTTTGTTCTTGGGGAAAGCGGAACAGGTAAATTCACAACGGTGAAGATGCTGCTGGATGATATGGCAGCAAAGGAACCTGTGCCTGCCGACTGGGTTTACGTCTACAATTTCAGGGACCCCGATGTGCCCAGGGCCATATCTTTTGAACCAGGCAGGGCGGCCGGCTTTCAAAAGGAACTGGAAGAGATTATTAAAGCGCTTAGGTCCGAGATTCCCAAGGTCTTTGAATCCAAGGAGTACGAAAAACAGAAAAGCAGCATTATGGAGGATTTTCAGAAGAAGCAGAAAGAGCGCTTTGAAACCCTGGAGGGCCTGGCCAGGGACAAGGGGTTTGCGATAAAGAGAACCATAGCCGGGCTTGTGATGGTTCCCGTGAAGAAAACCGGCGAACCGCTCACCGAGGCGGAATTCGAGGCGCTGGATGAAAAGACCAAAAAGAAGGTGGAGGAGATCGGGAAGGACCTTCAGGAAAAGCTGGACGATGTTGTAAGAGAGGTAAGGGACGTAGAAAAATCCGTGAAGAACACGCTGGCCAGGGTGGAACGCGAGGCCGCTCTCTCCGCCATCGGCCATCTGATAGAAGACCTGAAGAGAAAATACGCGGATTTCCCGAAGGTCACTGCCTATCTGAGCGAGGTAAGCGAAGATATCCTGGACCACCTGGACGATTTCAAGACGCCCACGGAGGAGCAGCAGGCCGCGGCGGCGTTGCCTTTCATGAGAGCGCAGAAACAGGAGCCTTCATTTACACGGTATGTGGTCAACGTGCTGGTGAACAACTCCGAGGCAAAAGGAGCGCCCGTTGTCTTCGAGAGCAACCCCACATACAACAACCTGTTTGGCAGGATAGAGCACAAATTCCAGTTCGGCGTGGCCGTTACGGATTTTTCCATGATAAAAGCCGGCGCGCTTCACAAGGCAAACGGAGGATACCTGATAATAGAGGCCCTGGACCTGCTAAGAAACATCTTCTCCTACGAGGCCCTGAAGAGGGCCATCAAGAACAAAGAGGCCAGGATAGAGGACATCTGGGAGCAGTACAGGGCCATCTCCACGGCCATGCTTAAGCCGGAAGCCGTGCCCCTTAATGTGAAAATCGTCCTGATCGGCAATCCACAGATATATTATTTGCTTTACAACCTTGATGACGAGTACAGGGAGCTCTTCAAGGTGAAGGCGGACTTCGATTCTTTCATGGACAGGACGCCGGAGAACGTTGGCAAGTATGCCCGGTTTGTGGCCAGCAAGTGCAATGAGGAGCACCTGCTGCATTTTGACCGTTCCGGGGTGGAGCGCATAATAGAGTACTCGTCCAGGCTGGCCGGGCAGCAGGACAAGATAACAGCCAGGTTCAGGGACGTGGTGGATCTGGTTAGGGAGGCCAACTTCTGGGCGAAATCGGCCGGGAGCAATCTGGTTTCGGGGGGACACGTGGAAAAAGCCCTGGAGCAGAAAGTATACAGGCATTCCAAGATCAGCGACCGGCTGAGGGACCTTATGATGGAAGACACGCTCATAGTGGAGACCGCCGGTGGAAAAGTGGGCCAGATAAACGGCCTGGCCGTGATGAGCATGGGCGATTACAGTTTTGGCAAGCCCTCACGTATTACCGCCCGCACTTATGCAGGCAGGGCCGGTGTCGTGAACATTGAGCGCGAGACGAAGATGAGCGGCCGGATACACGAAAAGGCCGTCCTTATCATAACGAATTACCTCTGGAGCAAATATGCTGCCAAAAAACCCATAAGCCTTTCGGCCTCGCTCACCTTTGAGCAGTTATACGAAATGATAGAGGGCGACAGCGCTTCCTGCGCGGAGCTTTATACCATTTTAAGCAGCATAGCGGGCGCTCCGATTAAGCAGTCCTTTGCGGTAACCGGCTCCATGGACCAGAACGGTGACGTTCAGCCCATCGGCGGGGTGAATGAAAAGATCGAGGGCTTCTTCGAGATATGCAAACTCCGCGGCCTTGACGGCAGCCACGGCGTGATAATACCGGGCAGGAACATCAAAAACCTGATGCTCAAGAGGGAAGTGGTGGAGGCCGTTAAAGAAGGGAAGTTCAATATATACGCCATAAACAAGGTGGAAGAAGGGATAGAGCTTTTGATGGGCATGCAGGCCGGCGAACCTGGCCCGGACGGAAAATATCCGGAAGGCACCCTGAACTACCTGGTAAACAAGCGCCTGGATGAGATTGCGGAGGCCGTAAAGGCCAAGAAAGAGCAGGAGACGGTAGAGGCGGTGAAACATGTCGAAAAGAAGGACGGGGAAGAAGCGAAGAGTTAACAATTCCGTATATAGTAGTAAATGCTCAATATGCCGTTAAAGAATTTTATCGTGATGCCCGGCCCGCGCTTCAGCGGTGTCCGGGCGTCGCTTTTTAAATAATGGGAATTCCCGCGGGCAAATTTTTTGCCGGTCTGCGCGCCGCTGTTATAATAGCGGCCGGGTCAGTATTTGCCGCTCTTCCGGCGGGCATCGCCAGAAAAGCCGGCAGGTTTGCCGGGCGTTTGCTGTTTGTAGCCTGGCGGAAAAGGCGTGCCATAGCAATACATAATGTGTCTGCCGCAATGGAACGCGGGGCGGTGCCGGAATATCGCGAGGATGGAAATGCGATGGGCCCAGAGTGGGTTGCACGGGAATCCTTCATGAACCTTGGGGCCTCGTTTGCCGAGCTGATTAAGATATACTTTGGCACGGGCGGCGGCATACTGGGCCATGTGGATGTGCGTGGAGGGGAAAATTTTGAAAAAGCCCGTGAAGGCAACCGGGGGATCATATTTATCACAGCCCATATGGGCAACTGGGAACTGCTTGCCATAAAAGGGGCGCTGGCATTCGGCGGAATGGGTGTAGTGGCCAGGCCGCTTGGGAATCCGTACCTGAATGTGATGATGGAAAGGGCCAGGTCCAAATTCGGCAACAAGGTTATCTATAAAGAAGGGGCGCTTAAAAAAATGCTCCGGACATTAAGTGCGGGCGGTACGGTTGGCGTTCTGATGGACCAGGCGGTCATAAAAGAAGAGGGATACCTGGTGGATTTTCTTGGCCGCCCCGCCTGGACCACAAGAATGCCTGTTGTAATGGCTAAGAAGACCGGCGCGGCCCTTCTTCCTGCCTTTATAAAGAGGACTGCCGGCGGGCACCAGCTTACGGTACTTCCGGAGATCGATTGCTCCGGGGCCGAGCAGGACATTCTTATGAGGCTGAATGCCGCGATAGGAGAGAAGATAAAAACCAGCCCTTCGGAATGGCTTTGGATGCACAGGAGATGGAAACGGACGTAAACTAGCCAGATATGAAAAAGCGTATAAGAGAACTAACACTGGGTTTTTCCCCGTGCCCTAACGACACGGCGATATTCCATGGGCTTGTGCATAATCTTGTGGACACAGGCGGCTTTGTTTTCAGAGAGCGGCTGGAAGACGTGCAGACTTTGAACAAGATGGCCCTGCGCGGCGGGCTGGACGTGGTTAAGGTGTCTTTTCACGCATTTGGCCATTTGAGGAAAGATTATTTTTGCCTGGGAAGCGGCGCGGCGCTTGGCTGGGGATGCGGCCCCCTGATTGTATCCAGACAGGACGGGCCGGAATTCCCCAGAAAAATCGCAATACCGGGCGGACTCACAACGGCCAACCTTCTTTTGCTGCTTTATAATCCGGCACTGCGGGAATCGGCAAAGATGAAGGAAATGATCTTTTCTGATATCATGCCCGCCGTTAGCGAGGGCCGGGCGGATTGGGGTGTAATAATCCATGAGGGCCGGTTCACCTATCGCAGACACGGCCTGAAGCGCGTGCAGGACCTTGGCAAGTGGTGGGAAAAGGAGACCGGGCTGCCTATACCGCTTGGGTGCATAGCGGCAAAGAGGTCGCTTGGAAAAGCGTCGGTGCTCAGGATAGAAAGGGCCTTGCGGGAGAGCGTGCTGCTGGGTTTAAGAGAGCCTGCAAAGTGCCGGGATTACATCAAAATGCACGCCCAGGAAATGGAGAGCAGCGTTATCAGGAAGCATATCGGCTTGTACGTTAACGAAGACACGATAAAGCTTTCCGGGGAAGGGGAAAAGGCCATCTCCCTTTTGATGAAAAAAGGCGAGCAGGCCGGCCTGTTTCCCCCATGCCGGGCCCGGCTGTTTGCGGAGTGATTGCCAGCCCGGAATAAAAACCTTTGTGAAAACTGTATATTAGTAGCTTCGAATATGCCGAAGGATTTTGGCGGGGATAAGGCTAAGGGTAAAGCCGTTTTGCATGTAATTGCGCTTGCCGTAATTACGCTTGCCTGTCTTGTGCCTTTTATCAACAAGGCGTTCAATATGGACGACCCGCTTTTCCTTTGGGCCGCGCGCCACATCCAGAAAAATCCATTTGATTTTTACGGGTTCAGGGCCAACTGGGTAGGGTTTGAAACGCCTTTCTCCGCAATCCAGCTTAATCCCCCGCTAGCCTCTTATTACATAGCCATTGCCGCCTGGTTTGCCGGCTGGTCCGAAAGGGCCTTGCACACGGCCTTTCTGGTCCCGGCATTGGCAGCTGCTATCGGCTCATATTTTACTGCAAGGGAACTTTGCGGCAGGCCGCTGGCAGCGGCGCTTGCAGGCATAATCACGCCGGCTTTTTTAGTTTCTGCCACATCAATTATGTGCGACGTGATGATGACGGCGTTCTGGGTTTGGGCGGTATTTTTATGGATAAAGGGCGTCAGGACCCGGTCTGCTTTCAATATAACCGGCGCGGCTTTTCTTGTGGCCGCGGCGAGCCTGGCGAAATATTCAGGGCTCAGCCTGATACCCCTGTTGCTTGTCTACTCGCTTATAAAAAAAGACGGCAGGCGGTGGGCCAAGTTTCTGATAATCCCGGTAGTATTTATTGCCGGGTACGAATTACTGTCTTACAGTATGTATGGCAAGGGCCTGCTGTTGAGTGCTTCTGCATACGAGTCCATGAAAGGATTGAAACCGGATGTTTCCAAAATAGCAACAGGCCTGGCATTTCTTGGAGGATGTTTTATTACTGCGCTGTTTTTCTTTCTTTTTTTATGGCGCAAGGGGTTACTTGTTGCCGGGGCGCTGATAGCCGTTGCTTTTGCCGGGCTTTTTATATACGCGCCGGGGAATTTGCCGATATCACTTAAAAACTGGCCTTTGGCCATCCAGTACTATGTTTTTTCGGTTGCGGGGCTGGCTATCCTGTTTGCGGCGGTGTCGGACATCTGGAGGTCGAAAGACGCCGGGGCCCTGCTTCTGTTCCTGTGGATAACCGGAATATTTGTCTTTGCAGCCATTGTAAATTACAACATAAATGCGCGGAGTGTTCTGCCGGTGTTTCCGGCCATAGGCATTGCCATTGCGCGCCTGGCCGGGGCAGCCAGGCCAAAAAAATCCGTATGGGCATGGGCCCTGCCCATAGTGCCGTCTCTTTTTATAGCCCTTTGGGTAGCCAGGGCCGATTACGTATGGGCTAACACGGAAAGAAATCTGGCCGGTGAAATCTGCCACTCCTATAACGGGCAGCCGGGCACTTTGTGGTTTGCCGGGCACTGGGGGTTCCAGTATTATATGCAGAAATGCGGGGGCAGGCCGGTTGATTCCAGGCGGCTGAATTTTGCGCCAGGGGACATGGTGATAATCCCGGATTATTATGTTAACGACTCGGCCATGCCGGACCCGCGGCGCGCCGGGTTTGCCAAGTTCAGCCGGATTGGCCAAACATCCATAAGGTCCGGCGGAATACTGTCAATTATGAACCGCAACACGGGGGCCGGTTTCTACTCGGACGACTGGGGCTCGCTTCCTTTTGTGATAGGGCCTGTTCCTTACGAGCGCTATTTCATCGTTAATGTTACCAGGCCGGTTAATGTGGAACGGGAATAAACAGGTTTTTTAACGCCCGCACCGCGGGACAATGGCTGGAACGGACCTCATGTAGTTTCTGTATTGCTCTCCAAACTGGTCCAGCATCCGTTTGTCTTCTATCCGGGCTCCCCACAGAAAATAAATGTCCGCAACAGCGGAAACTATAATCCGGTTTATGGTGAAGAATGGGGAGAATGTGAAGACCATTATCCCGGCAAGATAAAGAGGATGGCGGACAACCGAGTACACGCCCTTAGAGATAAAAGCCTCACCACCAGGGACTTCGGCAGTTCTGCCGGAAATGTAGGCCACGGCCTGCCTTATCCCGATGAATTCCAGGAAGTCAATCTTTCTAAATGCAAGCGCGCCAAAAACTGCGCCCGCGGCCTGAATCAAAATCATTGCACCCGAAATGAACGGCCATGGAGCAGGCAATTTCCTGTCCGGCAGACTCAATATGGCGTGGGCGGCCGCAGCGGTGATTGCGACGCTTAAAACCGTGTATCCAAGCCTGTAAAGGCCTGCAAGTGCGCGCCTGCCTATGATTGTGCCTATGAAATTTTTTGTCCATCCGGCCGCAAAAAAGCTATGAATGAGGGCGAACCCGAAAAAAACGGCCATCAGCACAAATACCTGCGGCTTTGCGGGTACCGCTATTGGAGACCATTCATGTTGGAGCATAATATATAAATATAGCCAGTTTTAATCCCGATGAGAAGAATTATGCATATAGACATGGACGCCTTCTTCGCGGCGGTTGAGATTTTGCGCAGGCCGGAGCTTGCCGGAAAACCCGTTGTGGTGGGCGGCTCCGGAGACCCGTACAAGCGTGGCGTTGTCTCTACAGCCTCCTATGAGGCCAGGCGGTTTGGCGTGCATTCGGCCATGCCGCTTATAACGGCAAAAAGGCTCTGCCCGCAATGCGTCTTTCTCCCTGTGGACTACACTGAATACTCCAGAATCTCAGGGATAATAAAAACCATATTCCTCTCATTCAGCCCTTGTATGGAGGACGTTGGCATTGATGAGGCTTATCTGGACATTTCGGAGGCAAGCGGCGCTCCGCAGGACATAGCTGCGGGCATAAAAAGCAAAGTGAGGGAGGCAACAGGGCTTACCTGCTCCATAGGGATAGCGCCAAACAAACTTCTGGCCAAGATCGCTTCGGATTTGAAAAAGCCAGATGGTATCACTGTAATATCCGTGGAGGATGTGGAGAAGGTCATATGGCCACTGCCAGCAAGGAAACTGCCAGGCATAGGCCCTAAAACCGAGACGGTGTTAAAGGCGATGGGGATAAATACGATCGGCGATGTGGCATCAAAGCCGCTGGAGTTTCTGGAAGATAACCTGGGCAAATCTTACGGCGGATACCTGTATCAGGCTTCCAGGGGGATTGACGACAGCCCGGTAATAACCGGGGGTTGGGAACCCAAATCGATAAGCAGGGAAGAGACCTTCGAGGCCGATATCTCCGACTGGCAGGCGATAGCACGCTCTCTGGCATTTCAGCTCAGGATTGTGGCCGCCTCCATGCGCGACCAGGGCTGCACCGGGAAGACCGTGACCGTGAAGATACGGTTTGAGGACTTTCAGACCGTATCACGCGCCAAAACGCTCAAGGAGGCAACGTGCAGCCTTGAGGTCCTCCGCAAGGCTGTATTTGAATGCCTTGGCAGGATCGAGCTAAAGAAAAGGGTGCGGCTGGTGGGCGTACGTGTAAGCTCGCTTGTCCGGAATGAGGCCGGATAATTTTTTTCGTTGACATCCCGTCCGGTTTTGGTTTACCTTTTAAATGCGGTTTGTTTCAAATCGTAATTTCATTAGTCAGGAGGTGGAGTTAATGGACGATGGCCCCAGTAGCCATAAACCGGCGGCCCTTATAAGGCCCGGACTGTCTGGACCAATGGGAAATGTTCATCGTCCTCACCGGAACTGACCCCCCCCTGACGCTTCCTCATTGCTTCAGCCTTAAGTCTTCAGCCTTCAAACAAACGCCGGTTACAGAGCAAGCGTTGCATCGTCTAAAACTCTGTATCGAGCAGGCGGGATAAAATGAATTTTTTTGTAAGGCTTTATTACAAATATCGCCAGATAATCAAGGCGATCCAGCTGTTTTTGATCATTTCGGGGCCTGGAATTATCGTGATGATAGCCGACAATGACGCGGGCGGCATAACTACCTATGCTGCAACGGGCGCAAAATACGGCTATAACCTGAACTGGTTGATAATTATTCTGATACCAGTCTGTTATTACATCCAGGAAATGACGGTACGGCTTGGCGCTGTAACAAAGCGCGGCCACGCTGAAGCTATTTTTGCCGGGTTCGGCTCTTTCTGGGGCTGGTTTTCGCTGATGGACCTCTTAATTGTAAACTGGCTTACCATGATTACCGAGTTCATAGGCATGACTGCGGCCCTCAAGATATTTGGCGTCCCGCCATTTCTGACCGTAATTGTTTTGTGCGTGATAATGGGGATCATGGTCTTAAATGGCAGCTACTGGACCTGGGAGAAGATAACTCTCCTTTTCTGTGCCATGAACCTCATATACATTCCAGGGGCGTTCATGGTCCATCCGTCGGTGGCGGCCATCATCCGGCAAGGCACCATTCCCAATCTGCCGGGAGGGCTCAGCAGCGATCTTTTCTTTTTCCTCATGGCAAATATCGGTACTACCATTGCGCCATGGATGCTGTTCTTCCAGCAAAGCTCGGTTGTGGATAAATCGCTTAAGGAAAAAGACATCCCGTGGGGCAGGGTGGATACCTTTGTAGGCTCTCTTTTGACCGGCATTGTGGCCATCTTCATTATTATTGTTACCGGCACGGTTCTTAAAGGAGTAAATGTTGATGACGCGGCACAGGCATCAGTGATGCTGATGAAGACCAACAAGTATATTGGCACGTTCATGGCAATCGGGCTCTTTGACGCAGGTTTTCTGGGCGCTATTTGCATCTCGCTTGCAAGCTCCTGGGCATTTGGAGAAGTATTTGGTTGGGCGCACTCGCTTAATTACAAAATAAAGGAGGCCCCCTGGTTCTACGGCTTCTATTTCTTCCTGCTTTTGAGCGCAGGGGCCGTAGTGCTGATACCCAAAGCCCCGCTTGTATTGATTACTCTTTTTGTACAGGTGGTTGCGGTGACCCTGCTTCCGGCGGCGCTGGTATTTCTGATTCTGCTGTTAAACAATAAAAAGACAATGGGGGAGTACACCAATACGCTCTCCCAGAATATTATTAACATTACAATCGTGGTGCTTATAATTATCATTTCCAGCGCATACGGCGTAAGCACCCTTTTTCCGAATATGTTTAAATGAGGGAGGCGGGCCATGATCAGAAATTTTCTGAGGCATAATTATGCCAAGATCCGCGAGATCAATAAAAAATATGCAACCCCTAATGTGGAGATGTCAGCCGGGGTGAAGTTCTCGCTTTTGGTGTTAAGGCTCTATCTTATTTTTTTGGTAGCCCTTTTGCTTTATAAATTCATAACCCTGGTGCGTTAAGGGAGGCGCGGTCATGCACACCACATTGGAAAAGCCCCAGGAAATTGGCGGGGCCGTTTATTTCCTGAGCGATATGATCGGCTTCAAGGTATATAACCGCGGCAAAAAGACAGGTAAACTGCGGGACCTGGCGATACGTGAGCATGAAAAGCTACCTACGGTTACTCATTTGATTATTATGCGCCCGTTTGGTCATAAGCAGCTGCTTCTGCCATGGGACGAGGTGGCGGGAGTTGCACCTGGCAGGATAGACCTGGATCTGGACTCACTGGAAAAATACGAAGGGGAGCCCCTGGAATCCCAAGTGCTTTTGAATGATCATATCCTGGACAAAAAGGTCCTTGATATGGACGACAATGAAATAGATGTGGTCTATGATGTTAAGCTTGTCTTAAGAAACAGGGTTCTCTACGTTACCGATGTGGATTTCAGCCGTTACGCGCTGTTTAAAAGACTTGGGCTGAAACCGTTGATGAAGCTGATCTTCGGGGATTCCGGCCCTATGAAAAAAGAGACCCTCTCATGGTCCTACGTGCAGCCCTTGCCGGAAGACATCGGCAGGTTCAGGGGGAACGTAAAACTGAAGGTGCTTAAAGACAAGCTTCCTGAAATTCATCCCGTGGACCTGGCAGATATCCTTGAGGAACTGAACACAGAACAGCGGCTTGCCATCTTTAACGAACTTGATACGGAGCATGCCTCTGATACCCTGGAAGAAATCGAACCCCGTGTGCAGAGGGAGATCATATCCTCTATAAAGAAGGAGAGGGCCGCCGAGCTTATAAATGATATGACGCCGGCCCAGGCGGCCGACATTCTTGCCATTTTGCCTGCGGATGAGGCTGATGAGATACTGAAGCTCATCGACAAGGAGGAAGCCCAGAAGATAGAGAACATGCTTGAAAAGCAGGAGGAAAAGATACTCAATTTTGCGACCTCCGACTTTATAAAATTGTCTCCCGATACACAGGTGAGCCAGGTCCTTTTGCAGTTCCGCGAGATAGCAAAGGACAAAGAAGAACTCCTCTACATTTACGTGGTGGGCGAAAATGACACCCTGCTGGGCGTGGCAGGGCTGAAGGAGATATTGCAGGCCAATTTATCAAGCAGGCTGAAAGACATCATGACTACCAGCGTTATAAGCCTGAACCCCGAAAATACCCTTCTGGAGGCAGCCGGGATGTTTTCGCGCTACAGCTTCCGGTCCATACCGATAACGGGAGAGGGGGATGTAATCCTTGGCATCATCCCTTACCGGGATATTATGAAATTGAAGCACAGGTTTGTTTAAAAAAGCCGGAATGCTTTATTCATGCCCGGGCTGAAGTTCATATTTCTTGACCTCCGCTGCAGGATAGTGTTAGATAATGCGTATGCCTAAAGCCAGCAAAAACTTATTGGCGGCCCTGCCCTCCGTGGATGAGGTGTTAAGGAGCCAGCATGGCCAGGGGTGGCTTGCCCGTTACCCAAGGCGGTTCGTGCTGCAGGGGATACGCGATGAGATAGCCCGCTTAAGAGAACGTGTGAAGGCGGGGGCTGTTGAGCCGCCGGCTCCGGAAGATACGGCTGCGGCAATGAAGGTCCGCATCTCCCGGCTTTCCTCACCATCGCTTCGCCCGGTGATAAATGCAACCGGAATAGTGTTGCATACGAATTTGGGCAGGGCGCCGCTTTCGGAATCCGCCCTGGATGCCGTTGTCAGTGTTTCCAGGGGTTATTCCAACCTGGAATATGCCCTTGAGGAAGGCAAAAGGGGCAAAAGACACTCGCACGCAAGGCGTCTTATAAAAGAGCTTGCGTCAGCTGAAGACGCTACCTTGTTCAACAATAACGCCGGGGCCGTTCTGATAGCGCTGTCGGCACTGGCCAGGGGGCGGGAAGTTATAGTGTCGCGCGGGGAACTGGTGGAGATTGGCGGGTCCTTCCGCATCCCGGAGGTAATGGCGCAGAGCGGAGCCATTCTCCGCGAGGTTGGCGCAACCAATAAAACGCACCTGCGGGATTACGAAAACGCCATTGGGCCGGAGACCGCGCTTCTGCTGAAAGTGCACCGCTCTAATTACCGGATAACCGGGTTTTCGGCTGAGGTCTCTGTGGAAAGCCTGGTTAAGCTGGGCGCTGAAAAAGGCATTCCCGTGATGTTTGACCTTGGAAGCGGCTGCCTTTTCGACCTTAAAAAAGTGGGCATCGGAGATGAACCCGTAGTTAATGAAATCGTCCGTTCCGGAGTTGATCTGGTAACGTTCAGCGGCGACAAGCTGCTTGGCGGCCCGCAGGCGGGTATAATTGCGGGCAAGACCGCGCTGATAGAAAAGATAAACAGGCATCCGCTTGCCAGGGCGCTTCGGATAGACAAGATGACGCTAGCCGCCCTTGAGGCCACCCTGTTTGATTGCGCCGACATCGAGAAGGCCCCTGAAAAGATACCGGCCTTGAGGATGCTGTTGGAGCCAGCCGAAAAGATAAGGGGCAGGGCGCGCGCGATCGCTAAAAAGGCCGGGGCTGGCGCGAAGGTAGTTGAGGACCTCTCTGAAGCCGGCGGCGGATCGTTGCCTGGCGTGCTTTTGCCAACGTGGTGCGTTGCGGTGAAAGGCCACAAATCGCCCAATAGCCTTGAGCTGCTGTTAAGAAAAGGGGACCCTCCCGTGATAGCACGAATAAAGGAGGGCACTCTTTTGCTGGATGCGCGCACCATCATGGACGGGGATGTTGAGCCGCTGGCGCGCAGACTTAAGGAAATCCTTTAAGGCAAGCAGGGGCGGCCGCCCGGCCACCCACGGAAAAACCTGCTTACATCCCGCCTAGTTCAGTCAAAATCCAGTTCACGGTTACAACCATGTCTTTTCGCAGGCTGTGATAGACCGAGCAGTATTTCTCATGAGAAAGGGCCACGGCCTTTTTTACTTTCTTTTCATCCAGCCCGGAACCCTCTATATGGAGCGTCATATCTATTTTCTTGAAGAACTGAGGCGGCGCCGGGTTTCTCTCGCCGGTCAATTCAATCTTGAAATTCTTTACATCCACCTTCATTTTCCTCAGGAAAGAGACTGTATCTATAGCCATGCATCCGCCCAGCGACAACAGCAGGCTTTCAGTGGGCATGCAGCCCCATTCCACCTTCGCGTCGAATTCTATCTCATAACCAGTCTGGGTCATTCCCTTGAAGATCAGGTCTTTTTCCAGGAAAAGCCTGGCCTTCATGACCGGCGCTACTTTTTCCTTGTATCCGGTTAGAGCTTTATCGTCCAGGCCGCCGCTTTCGTTATGCACGCTCTTCGTCCTCCAGAAATGGATTTTGTTTTTTATATTAAACCAAACCGGCCGGAATTTCGAGTTTTCTAAAAATAGTAAAATATTTATGATGACTGGTTTTATAGACATACATTGCCACTTGCTGCCCGGCCTGGATGACGGTCCGTCCGGTTTTGAAACTGCGGCATCAATGCTTGAAATGGCCGCCGCGGACGGCATAGCCCACATATTTACCACTCCCCATTTCCAGCCGGGCGGAGGTGCTTATTCCACAAATTCAAAAGAGAAGATAATAAGCGCGCTCTCCAGCTTCCAATCCCGCTTAAACACCGGGGTCAATCTCTATTACGGTTCGGACGTGCGGATCAGCTATGACATAACCTCCCGGATTGAGAACGGGGAGGCCGCCACCCTTGGCGGTACGGAGTTTTTTCTTCTGGAGCTTACGGACCATGTGCTAGTCCCAAATGTAGAGGGCCTGGTTTTCAATATGCGGAAAAGAGGTCTCATGCCGATTATTACCCATCCGGAGCGTTACGCATATTTCCTCAAGGACATGGCCCCATTAAGGCTTATGCGTGAAAACGGGGCAATGGTGCAGATAACCGCCCTCAGCGTTACAGGCGGGTTTGGCCGTTCCGCCCGGAAGCTGTGCATAGGCATGCTGGAAGAAGGCATGGTGGATTTTGTTGCAACGGACGCACACAATACCAAAGGCCGCCCTCCGGTGCTTTCCGCCGCATATAACGAAATCAAAAAGGAATTCGGCGATAAAGCAGCCGGTAAAATTTTTTTCGAGAACCCAAAGATGATTCTGGAGAAAATCGCCTCCGGCCCGCTTAAAAACAATCCCTCCTGATTTTTTTTGCTCCGCAGGCAGCCGTCCTGGATTTCGCTATAATTAAAGTGCTAAGGGCAAGGCTGCTATATGGAAGACCGGATAAGGGAAATAGCGCTAAGGCTGCATGAGTCCACTAATGCCGGCACTCCTTCTGTTTTCGATAAAACTAAATGGACGGGCAGGCTGATGCATTGGGCCATGGAGGACGAAGCCCTCAAGATCCAGCTCCTGCGTTTCGTAGACGTCCTGCCCGCGCTTAAAAAAGACGAACTTGTCCTGAAGATTTTCAGGGAGTACTTCGCCGGCCTGCCGTCCCTGCCGCCTGTAATCGGGTTCGCTTTAAACAGGCTTGCGCGCGCCAAAAGATTTCCGTATACGGCGGCGGCGTGGATTCCAGCGGTGGTGATAAGGGCGTCTGTCAGGTCCCTTGCCGGCCTGTTCATTGCCGGTAAGGATCCGGCCCATGCTCTGCATAACCTGAACAAGCTTCAGCAGGACGGCGCCGCCCTGAGCATAGATATTCTGGGCGAGGTGGTGGTAAGCGAAAAGGAGGCCCGGCTATATCAGCGCAGGTATCTTGATTTGCTTGAATTTCTGGGCGCCAATTTCTCGCCGGGCACCGTGCCCGGTGTTTCACTGAAAGTGTCCTCCTTCTATTCACAGATGGATCCGCTTAACTGGGAAGGCTCCATCCGGCAGGCTAAGGAGGCCATCCTGCCTGTATTTAAAAAAGCAATGGAACTGGGTGTAACGGTAACTCTGGATATGGAGCACTACCATCTGAAAGACCTCACAATAGAAATATTCAAGAGCGTTCTGGGCGAACTGCAAAGCGGGGCATCCGCGGGTATTGCAATCCAGGCCTACCTTAAAGAGTCCAGAAATGACCTTGGCGGATTAATAGACTGGGCCAGGCAGAGCGGGCACAGGATAACCGTGAGGCTTGTTAAGGGGGCCTATTGGGACTATGAAGTGGCTGTGAACCGTCAAAAAGGATGGCCCGTGCCTGTGTTCATGGAAAAGGCACAAACAGACGCCAATTATGAGGAGCTTGCGGCCTTTCTGATCGTAAATCACAAAACCGTGCGCCCGGCCATTGCCACACACAATTTAAGGAGCATCGCGGCGGCCATTGCGGCAGCCGAAAAGGCCGGGCTGAAGCCCGGCGATATTGAATTCCAGGTGCTGTATGGGATGGGGGAGCCCGCCAGGAATGCGCTCAAGCCGTTTCCATTCAAGGTGCGCGTTTACAGTCCGGTAGGGGATATGATACCCGGCATGGCCTACCTTGTGCGCAGGATACTGGAGAACACGGCCAACGAATCTTTTTTAAGGAGGTCCTTTGCCGAAAAGCTGGATTTTGACCAGCTTGTAAAGCCGCACGAAGCAGCATTAAGCGCACCGGCAACACTGGAAATATTGGAAACGGCGGCCACTGAAGAATTCAGGAACGAGCCGGCAACGGATTTCGCGAAGGACGCAAACAGGCGAAAAATGAAAGATGCGCTTGCGGCAGCAAAAGGCCGGTTTGGATCCATGTACCCTCTTTGTATCGGCGCGAATGAACGGGCCGCGGCCAATGAAACATCTTCCGTAAACCCGGCAGTTCCAAATGAAATAATCGGCAGGATATCATCAGCCACCCGGCAGGACGCGGAGGACGCAGTCACGGAGGCGCAAAAGGCGTTTACTGCCTGGAGCAGGACCCCGGCAAGCAGGCGGGCCGCCATACTCTTTCAAGCCGCAGGCATCATGCGCCAAAGGCGGTTTGAGCTTGCGGCAACGCAGGTGTACGAGGTTGGCAAAACCGTGACCGAGGCCGATGCCGATGTGGCCGAGGCAATAGATTACCTGGAATATTACGGGCGCGAAGCGCTCCGCATTGCAAAACCGGCCAGGCTGGGTGCATCTTATCCCGGAGAGAGGAACGTTTATTTTTACAAGCCGCGTGGAATTGGAGTTGTGATATCGCCCTGGAATTTCCCGCTTGCCATACCGGCCGGGATGGCTTCCGCCGCAATAGTTGCCGGTAATTGCGCCATCCTGAAGCCTTCCGGCTTTTCGCCGGTTTGTGCATGGCAGCTTGTAAAAATATTCAGTGAGGCCGGGCTGCCGCCCGGGGTGCTCCAGTATCTTCCAGGGCCGGGCGGCGAGGTTGGAGAGCACCTTGTCCGCCATCCGGCTGTGGATTTCATTGCCTTTACCGGCTCCAAAGATGTAGGGCTCAGGATCGTGAAGCTTGCCGGAGAAACCCGCACTGGGCAGCGAAATGTAAAGAAGGTAATCGCCGAGATGGGCGGTAAAAATGCCGTAATCGTTGATGAAACTGCGGACCTGGACGAGGCCGTAAAAGGCGTGCTGGATTCCGCCTTTGGCTATCAGGGGCAGAAGTGCTCCGCCTGTTCCCGGGTGATTGTATTAAAGGACGTGTTTGATGAATTTACCGCACGGCTCCGCGGCGCGGCGGAAAGTATCGAGATTGGCCCGCCGGAAGCACCTTCCACGTTCATGGGCCCGCTGATAGATGAAAGCGCGCTAAAGAAAGTGCAAAAATACATGGCAATTGGCAAGGCGCAATGCAAAATCATCATTGCGCCAGAGCAGGTAAAAGGCTGGTACGCCGCCCCTGCCATTTTTGAAACCGGCCCGGACAACCCAATTGCCCTGGAAGAGATATTCGGCCCGGTGCTGGCTGCGATAAAGGCCGGCAGTTTTGAAGAGGCGCTTGCCATAGCAAACGGCACGGGGTATGCCCTTACCGGGGGGATATTTTCCAGGAGCCCGGCAAATATTGAAAAGGCCAGAGAGGGATTCATGGTGGGCAACCTCTACATAAACAGAAAGATCACCGGCGCGCTTGTGGGCAGGCAGCCTTTTGGTGGGATTGCAATGTCGGGCGTGGGCTCGAAGGCCGGCGGCCCGGATTATCTGCTGCAATTCATGGAACCCGTATCCCAGAGTGAAAACACCATGCGCAAGGGTTTTGCGCCGCTATAGTTTTGCGTTTAAGAAAAGGCGGCACAGGATCAGGCCTGCCCCGCCTTTCTTTATGACTGTGACTAACTATGGCTGATGATATAGTTTGCGCAATCTATAAGCACAGCCGCAGCCTGGCTGCTTATGCTCTTCCCGTTCTGGGCTTGCACCAGTTTTATGAAAGACTGCATCTTGTTGTTACCGGCCGAACTATTGCTGCTATTGTAATCAGTTTTGGCTGCGATAAGATCGGAGAGGAGGCTGTTGTAAACATCGCTGCTTGTTATTGCCCCTGATGAGAAATATTGGTTGATCAGCGCGGAAGTCCCGTCCGTTGTGGCAATTATGTTATAAACGGCTGACTGCGCTGTCGCGTTTCCGGCCTTGTCCGAGGCGGTTACGGTATAGGTGAAAGTACCCAGCCCAAGCCCGTCACCGCCGGTCAGGCTGGCGCTGCTGGTTGCCACTCCGCTTAGCGCGTCAGTTGCGGTGTAACTTGCAGTTGGGACATTCAGGCCCAGGTCATATGTTGCCCCGTTGGTAATGCCTGTTATGGCGATCACAGGCGGTGTCTCATCTATGCTCACAATTGCGCTGGACGAGGCCGTGTTGCCAGCCATGTCTGTGGCCGTTCCGGCAATATTCTGGTTTGCCCCTTCCGTTGCCACTGTTACCGGAGTCGGACAAGAGGCGATTCCGGACAAGGAATCGGAGCAGCTAAAGCTTACCGTTATGCCGGTATTATTCCATCCGTAAGAGTTTGGAGCGGACGCCGCGGTTGCCGTTACGGTTGGCGGCGTCCTGTCTATGTTCAAGGTTGCACAAGCCGAGGCCGTATCTCCCTCATTGTCTGTGGCCGTTCCGCATACCTTCTGGTTTGCCCCTTCTGTTGCCACCGTAACCGGGGCAGGACAACTGGCCACGCCGCCAGAGCCGCCGCTGCACGCAAAGCTTACGGTTGCGTTCGTATTGTTCCAACCGTTGGAGTTGGGCAGAGGGCTGACCGTTGCCGTTATAGTGGGAGGGACCCTTAAAGCGAACGAAGCGCTTAAGGTGCAATTGGCAGTAACAGGGCCGGCCGTTGTGCCGTTGAGCATGCTGCAGCCCGTAACACTGCTTATGTAATATCCAGGCGCCGGCGTTACCGTAAACTGAGTGGTGCTGCCGTAAGCAACCGTCATCGGTGTTGACGGGCTTATGCTGCCCCCGTTCGATGAACTGCCGGGGTAGACCTCCCCGTATTTTTCAATGCGGTTATTCACATAATCGTTAACGTATACGCTTCCTCCGGCATCAACCGCCACTTTTGTAAGCCAGGACTGTCCGAACTGGCCGGGGCCCGCCCCTGCGGAGCCTATCGTGGCCAGCAATCCAGATGTGTAAGACCCGCCGGATGCCGCGGCATCGGGGTTGATCTTAGCGATGTCTACCTCCCATGGCTGAGAGGCATACAGGTTGCCCTGGCCGTCCAGCGCTATACCCACCACGCGATCGGCATACCACTCGTTCAGGAAATTGCCGTTTTCATCGAATGTGTCAATACCCATCATGTGATAGTCAATAACATATACGTGGCCGGAAGTATTGTCCACGGCAATCCCGTTCGGGCCCCACCAATGCTCATAGGGGTCCAGGAAGACGCTCCACTGGGTTATGAACCCGCCGGAAGGGTTGAATTTCTGGACCAGGTTGTTGCCAAAATCGGCAACATAAATGTTCCCCGATGAGTCCACCGCCACTCCCCTTGGTCCGGCGCAATACCCGTTGCCGCTGCCGTAAGTGCATACGTTCATGATGAACGAACCGTTGGGATCGAACTTCTGGACGCGGTTATTCCCGGAATCGGCAACATAAACATCTCCGGAGGCGTCCACCGCCAGTCCGAACGGGTCTATGAATTGGCCGTTGGCCGATCCGTAAGAGCCCCATTGCCTCAAATAGTTCCCGTTTGAATCGAACACCTCGATCCGATGGTTGGTGCCGTCCGCAACGTATATCTCTCCGCTGAGGCTCACGGCCACTGCCTCGGGCTGATTAAACTGCCCGTTTCCTGTTCCGTAAGAGCCCCATTGCGTCAGGTATTGGTAACTGTTAGCGCTTCCCGCTATCCCGGCCGTGGGGGTTACGGTATAAGTGTTTATGGCAAAAGAGGCGCTCACTGTGCAATCGAAGGTAATCGGCCCAGTTGTATAGGTATTCCCAGACAAGGTGCCCGACGAGGCCCCCCCGGCGCCGCAATTGTCTGTAACCGAGGTGATGTGATAACCAGTAACAGGCGTGACAGTGAAGGCCCCCGACGTATTATAGATGGCAGTCTGGGATGCGGGACTGATAGTCCCGTTGCCAACCGCCGATCCGGTAACTGTGTAAGTATTAATCGCAAACGCGGCTGTTACGGAGCAGTTTGAGGTAACCGGCCCGGTAGTGTAGGTGCTGCCGGACAGTGTGCCGGAAGAACTCCCTCCGGCGCCGCAATTGTCTGTAATCGAAGAGATGTGATAACCAGTAACAGGCGTGACAGTGAAGGCCCCCGGTGTGTTATAGATGGCTATCTGGGATGCGGGACTGATAGTCCCGTTGCCAACCGCCGATCCGGTAACGGTATAGGTGTTTGTCACAAAGCTGGCCGATACGGTGCAGTTGGCAATTACCGGCCCTGTTGTATAGATGGGGCCGTTAAGAATACCTCCGCAGCCCGTAACGCCGCTAATGTGGTATCCCGTATTCGGCGTTACCGTAAACGAAGTAATCCCGTTGTAGGCCATGATTTGAGGCGCTGCAGGATTGATGCTGCCACCGGCGGAAGATGTGCCGTTGTAGACCTCCTGAAACTCCGCCACACGGGCTTGATTGAATCCTTGGGGGACATATATGTTTCCTGAGGAGTCCGCCGCGATCAATCCGGCATTGGCGGCGCTCCACTGTGCAAGAAAATTGCCGTTGGTGTCGTATTTATCGATAAGGCCATTACTGTCGGAAACATAAATGTCCCCTGAGCCGTCAATCGCCAAGCCTCCCCAGTTACCCGTGGTTACACTCCACTGGGTAAGATAGTTGCCGTTGGGATCGAATTTCTGGACGCGGTAGTCATCACTTACATAGACATTCCCTAAGTTGTCTACCGCAATTCCCTTCACATATTCAAACTGCCCGTTGCCTGATCCCCAGGAGCCCCATTGGGTAATGCAGTTGCCGTTCGGATCGAATTTTACCACGCGATAATGGTCGGCATCGGTAACGTATATATTGCCGAAGCCATCCACCGCCACTCCCCACGGCGTGCCACCGGATTGCGAGGCAAAAGAATAGCTTATCCCTTTATAGATCCAGGAACTCCAATGGGCCAGTAAATTGCCGTTTGAATCGAACTTCTGGACGCGTTGGCTGTCAGCAACATAAATATTGCCCTGGCCGTCTGCGGCAATTCCCAGCGGATACAAGAAAGTGCCATTGCCATTGTAACCCCATTGGGCCAGAAAGTTGCCGCTCCTGTCGAACTTCTGTACATTGTTCATCTCCCAGTCAGTAACATATACATTGCCTGCTGCGTCCACCGCCGCCCCCACGGGCCAGCCAAACTGCCCGTTGCCATAACCCGAGGAGCCCCAGGCGTTTTCCAGTTGGTAAGTGCTTGAGACCCCCTCAGTTCCGGCAGAAGGCGTTACTGTGTAGGTGTATACGGCGAATGAAGTGCTTACCGTGCAATCGGACGTAACAGGGCCTGTCGTGTAAATATTGCCATTGAGGGTACCACCGCAGCCCGTAACGGAACTGATGTAATATCCTGTGGCTGGCGTTACCGTAAACGACTGAATGCTGCCGTTTGGCACGGGTATGGAACCGGAAGGCGATATGCTGCCGTCTGGCCCGGCAGTTGACGTTATGACGGGGGCTATGGCAAAGGTTGCCGAAATGGTGTGATTTGCATACACACTGCTGAACGTATAACTGCCGACCGCCCCCTGATAAACACCGTCTACCTGGACGCCGGTTGTGTAATATCCCTGCGCCGGGGTGATGGTAAAGGTTTGTGAGCTTCCGGTTAGCACGATTACCTGGCCCGAAGGCGATATGCTGCCGCCGGCCCCCGCGCTTGCCGATATGGTAAATGAGCTGGGCCATGCAGAGAAGGAAGCATTTACATAACAGTCGGCTGTAACCGGACCTGTGGTATAAACATTTCCGGAAAGCGTCCCCATACAGCCAGTAACGCCGCTTACGTAATATCCGGGCGCCGGCGTGACCGTGAACTGCGTGGTGCCGCCCGAAGCAACCGCCACCGGCGTTTGGGGATTAATGCAGCCCTCAGGCGGACAGGCCCCGTTGTAGACCGGCTGGAATTCCTGGATGCGGTAACTATCGTCGCCAACATATAGGTCCCCTGCGGCGTTAACCGCCACCCCTTCCGTCCCGATGAACTGGCCGTTGCCAGTTCCGGTAGAGCCTATCATGGCGAGATAATTGCCGTTTGAATCGAATTTCATTATCCCGTTATTGCCCGGCGGGAGGGAGCCCGAGCCGGGAGCCCACGAATTGGCATAAATGTTGCCTTGGGCGTCTATTGCCAGGTCCCATACTCCTCCGTTATTCTGTGTATCTAAAGGAGCAGTCCACTGAGTCAGGAGATTGCCGTTTGAGTCAAATTTCTGGATAGTATTGCCGCCGTTTGCAATATAGATATCCCCTGAGGCGTCTATAGCTATCCCCCAAGGGCCATACGTCCATCCGGAATAACTCCATTGGGACAAATAATTGCCGTTAGGATCGAACTTCTGCACGCGGTTATTCTGCCAATCGGTAACGTAAATATTACCGGACGGATCAAAGGCCATTGCGCCGGGGCCGTTAAACATGCCGTCACCCGTCCCCAGGGAACCCCACTGGGTCAGATAATTTCCGCTTGGGCCGAATTTGACAATGCGGTTGTTGTTAAGGTCGGAAACGTACAGATCACCGGTGGCGTCTACTGCAACTTCATTGGGTGAATTAAATGCCAGGCCGATGCCATCTGAAATCCATTGGGCGAGATAATTGCCGTTAGGATCAAACTTCTGCACGCGGTTGTTTCCCGAATCCGCAACATAAACATTACTGTTGGCGTCCACAGCCACCCCTTCCATATAACCAAACTGCCCGTTCCCCGTCCCCTGGGATCCCCATTGGGTGAGATACTGATAGTTGTTGGCACTTCCGGCTATTCCTGCAGATGGGGTGACAGTATACGTGTTTATCTCAAACATGGCAGTTACGGAGCAGTTTGAGGTAACCGGCCCGGTAGTGTAGGTGTTGCCGGACAGTGTGCCGGAAGAACTCCCTCCTGCGCCGCAATTGTCCGCAACCGAGGAGATGTGGTAACCGGTATTGGGTGTAACTGTAAAGGACGATGTGGAAACATAGTTTATGGCCTGGGATGCGGGACTGATCGTCCCGTTGCTGCCCGCCGCCGACGTAACCGTATAGGTGTTTATTACAAATGTGGCCGTTACGGAGCAATCAGCGGTAATCGGCCCCGTTGTATAGATGTTGCCGGACAAAGCACCTCCGCAGCCTGTTACCGATGAGATGCCGTACCCCTGATTCGGAGTGACTGTAAATGATGTGGTCCCGTTATATTCTACACTTGCCGGCGCAGGGCTGATTGTTCCACTGCCGGAAACCACAGTAGATATGGTGTAGGTGCTTATAGCAAAAGCAGCAGACACAGTGCAATCTGACGTTACGGGGCCTGTAGTGTAGGTGTTACCGGACAACGTGCCCCCACAACCTGTCACCGAAGAAATGCTATACCCCGTATCCGGCGTAACCGTAAACGGCACGGTACTGCCAGGCATTACAGTTTCAGACATTGAGGAGTTGATAATGCCGCCAGGGGTGGCTAACGGAGTTACGACTGGCAAGGAACCGTTTTCCCATAGCGTAGCCTGGGCAAAGCCGGCTGAAGTGGAGCTTATGCCCGCGGCTACCCCTGAATTATTCATGGCATTTGCCTGGGTGAAAGTGCTGTAAGGCCCCCCATTTGGGCCGCCATAAAAGTTGGTGCTGCCTGTCGTGGTATCAACCGGAACATCCGATATTGCGATCGGGGCGAGATTTATTTCTCCGGCCTGGTTGTACGGATAAAAGGAAATATATGCCTGGACCTGGGAGCTCCAATTAGTACCCCAATCATTGCCCATCACAAGCCCGGTATCATCTACGGTATCGCCTTCACTGCCTGTGGAGACCCCCGCGAGATACTGCATAACCCCGTTTTGCCATATAAAAGCGCCGTTTGGCCCGCTGCCCGTTACCTGCCCCTCATTATTGATTGCGGCAGGCCAGACATTTACGCCCAAGTCCGTCATGACACCGTTTTGCCAGAAAAAACCATGCACTTCCCCCGTGGCAGTTGTGCTTTGGCCGGCTACTTGGCCCAGATCATTCATTGCGTCAGCGCCTGTCAAGCTGCCGCCCAGGGTGCCCAAGTCAATCATTCCAGTGCCGTTCCAGATGTAGGAGTGGCCCGTTCCTGTAGTATTGGCCATCTC
Source organism: Nitrospirota bacterium (assembly GCA_021813405.1). Lineage (GTDB taxonomy): Bacteria > Nitrospirota > Thermodesulfovibrionia > Thermodesulfovibrionales > JdFR-88 > JAKAKS01. The sequence continues at coordinate 54,434 of JAKAKS010000038.1, forward strand.
GTAAGCGCTATTATCATCAATCAGAACCAACCCGGAGTTGTTTATCGCCACAGCCACCCCCGCGCCAAGGTCTGTTCTTATCCCGTTTTGCCAGATAAACGCATGATTATTCGGGCCATAATTGCCGTAGGGACAAACACCGCCGTAATAACCGGCTGCATTGTCGTTACCGGCCACCACGCCTGCATTATTGATACTTATTGCCACACCGGGGCCCAGGTCCGTAATGGCCCCGTTTTGCCACATAACGGCATGCCCGTTGCTGAAGGACCAGTAGTCGGAACCAGACTGAGCGCTCCAGCCCACAATCTGCCCGTTATTGTTGATTGCGAAGGCTTGGCTGCTGTCGTCACCACCTAATGTGCCCAGGTCCGTCATGGTGCCGTTCCAGAGAAAGGCATGTAATGGCAGTACAGATGACCCGGGCACAAGCGTACTGTCGCCTACTATCGATCCCGAATTGTTTATGGCGTAAGCCTGGCTGTAATCACCCCCGAGTGTCCCAATATTAACAGCCGTTGCTTCCGCAGTTTTTATGGAAAAAGAGAAAGACATGATGAAAATAAAAATGAACGGGAAAAAAGGCAGGCACAGGATTGACCTGAACTTCATATATGGACCCCCTCCATGAATGAAAGTTAAAGACCTATGGCTTTTTAAATGTCACATTCTCGCAAACCGCCCGGGCAGAAGTGCCACGGATCCTTTTTCCATACAAAATTCCGGATAAGGCATAATAAAACCGCCGTTTCACAAGCCCCACAATCGGCAAAACAGAAAAAACCGCTATTGCACGTTAAGTCCTTGAGCTATCAATGGCGAAAAATATCGGGTGGGAATCCGGCCTTTACGCCAAGCCTGCGGGCGATAGACGGATTTATACATGAGATCCCCCTCCCATGAATTTTGTTGGACATTATTAGCAGGACAGCAAAGTATGTGCCAAAAAACAAATTTTCGACTCTGGGGTCAGATGATACTAATTGCAGCTTCCGCACATATTTTGTGCAAATAAAGGTTTTTTTATTCCGAAGAAAGTTGCGTGAAAGGACTCAGGGTTTGCATGATTTCACACAGCCGTGGGTTGAAAATTCAACTCTGGCTTGCAACCTTGGCAACGAAGCGGCTCCGGTATATCCGGGAAATATGTAGTGATTTCTTGCAGCAAGTGCCTGGCCATATCAGTTTACGGACGTTGCCGAATACCATGCGATCGCAACAGTCATTAACGCGGTGCTGCCCATCAAACGCAAGATTGATTATAAAAACATCGTCTGGTGAACGTTTAAAACAGATCCGGAACTGGCGCATGCCGGTCTCCACGGAGGAGTGGCTAATAAGGAACATGGCGACGATATGAATAGGTGGTTTAGTTGCCGCTTCGGTGTACGTTTTGGATTTTGAGGTAAAAACATGGTGCCCCCTGCAAGAATCGAACTTGCGACACCAGGTTTAGGAAACCTGTGCTCTATCCTACTGAGCTAAGGGGGCTAACCGATATAATAGCAGATTAGGCGCTTTGCCATCTACCCATGGGCCGGCAAGATTACGATAGCGGCAAAATTATTGTAAAAAAAGGGAAAATGCCTTCTGCCAGGGCCTTGAGCATACATTCTTGTTCAATTGACAGAACAGCCGCTATTGGGTTATAAAAAAGTGTTATGCCTTATTACGGGCTCTCCCGGTATGTCCCAGTTCTGATATTAATGCTGATTGCCCTCGGGTTCGGGCTGGGCTCACTTCTTGTGGGTATGCTTGTGCGCCCCAGGAGGCCTTACAAGGAAAAGCTTCTGCCATATGAATCCGGCAACCCTCCCATCGGCGAACCAAGGGCCAGATTTTCGGTAAAATTCTATATAGTTGCAATGCTCTTTGTGGTGTTTGATGTTGAGGCGATATTTCTGTATCCATGGGCGGTAACCTTCGATAAACTAGGTGTTTACGCCTTTGTGGAGATGATGCTCTTTATAATCATATTGCTTGTGGGGTACGTGTATGCATGGAGAAAAGGCGCGTTCGACTGGAACTGACGAAAAAAGCATTCTGGCTGGCGATTCGGGCATTATAGAGCTTGAAAAGGGCCTGAGGATAATCCCAGGCGCAAATACGATAATCGCTTCCCTGGACAAGCTTGTGAACTGGGGCAGGCTGTCTTCCATGTGGCCGATGACCTTCGGCCTTGCCTGCTGCGCGATAGAAATGATGACCACAGGGTCGTCCCATTACGACCTGGACAGGCTTGGCGTTATATTCCGAGGCTCCCCCAGGCAGGCTGATTTTGTCATAATCGCCGGCACTGTAACAAAGAAAATGTCCCCGATAATCAGGCGCGTTTACGACCAGATGCCCGACCCGCGGTACGTTATTGCCATGGGCAGCTGTGCCTGCTCCGGCGGGATATTCAACTCCTACAGCACGGTGCAGGGTGTGGACAGCTTTCTTCCCGTGGACGTGTACATACCCGGATGCCCCCCCAGGCCCGAGGCGCTGATGGAAGGCATAATAAAGCTCCAGGAAAAGATCAGGAAGGAGCATCTGCATTGGACCCCTTTGAAATAACCGGAAAACTGAAAACGAAATTCCCTGGGGCCGTGCTGGACGTAACGGAATTCAGGGGGCAGGTATCCGTGCACCTGGACAAGGCCTCGATACTCGATGTGTGCCGTTTCCTGCACGATGACCCGGAAATGGATTTTGATTATCTTATGGACCTTTGCGGTGTTGATTACATGGGCAGGGCGGAGCCGGCGCAGCGGTTTGAAGTGGTTTATCACCTCTATTCGATAGCCAGAAAACATCTGCTGCGGCTCAGGGCGCGGGTGCCTGAAGAAGATGCCAGAGTAGCCAGCCTTACGCCCATATGGAATGGCGCAAACTGGCACGAGCGGGAATGCTACGACATGTTCGGGATTGTATTTGAGGGGCACCCGGAGCTGAAGCGGATACTGCTGCCGGAAGACTGGCAGGGCTTTCCCCTGCGCAAGGACTATCCGGTTGCCGGGCCTGGCGCGGAAGACGAATGGCCCGGTTTTAAAGAGGTGCTGGAGACCTCCAGAAAGCTGAAGGAAAACGATTGGCAGAAGTAGATAAAGATATATTTCCGGATATGGAGACCCAGGAGCTTACAATCAGCATGGGCCCGCAGCATCCCGCCACCCATGGCGTGCTGAGGCTTGTGCTTAAGCTGGACGGCGAGACGGTGGTGAAATGCACCCCGCACGTGGGCTATCTGCACAGAGGTGTTGAAAAACTGGGCGAGGCAAAAACCTATTTTTCGGCCCTCCCGCTTACCGACCGGCTGGACTATATATCCTCTGCGGCAAACAACTGCGCTTATGTAAACGCGGTGGAAAAACTTTTCGGGATAGAGGCGCCGCCGCGGGCGAAATTCATAAGGACCATCATCTGCGAGATGACAAGGATTTCCAGCCACATCATCTGGCTTGGCACGCACGCGCTGGACATCGGCGCGATGACCGTGTTTCTTTACTCCTTCAGGGAACGCGAATGGATAATGGACCTGTTTGAGGAACTCTGCGGGGCAAGGCTTACTGTCAGCTATCCGCGCATCGGAGGCGTCAGAAATGACGTGTCACAGCATTTCCTGGACAGCCTGTGGCAATTTACAGAGGAGTTCCCGGCCCGCGTTGACGAGTACGAGACCCTCATAGACCAGAACCGCATCTGGCTGGAGCGCACAAAAGGCATCGGCGTTATAAGCGCAAAGGACGCGGTGAACTGGGGGCTTACGGGGCCCACGCTGAGGGGCTCCGGTGTGGATTACGATGTCCGGAAGGCGTTTCCATATGACGCCTACGATCAGGTTGAATTCGAAGTGCCGCTTGGAGAAAAAGGCGACGTTTACGACAGGTATCGCTGCCGCATGCTTGAGCTGAGGGAATCCAACAAAATTATCAGGCAGTGCATAGAGAAGCTGCCGGAAGGTGCGGTGCTTGCCCCGGACGCCCCGAAATTCGTGCTGCCCCCAAAGGAAGCGTTGTTTTCAAACATGGAGCCGTTGATACACCACTTTGTCCTTATGACAAAAGGGCCGCTTGCCGCCCCGGAGGGCGAGGTTTACATGGGCGCGGAAGCCCCCAAGGGGGAACTGGGTTTTTACATTGTAAGCGATGGCACCGGCAAACCTTACAGGATGAGGATACGCGCCCCATCCTTTGTGCATGCCTCTGTGCTGCCCAAGCTGTGCGAAGGCGGGCTGGTGGCTGACGTTGTCGCAAACATAGGCACCATAGACATAGTCCTTGGAGAATGCGACAGGTGATCCGGAAGCTGAAGGGGCGGATTGATGACGAGGTGAAAAAATATCCGGATGCCCGTGCCGCGGCCCTGCCGTCGCTTTACGCGGCCCAGGAGGAGTTTGGATATCTGGGCCCCGCCGCCCTGGAAGCAGTTGCGGAGGAACTTGGCGTTTCCAAAGCCACCCTCAAGGGTACGGCCACGTTCTATTCCATGTTCCGGCACAAGCGGACGGGAAGGCACGTGATACGGATTTGCACCAATGTGGCCTGCATGCTTTTTGGGGCCGAAACCCTTGTGAGCATAATCGGGGTGGCATTTAATGTGGAGCCGGGCGGAACCAGCCCGGACGGCAGGTTTTCCCTTGTAATTTCGGAATGCATCGGGGCCTGCGACAGGGGCCCTGCAATGCTGGTGGACGAGGACGAGCATTTTAACCTCACGGCCGGAAGCGTAATAGAGATACTGGACGGCTATAAATAAATTGCAATATATCCTTAACTACACGGAGGCGCCGGATTCGGCCACCCTTGCCGGATACGAGCGCGCGGGGGGGTACCGGGGCTTCAGGAAGGCCCTTGGCCTTGAATCCGCGGCTGTTATCGACATTGTAAAGAAATCGGGCTTGAGGGGGCGCGGCGGGGCGGGCTTCCCCACCGGCATGAAATGGCTTTTCGCATTCCAGGACCCCAAGACGCCAAAATACCTGCTGTGCAACGCCGATGAAGGCGAGCCGGGCACTTTCAAGGACAGACGCATACTTGAAAAGGCCCCTCACCTGCTTATAGAGGGCATGCTCATAGCAGCGCGCGCACTGAAGGCGGAGCAGGGATATATTTATTTAAGGGGCGAATACCCGGCGGCAAAAAAAACACTGGAACTTGCAATTGCCGAGGCGTACCAAAAAGGCTACCTGGGTGAAAACGTGATGGGCGGCGGCGGGCGGTTCCAACTTTCAATCTGCCGCAACGCAGGAGCATACATCTGCGGCGAGGAGACCGCTCTTATCAATTCGCTGGAGGGCAAGCGGGGGCAACCCAGGCTGAAACCTCCGTTTCCGGTAAGCGTTGGCGCATTTGGCAAGCCAACTGTGGTCAACAATGTGGAGACACTTGCCAACCTGCCTTTCATAATGGAGGCGGGGGCGGAGGCATACCTGAAAATAGGAAACCCGCAGTGCCCCGGCAACAAGCTGTTTCCGGTAAGCGGACACGTGGACAGGCCGGGCTTATACGAGCTTCCGATGGGGACCCCGCTTAAAGAGATAATCCATAACCATGCCGGAGGCGTTAAAGGAGGCAAGGCGCTTAAAGCGGTAATACCTGGCGGCATCTCCGCGCCCGTGCTTACGGCGGGTATGGCGGACTGCCCGATGGATTTTATATCCCTGCCCCGATACGGCAGCATGCTTGGCTCCGGAGCGGTGATAGTATTTGACGAGACCACGTGCATGGTGAAAGTGGCATGGAGGGCGCTGAAATTTTTCGAATACGAATCCTGCGGAAAGTGCACGCCTTGCAGGGAGGGCACAGGCTGGTTAAGGACGGTGCTTGAAAGAATAGAGGCGGGCGGCGGCAGGCATTCAGATATTGCCCTGCTTGAGGACATCTGCAATAACATCATAGGCAAGACCTTCTGCCCGCTTGGCGACGGCGCTGCTTTTGCGGCCCTGAACTTCATAAAGCATTTCAGGGCGGATTTCGAGGCCCACATGGGTGGCCGCTGCCCTTATGAAAACTCCGTTAAAAGCCCGGACGCGGGCAGTGGCAGGCCCGCGGCATGATTACCGTTACCATAGACGGCAGAAAGATAGAGCTTGAAAAGCCCGTGACCATACTGGAAGCGGCCAGAGGAGCAGGCATCGAGATCCCCACGCTGTGCAGCCATCCCTCACTGGAGCTTTGGGGCGGGTGCAGGCTGTGCGTTGTGGAAGTGGAGAAGATGCCCCGCCTTCAGACCTCGTGCACAGTGAGCGTGGCCGACGGTATGGTAGTGCGCACGGAAACCCCGCAGGTTGCCCAGGCCAGAAAGGCCATGCTGGAATTCCTGCTTATAAACCATCCGCTTGAATGCCCAGTGTGCGACAAGGCCGGGGAATGCAAGCTTCAGGACCTCACAGTCAAATACGGGGCGGCCGCGGGCAGGTTTGAGGAAGGCAAAAGGGCATATCCGGAGAACACGGACGACCCCATAATAGTCCGCAACATGCAGCGCTGCATATTGTGCACCCGGTGCGTAAGGATGTGCGAAGGGGTGCAGGGCGCATACGCAATATCCGCAGTGGGCAGGGGGAACAAGTCCTACATAGAACCATTTTCCGGCGGCCGGTACGATTGCGAATATTGCGGAAACTGCTTAAGCGTATGCCCGGTTGGTTCCATAATGTCCCGGCTGCACAGGTACTCTTACAGGCCATGGCAGATGGACAGAAAAGTAAACACCATATGCTCCTGGTGCGGCGTTGGCTGCACGCTTGCGCTGGAAGTGCGGGACGAGGAGATAAAAAGGGTGACTCCGGATTTCGGGGCGGGCGTTAACAAGGGCCTGCTATGCTGCCGGGGGCGCTTTGGATACGATTACGTAGCCAGCCCTCAAAGGCTGGCAAAGCCGCTCCTGCGCAACAAGTGCGGCGAACTGGATCCGGCCGGCTGGGAAGAAGCCTATGACTTCATTGCCGGAAACCTGGCAAAGATTACCCGGGAGCACGGCCCTCAGTCTGTCGGTGCGATAGTGGGCGGGGGATGCACCAATGAAGATGGCTATCTGCTGCAGAAGATAATGCGGGGGCTTGGCTCAAACAATATCGATTCTATTTCCAGGCTGGGGCTTCTGCCGGTGCAGCAGATTATCGAACAGGCTTTGGGGCCAGGCGCAACTGCCAACCTTATGGAAGGCATAAAGATATCCGGCGCGGTACTCACAGTTGGCGGCGACCCAACCAGTTTTAATCCCGTGCTTGGGCTTCAGGCCAGGGCGGCATCCCGCTTGAACAAGCCTGTTATAACCATAGGATATGCCCCGGGTATGAAAAGGCACAGGTCTCTGTCTCTCAATTGCGCGCCAGGCCAGGAAGGCGTTGTTCTGGCCGGTCTGCTCAAGGAGATATTTAATATCAGGCCCGTAACAGGAGACAACAATTCGCTTGGAGAGGCAATCGGCAGGTGGCAGGATATCCTGCCTTCCGCCGGTAAGGTTTCGGAACTTTCCGGAGCGGCGGCCCTGGACATAAAATCAGCCGCCAAAATCCTGGCTGAAACGCATAATCCAAGCATAATAGCCGGGCGTGAACTTGCCTCTTACGGGATGGGAAAGGCAAACGCTCTGCTTTTGGCTGCCATTGCATATATGCTCCATGCAAAAGTGTTTCTGATGTCCGAACTCTCCAACGAGCAGGGGCTGGCTGATGTGGGCTGCGCGCCTGAACTGCTGCCGGGCGGGGGTTCCAACTCCGAAAAAGGGCTCACGCTAATGGAGATGATAGAAGCCGCTGCAAGCGGCGGGCTCAAGGCGCTCTGGATACTAGGCGAAAACCCGGTGTTCAGCCTTCCAGGCGGCGATGCTGTAACGCAAGCTCTTAAAAAACTGGACTTGCTTATCGTGCAGGATATTTTCCACACTGAAACATCAGGGCTTGCCCATGCGGTGTTGCCGGCCTCAGGCTGGGCCGAAACAGAAGGCACTTACACCAATCTTGAAAAGAGAATACAGTTGCTTAAAAAAGCTATTATAAAAGCAGACCGGCCAGAAAACTGGCGGGTGCTGGCCGGTGTTGGCAGCAGGCTTTCGCTTGATATGGCTTACAACAAAACATCGGATATAATGGACGAAATAGCAAAAGTCTCCAGCGTTCATGCCGGGCTTGCTTACAAGGACATTGAAAATGGGCCGGTATGGCCTTATAACGGCAAGCCGCCGGTGATGAGGCGGACCCCCGCACTGTTTGAAAACAGCCGTGATCTGATAAATCAGATGATAAACGATGCGGATGCGCAAAAGCGCCTGCCTGGATTCAGGCTTGCCCTGCACAGGCCGCTTGCCCACAACGGTTACATGGGCCGCAACTCCAGGGCGCTTTTAAAGATAGACGGCGGGCCGAGGGCCATTCTGTCCAATGGGGACGCTGAAAGGCTTGGGCTTGAAAAAGGGCAGGTGGCGAAGGTGTCCGGAGCAAACGGCGCTTTTAAATTTAAAGTGGAACTGTGCGCGGATGTGCCGGAAGGCGTGATATATGCCAGTAATGTTTTCAAGGGCGCCGGGGCCATGGGGCTTGCCGGATACAGGCTGGACCCGGAGACCATGATACCCATTGCCGTTGCCGATGGGCTGAAGGTGGAGAAGGCATGAACCTGTTTGATTTATGGATGGGGACCAGCCAGGGCATCCAGGGCGCACCGGGTGCGGCTGGCGCCGCAGGCGTTGCCCTTCAACTGGCAATCATAATCATCAAGGTGGCCGTCATAGTGGGCGTGCTGATGGTGCATGTGACGTGGGCAACCTATTTTGAAAGAAAGGCGATTGGGCACATGCAGGTGAGGCTTGGCCCTATGAGGGTTGGGCCGCACGGGTTTTTGCAGCCGATAGCGGATTTTATAAAGCTCTTCTTCAAGGAGGACGTCATACCGGCCTCCGCGGACAAGCCGGTATTTTTTATTGCTCCTGTTATCTCCATATTCGCAACCATGAGCGCGATAGCGGTTATCCCGATATTCAACGGTTTCGTGATAGCGGACATCAATATAGGGCTGCTTTATATCCTTGCCATGTCGTCGCTTTCGGCTTACGGCGTTATCATGGCCGGGTGGGCCTCCAATTCGAAATATTCGTTTCTTGGAGGTCTGAGGTCTTCCGCCCAGGTGATAAGCTATGAAGTGGCCATGGGCCTCTCCCTGGTTGGCGTTATGATGATGGCCGGCTCACTTAACCTTGCCGAGATTGTAAAGGCGCAGCAGAAATACCCGCTTGGCATCTTCGCCATCCCTCAGATTCTTGGGTTTTTTGTCTTCATGGTGTCGGCCTTTGCCGAGACAAACCGCACGCCCTTCGATCTGCCAGAGGCCGAGAGCGAGCTTGTTGCCGGGTACTTCACGGAGTACAGCGGCATGAGATTTGCGCTTTTCTACGTGGCCGAGTATATCGGCATGATAGGCATGTCCCTTGTGGCCATAACATGTTTTCTGGGGGGCTGGACGGGCCCGTTCCATATACCTTACGTGCCCTTTGCCTGGCTGCTGATAAAACTCTACCTGATGATCTTCCTTTTCTACTGGGTGCGGGCCACGGTGCCAAGGTACAGGTACGACCAGCTCATGAAACTTGGATGGAAGTTCCTTATACCGCTTGCCCTGTTTAATATAGTGTTGACCGGGGCGGTAAAACTGCTGGTGAAAGCATGAAGGTTGATTTTAAAAAGATAGCCAGGACCATATTCCTGGCCGAGATAGCAAAAGGGATGGCGCTTACGCTGAAGTCCATGTTCTCGCACGCCGTTACCAGGCAATATCCTAAGGAGAAGCCGGATGTGAAGCCTGGATTCAGGGGGCAGCACGCCTTTGTAAGGGACCCCAGCACCGGCAAGGAAAAATGTATCGCCTGCGGGCTTTGCGGAGCGGTCTGTCCTTCCCAGTGCATCTACATATACACGAAAGAGGACCCGGATACCGGCAAGAAAGTAATAGACCGTTATGATATAGAACTCCTCCGCTGCGTTTACTGCGCCATGTGCGTGGAGGCCTGCCCTGTTGGCGCTGTGGCGCTTACTGAAAACTACGAGTACTCTTCCTATACCAGGGATGAGCTGTACATGACCAAGGAAAAACTGCTTGATAACTGGGACAAGTTCATGGCCGGGGACAGAGGGCGGGAGTATTTCAGGAAATTCTGGACCCCTTTGGCTGACCAGTTCAAGGTCTATGAGGGACAGGCCCGCCACAAAAAAGGACCCGGCGGAAATGGCGCGGTGGAGGGGAAAAAGACCGGATGAACCCAATTGTATTTGGATACCTGGCGGCGGCGATACTTCTTTTATCGCTGCTGGCCGTAACAAACAAAAACCCGGTGCATGCAATATTGCTTGTAATAGTTATGTTCTTTCATATGGCCGTGATGTATATAGGCCTGGGCGCGGAATTCCTTGCGGCCGTGCAGGTGATAGTATATGCGGGGGCCATACTGGTGCTTTTCCTATTTGTGGTGTTTGTGTTGAATATACGGGAAGAGACCGGCGGGGAGCGTTTCTCCAGCGTGTGGCCGTTCGGGCTTAGCATTGCAACCGGGCTTCTGCTTCTGGCGGTAATCCTGTCCGGCAAGGTCCGGCTTGGCGCGATGGGCCCTTATACGCCCCAGGTTATATCCGCCGAAACGCATACCAAGATACTGGGCAGGGTTCTGTACACGGATTACATACTTCCGTTCGAGATAGCCTCGCTAATCCTGCTTGTTGCCGTTGTAGGGGCTATAACGCTTGCCGGCAGGGAGGACAGGTAAATGGTCCCGGTGCAGTGGTATGTATGGCTTGGCCTGGCGCTCTTCATGGTGGGGGTGTTTGGCTTCCTGACCAGGCGCAGCATAATAATGATGTTTCTTTCGATAGAGATAATGCTTAACGCCGTGAATCTCCTGTTCGTGGCGTTTGCCCATTTTCTGAACGATTTAAGAGGGCATACGATGGTGATATTCATAATCACTGTGGCTGCCGCCGAAGCGGCCATGGGGCTTGCCATTCTGGTTTCCGTGGTAAGAAACAGGCTGTCCGCACATGTGGACGAGATAAAGCAGATGAAAGGATAAATGGACCACCTTTATTTGCTTATACCGGCCCTCCCGCTGCTGGGGTTCATAATCAACATAACCCTGGGCAGGGGGCTGATAAAGGGCAAGGCGCACCTGGTGGCGATACCGGCGGTATTTCTGTCCTGGGCGGCCGCGATGTACACTGTGGCGCAGGTTGCCGGCGGCACAATTGTCTCGAGGGACTTTTATACCTGGATAGTGTCCGGCGGCTTCAGTGTGAGCGTTGGCTTCCTTATAGACCAGCTTACGGCTGTTATGCTTGTGGTGGTTACCACCGTAAGCCTGCTTGTGCACATATATTCCACCGGCTACATGCGCGGGGACAAGGGATTTTACAGGTTCTTTGCCTACCTGAACCTCTTTACGTTTTCCATGCTTATGCTGATAATGTCCAACAATTTCCTGCAACTTTATTTCGGGTGGGAGGCGGTCGGGCTCTGCTCTTATTTCCTGATAGGCTTCTGGTACGAAAAGAAGTCCGCGGCTGATGCGGGCAAGAAGGCCTTCATAGTAAACCGCTTCGGGGACTTTGGTTTTGGCCTTGGCGTGTTCATGATATTCCTTGCCTTCGGCACGCTGCATTACGGGCCGGTCTTCCAGTCCGCCCCTGGCGTGCTTGCCGGAAAAACCGTAATGCTGTTTGGGCTATCCGTGCCGCTTGCCACGCTGATATCGCTTCTTCTGTTTTGCGGGGCCGTTGGCAAGTCGGCGCAGTTGCCTTTGCACATATGGCTTCCGGACGCCATGGAAGGCCCCACGCCGGTAAGCGCTCTTATACACGCGGCAACGATGGTGACGGCAGGTGTATTTATGGTTGCAAGATGCAACCCCATATTCAGCCTGTCTCCTTTGGCCATGGCCGTGGTGGGGCTGACAGGCGCAGTAACGGCCCTGTTTGCGGCAACGATTGCTCTTGTGCAAAACGACATAAAGCGGATAATAGCCTATTCCACTATAAGCCAGCTTGGCTATATGTTCCTGGCCTGCGGGGTGGGGGCTTACGGAGCGGGCATATTCCATCTGTACACGCATGCTTTTTTCAAGGCGCTGCTGTTTCTTGGCGCAGGCTCGGTGATGCATTCGATGCAGGGCGAGTTGGACATCCAGAAAATGGGCGGGCTTAAAAAGTATATGCCGGTTACGTACTGGACGTTCCTGGCGGCATCCCTGTCGATCTCGGGCATTCCGGGTTTCGCCGGTTTCTTCAGCAAGGACGAGATACTCTGGAAAGCCTATTCAGCCGGTGGCATTGGTATATTGCTCTGGGGCCTCGGCACCCTGGCCGCACTGCTTACGGCATTCTATTCTTTCAGGCTGTTCTTTCTGGCCTTCCATGGCAAATTCAGGGGAGGACATGAACTGGAGCACCATCTTCATGAAGCGCCAAAATCGATGACCGTGCCGCTTGCCATACTGGGCATAGGCGCTGTGGCTGCGGGCTGGGTGGGGCTGCCGTCCTTTATCGGAGATGCCCTTGGGATCGGCCAGCCGGATAAATTCGGCGCGTTCCTTTCGCCGGTGTTTGTAAATGTTCCCGGCGGCGCGGAATCTGCCGTATCCGGTGAAGCAATGGTTACCGGGCTTTCGGTTGCCGTTGGCCTGCTTGGCATATTGATAGCCGCATACATGTACATGTGGAAGCCGGAGACTGCAAAGGCGCTTAAGCAAAAGCTCCCGGGCATACACAAGGTGCTCTGGAACAAATATTATGTTGATGAACTGTACAATTTCATTATAGTGAAACCCGCGTTCTGGACGGCCCGGAATTTCATAGCGGGCACAAGCGACGGCAAGGTGATTGAAGGCGTGGTCAACGGCGTTCCAAGGGCAATAGACTCCTTCGGGCGGAAGCTCAGGAAGCTCCAGACGGGCATGCTGCAGGACTATGCTGCAATAATGGCGTTTTGCATATTTGCTTTCATCGCCGCTGCACTTGTCTTTTGGAAGGCAATGGGGGGATAACCGTTATGGCGAACTTTGGATATACGGCTGGATATCCGGTGTTAAGCACACTTATATTTCTGCCCGTAATAGGCGCGTTTGCAATCGGCCTGATAAAAAAGGAAAAGGCCGGCCTCATTAAGGTCTTGTCACTTATTACCAGCCTTCTTGTGTTCGCTGCGTCTGTGCCGCTTTTTATCTTCTTCGACAAGACCACCTCCAACATGCAGTTTGTGGAATGGTACAGCTGGATACCGCCCTTCAATATCGATTACCATGTGGGGGTGGACGGCATAAGCGTGCTCTTTGTGCTGCTTTCCACGCTGGTCACCATACTTTGCGTGATCATCTCATGGAATTCCGTAAAGGACAAGGTGAAGGAATTCTACATGGCGCTCCTTCTGATAGAGGGCGCGATGGTAGGCGTTTTCTGCTCGGTGGACTTCTTCCTCTTTTACGTGTTCTGGGAGGCCATGCTGATACCCATGTATCTGATAATAGGCGTATGGGGCGGGCCCAACAGGCTGTATGCGGCGATCAAGTTCTTCCTGTATACGCTTGTGGGCAGCGTGCTGATGCTGGTGGGCATAATCGCCCTGTACCTGCACGCGGGCAGGGACTTCGATATCCAGCACCTTGCCAATATGAAGTACCCGCTTTCCATGCAGATGTGGCTGTTCTGGGCGTTTTTTGCGGCCTTTGCAGTAAAGGTGCCCATGTTCCCAGTGCACACGTGGCTGCCGGACGCCCATACCGAGGCCCCAACGGCTGGCAGCGTTATACTTGCCGCCGTGCTTATAAAGATGGGGGCCTACGGGTTTTTAAGGTTCTCGCTTCCCATGTTCCCGGACGCCTCCCGCGCAATGGCCATGCCCATGATGGTGCTTTCCGTTATAGCGATAATCTATGGCGGCATAGTGTGCCTTGCGCAGACGGATTTGAAGCGGCTGATAGCGTACAGTTCGGTAAGCCATATGGGTTTTGTGACCCTTGGGATATTCGCCCTTAACGTCCAGGGAATGGAGGGCGGCATTCTGCAAATGCTGAACCACGGCATAGTTACCGGCGCGCTCTTTTTGTGTGTTGGCATTATATATGAAAGGACGCATTCAAGGCAGATTTCCGATTACGGCGGCGCGGCCACCGTGCTGCCGGTGTATGCCGGGCTGTTCATGCTGTTTACGCTGGCGGCCATAGGGCTGCCGGGCACAAACGGCTTTGTGGGCGAATTCCTGATCCTGCTGGGCGGGTTTACTGCCAACAAGGCAGCCGGCGCGATCGCGGCAACCGGGATCATCATAGGCGCGGGATACATGCTGTGGCTATATCAGAGGATGTTTTTCCAGTCTGTCAACCCGAAGCTGGAGGGATTTTCCGATATTTCCGCCAGGGAATTTATTACTCTGGCCCCGATGGCGGCGCTTGTCTTCTGGATAGGGTTTTATCCGGATGCGTTTTTAAGTTTCCTGCACCCTTCCGTGCAGGCCATTATAAACAGGGTGCAGCCAGCGGCTGGCGGCAATGCGGTTGCGGATTTCCTGAGGCTTTTCGCCTAGGAGGAAAAGCCCTGACGGCCTAGACGTCGCCTTCCAGTTTTTCGAATTCGGACGGCAGCATGTGGCGGATTATCCTGCCTTTAACCATGTAAACAACCATCTCCGCAATATTGGTTGCGTGGTCGCCGATGCGCTCCAGGTATTTTGAAACATATGAGAGCTTTACGGCGCGTGAAACTGTGGCGGGGTCCTGGGTCATTATGAAGGTAAGCTCGTTAAGCACGGAATCGTTGAGGTCATCAATCTCGTCGTCCTGTCTTATTACCTGTATGGCGGCCTCCACGTCCTCGTTCAAAAAGGCGTCTATGGCGCGTTTCACCATGTTCTGGGCTATCTCGCTCATCCTTGGTATGTCCACATAAGGTTTAAGCAGGGGTTCGGTATCAAGCTCCAGGGCGCGCTCGGCAATATTTACCGCGTTGTCGGCGATGCGCTCCAGGTCGGTCGTTATCTTCATGGCGGTGGTTATGAACCGCAGGTCCCTGCCCATTGGCTGCCGGAGGGCAAGCAGGTTTATGCATTCCTCATCTATCTGCACGTCCAGGGAATTTATGCGCCTGTCGCCCTGGATTACCTCGTTGGCCAGTTTCTGGTCCCTTTCTACAAGGCCCACAACGCTGTTGTGTATTGCCGCCTGCGTCAAGGCGGCCATCGAAAGCAGGTTGTCCCTGAGTTTCCTGAAGTCTTCTTCCCTTACCGGCATTACCTTTCCCCTTTTTCAGTATTTAACACCAGATCAGCCCGGCTTATTCTAGCCGAACCGGCCGGTTATGTAATCTTCAGTCAGCTTCTCCCTTGGGGAGGTGAACATCTGCTCGGTCTTTTCGAACTCCACCAGCTCCCCAAGCATCAAAAACCCCGTCCACTCCGACACGCGGGCCGCCTGCTGAAGATTGTGAGTAACGATTAAGATTGTAACATCTTTTTTAAGCTCCTCAACCAGCTCTTCTATCTTGGCCGTGGATATGGGGTCCAGCGCGCTGGTAGGCTCGTCAAAAAGAATGGCTTCGGGCTCTACGGCCAGCGCCCTTGCTATAACAAGCCTTTGCTGCTGCCCGCCCGAAAGAGCATAGGCGCTCTGGTGCAGCTTGTCTTTCACCTCGTTCCACAGGGCCGCCTGTATAAGCGCATGCTCCACCTTTTCCGACAAAAGGCCCCGCTTTTTTACCCCGCGCAGTTTCAGCCCGTAAGCGATGTTGTCGAATATGGTCATCGGAAAGGGCGTTGGCTTCTGAAAGACCATACCAATCCGGCTTCTAAGGCTTATCAGGTCCACGCCCTGGGTCAGTATATTTCTGCCCTCAAAGAGTATCTCCCCCTCGTAGCGATTGCCTGGATAAAGGTCGTGCATGCGGTTGAAGCACCTCAGCAGGGTGGTCTTGCCGCAGCCAGACGGGCCTATCAGGGCGGTAATGGAGTGTTTGTACACCTGCAGGTTTATGTTTTTAAGGGAATGGTGCCCGCCCGGATAATAAAAGTTCAGCCCCTTTACGTCAAAATCAATATTCATTTATTTCCGTACCTCAGTTTTATAAATATCCTCCCCACTATGGTGATTACAAGAATAAAAAGCGTTATTACCAGGGCGGCGGCCCATGCCTGCTGGTGCCAGTCGTCATACGGCCCCATGGCGTACTGGAATATGGTCACGGTAAGCGACGCCACCGGCCCCTTCATATCAGTAGAAAAGAAATTATTGCTGAAGGACGTAAACAAAAGCGGCGCCGTCTCCCCGGCCACGCGCGCTATGGACAGAAGCACGCCCGTGAATATGCCCGTAATCGCCCCCCTGTATACCACCTGGGTTATCACCTTGTATTTTGGCGCGCCCAGGGCGAAGGCGGCTTCCCGGAGCGTCCATGGCACAAGCCGTAGCATGTTTTCAGTGGTCCTCAGAACTACGGGAACCATCACAACGGCCAGCGCCACGGAACCGGCCCATCCGCTAAAATGCCCCAGTGGTTTAACCATAACGGCGTATATGAACGTGCCCACAACCATTGTAGGCACGCTTATCATTATATCCGACAGCGCGCTTATCGTCCTTGTCACCTTGCCATGCCCGGCGTATTCGGCCAGAAATGTGCCGCCAAGCAGCCCTATTGGCACTCCAAAAAGCGTGGCAAACAGGGTTATCAGCCCCTGGCCCACGAAGGCATTTTTAAGCCCGCCGCCCTCAACCCCTTCAGGAGTAGGGTTATGCAGGAACAGTGAAGGCGTCAAAGCGGAGGCCCCCTTCATTATTAAGTCGCCCAATATGAAAACAAGCCAGAACAGCCCCACTAATGCAGCCACGGTGCTTAATACAAGCGCAAGCGCGCTCTCGATTTTCCTGGTCCTCTCGCTCATAAAACCACCCGCATTACCTGGGGCTCTCCTGTTTTCCGGTTTTAAAAAGCAGCAACTTAGCCATGGTCAGCAGAACAAAGCTCAGCACAAAAAGCAGAAGCGCGATATAAAAAAGCGACGAAAGATAAATGCGTCCGCTGGCCTCGGTGAACTCGTTTGCCAGTGTTACGGTAATGGTGGCCGCGGCATCGAAAAGCGATTTTGTTATCTGGTGGTTGTTGCCCAGCACAAAGGCAACGGCCATGGTCTCGCCCAGGGCCCGGCCAAGCGACAGCACCGCCCCTCCGAAAACACCCAGCTTGGAATACGGCAGCACCACGTTTTTTACAACTTCCCACTTGGTGGCCCCCATGGCATATGCGGATTCCTTCACGATGGCTGGCGTAAGCTGGAAGGCATCCCTGGCTATGCTTGCGGTAAATGGGATAACCATTATGCTCAGTATCAGGCTGGCCGTAAGAAGGTCCACCCCCATCGGGGTGCCCTGGAACAATATGCCTACCAGCGGGAGTTTCCCTATGGTGTTTTGAAGCCAAGGCTCTATGTGGTTTCCCATCAGAGGCGACAGCGTAAACAGCCCCCACATGCCGTAAATGATACTTGGTATGGCGGCCAGCATCTCTATGGCTACGCCGAACGGCCCTTTAAGAAATGACGGGGCTATCTCGGTCAGGAATATCGCGATGCCTATGGCAACCGGCAGGGCAAGAAGAAGCGACAGAAATGTGGTCACAAGCGTGCCGAAAAGGTTTGTTGCCGCGCCGAAGGACTCTTTTACCGGATCCCAATCCGTAGAGAAGATGAATTTAAAGACCCCGAAAGCCTTTATCGCTGGGCTCGACTCACGAATGAGCACCACCAGTATTCCGGCAAATATAACAACAATGGTCAGGGCCGCCGCTGCTGTGACCACCTTGAATACCCAATCCATGGGGCTATACTTGAATTTCATGCTCCTCCAGAGTGAATCAGCAATAAATTATATAAGGGTGAATGTTACAGGAATGTTACAGTAAGGTTAAATCTGGGTTTCACGCCGGAAGCTATAGCCGGCCAGTTGGGAAACTAGGGGCACCCATTCCAGTAAATCAGGGCATGTAAATACGTATCGTTGTGCCTTTGCCGGGTTCGCTGTCTATATTCATCTTCCAGCCGTGGGCCAGAACAAGGTGCTTTACTATGGCCAGCCCAAGCCCGGTGCCGCCCAGTTCACGGGAGCGGGAAGGGTCCACGCGGAAAAACCTTTCGCCCAGGCGGGAGATAAATTTCTTGGGCACGCCGATGCCGGTGTCCTGGATGGTAAGCACGCACCTGTAATGTTCGTCCTCCCTTGCGCGTATTGTTACCCCGCCGGTGTCCGTATACTTTATCGCGTTGTCCAGCAGGTTTGTGATTATCTGAGTAAGGCGCATCGGGTCCGCCTGGATCTCCGCGCATTGCCCGGGTATCTCTTTTTTAATGTAAAGCCCCTTGGCATTGGCCTTCTCCATAAAAAGCGAGGCCGCGCCGTCCACTATGCCAGACAGGGAAACCGCCGCAATCTCCATCGGCACGGCGCCGAATTCTATCCTGGAAAGCGTTATTAAATCCTTTACAAGCTGGTCCATCCGTTCGGACTGGAACTTTACTATGTTCAGGAATTTCACCGCGTCTTCCCGGTTGTCCAGCGCGCCGTCCAGCAGGGTTTCCACATAGCCCTTTATGGCGGTAACCGGTGTTTTCAGTTCATGAGAGACGTTTGCCACAAAGTCCCTGCGTATCTCGTCTATCCTTTTTTCCCCTGTTACGTCTCTGAAGATCATCACCGCGCCTGCGTATTTTTCCTGGTCACCCGCAAACGGGACAACAGAGGTCTCTACATATTTGGAATTTACCTGGTAAGTCTCGGTCTTTCCGGAGTTTTCGTTTCTCGCGCTTTCGATAAGCGCATTTACGGAGGATATGTTAGTTGCCTCTGTGATGCCTTTTTTGCCGGTCGTCTGCCTGTAGTGAAACATCTGCTCGAAAACCGGATTTGCAGACCTGACGCGGTTTTTGGAATCCAGCACAACGATCCCGGAAGGTATGCTCTTTAGTATCTGGTCTGTCCTTCTTTTAAGGAAGTCTGTTTCGCGCATCTTTTCTTCCAGGAGGGCGGCCACCACGCTTAAATTGGACACTATTCTTGAAAACCCGTGCCTTCCCCGCAGGTAAAGCCTCCTTTGCAGGTTGCCTGCGGCCAGGCCTGCGGAGAACTCCTCCAGTTGCCTGAAGTGCAAGGTTATGATGATTATCCTGTATAGCAGGTATAAAGCCGCCAGCGCCGGTATGGCGAGCACTATCGCAATGGATGCGCTCAATTGCCGTCACTCCCGAAGAAATACCCCACGCCTCTTTTTGTAAGTATCAGCTTTGGTTCCGAAGGGTCGTCCTCTATTTTTTCCCTTAGCCTGCGTATGTGAACGTCCACGGTCCGCGGCTCCACGTAGGCCTCTCTGCCCCATACGGCATCCAGCAGGAAATCCCGGCCCATCACCTTTCCGGGTCTCTCAGCCATATACAGCAGAAGCTTGAATTCTATGGCGGACAAATCCAGCGAGGCCCCGCCCTTCTTAACAATATATTTTTCGGTATCTATGACTATATCTCCGGTTTTCAGCTGTTTGCCCGGCGCGGCCTTTTCCCTTTCTCCTGTCCGCCTTAGCACGGCCTTTATCCTTGCCAGAAGATCCCTTGGGCTGAATGGCTTTGTAACGTAATCGTCCGCGCCAAGTTCCAGGCCCAGCACTTTGTCAATCTCTTCCGCCCTGGCTGTAAGCATTATAACCGGGATGCCGGAGGTCTCCGGGTTGCCTTTCAGTGCCCTGCAAAGCTCCATGCCGTCCATGCCTGGCAGCATAAGATCCAGCAGTATGAGATCGTATTTCCCGCCTTTCGACATGTTCAGCGCTTCAGTGCCTGTGGCGGCAACTTCGGTTGCGTAACCCTGTTTTTTAAGATTATAGTCCAGGAGGCCGCGTATGTCCTTTTCATCCTCCACTATCAGAACGCGTTTTTGGCTCATCATGATAATTTACACCAAACCGGCTGCTTTTGAATTATTTTCGCCTGGGCGGCAGCAGAACTCCCAGGCAGGCCAGGAATGTAAACCCGCTAAGGACGGAAAGGGCGTAAAAGACTTGAGGCCTGTACACGAAACGGACTTTGTGCGCGCCTGGCGGCACGATTATCCCCCTCATTACCCCGTCAGTTCTGTATATCTTTGTACTTTTGCCGTCGGTATACGCCTGCCAGCCGGGGTAGAACTGGTCAGCAAGCACCAGAAAGCCGCCTGCCTGGCCTGCCGAGGCTGTTATATCCACATCTTCAAGGCCGTAATGGGTAATGCTTGCAGTGCCTCCGCTGAATGCCGTTTGCGTGCCGCCGTCCATTTCGCGGGAAGAAACAGTAGCCAGCACCGCGGGGTTTATCTGGCCAGTCTCTAAAAGGTACTTGGTTTGCTCCAGGCCGGAAACCGGTACAATACCGCGGACCATATAGGCCTTTGGAAGCGCGTTCAGGTTTTCAAAGTATGTCCAGCCGGTGGTCTCGAAAGCCTTCCTGTAGACCTCGCCTCCGCTTTTAACCGATATGGGCAGCGGCCCTCCCGGTTCCAGCTTCGATAAGGAGATGCCGGTTATCTCAACCTCTTTTCTAAGCGGCGCGCTTAGAAATATGGTGACCGGCCCCTCAGCCGGGTGGAAGAGCACCCTGTGGAATGTGCGTGGCTTCCGGCCCAGCACGCCAGGATAGGTATAAAGCGGTATGGTGGTAAACCTGTAGGGCTTGTTTTCATCTGAAAACTCGGCGCGCAGGCTTGCGCCTTTCTGAAGGGCCATTGCGCTGAACGTAAGCAGATATGTGCCGGGGGTGGCCTTCATGCCGGGGCTGAAGCTGATTGTGTCTTTTGTCTTGTCGTCCGGAGGAGGAATTATCTTGGGTGAATCATCGGAGCCAAGCGCAACCTCTTTTGAAACACCCGTTGAAGCCCTGAGCCCTGCCTCAAGCGGATAACCAAGCCCGGCAAGCTGGTCCTGCTTTATGGCTATCCATTTAACGCCTGCCATGCTCAATATGGAATTGCCGGATATAAGTTCGTCTGAGTACATGGTGTATGACATCGGGTCCACATCGAACAGGTAGGCATAGTCATCAAGCTCAAGCTGATCGTAGGAGTTAAACACTTGCTGCCCGCAGGTAACATTTATCAGTTCCGGAGAAAAGATATTCATTACCCTGAACGGATTTTGGGCGGATTCCGTTTTTTGCAGTGTTTGATATCCCGCGCCGGCGCAGGCTTTTTTAACCCCGGCCAGCGGCTTGCCGGTTATCTCATAAGGGGCAAAGATCCTGACGGTCTCGAACGCCGCCAGGACAAGCGCGGCCCAGAAGAACGGCTTGAGTTTTATTTTTTCAAAAAGCGCCAGGCAGATGATGTACAGGACGGACATTGCCAATGAGAATGTTACGGCGGAATTGCCGGGAGTAAAGGCCCCAAGGAAGCCCGGCTGCGCAAAAAAACTGCACACAAGGAGCGCGGCCCACACTGCGGGTATGGATAACAGTAAAAGCATTGCCAGCCGCGAGTCCCCCCGGCGGCGCATGGCCCCGTCTATCCCTTCGGCAAACAGGACGGACACTGCAAAAGAAAGCTCGAAGATATTTCTGCCATGGGCACGGAAAAGCCCGTACACAGGCATGTGCACAAGCAGCGCACCAAGCGGCGTCATCGTGCCCATGGACAGCACCAGCGCGAACACCGCCAATACAGACCAGAAACTGGTCCACCTTGATGTCCTGAAACCTTTAATTGCAGCGGAAACCGCGAGGGCCAGGGGAAGTATCCCGATGTAAAAACTTACCGAGTCTTCCGGCCTGAGCAGTTTCCTCCCAAGGTCCCCCCGGTACAGAAACGGAAACAGCGCCGAGGGTATGTCCTTGGGATACATATGATATGCATGAGAGAAAAACGTCCCCAGCGAACCGGCTATATGGTCCCGCACGGAGATGCGTGACAGTTCCAGCGTGGGCCAAATCTGCACGGACGAGATTGCGGCCGCAAGCCCAAGCCCAAGCCCGAAGCAAATCAGCAGCGCGGGCCTGGATGCCTTCGGCGCTTCCGGCAGGGCGTAAAGGAAATAGAACAACGCCACCGCCATTGAATACATGAAAATCTGGAAATTGCCGGCAAGCGCCTGCACCGCTACCGAAAGCGCAAGGGCCGCTGCCCAACGCAGCATCTCTGCCCGTGGGGCGGCCTTCCTCATTCTCTCTATTGTGTAAAGGACAAGCGGCAGCCAGACGGATGTGTTCTGTATGGCCGTGTCATCGTGAACAGTGGCCAGGTAGCCTGAAAAGCAGAAGAGCATCCCTGCCGTGGCGGACGCCAGGCGCGACCTGCCTGATTCCCTCAGAAAAATAAACGTGAAAAATCCCGCAAGCGCGCAATGGAAAATGATGTTCAGGTTGAAGGCCGTGGCCGGCTGCAGAAGGAAATACGCGATGAGGTTGATTGGGTAAAGCGCGCCGGTCTGCATGGCCCCTATATACGGGATGCCCGCGAATTCGTACGGGTTCCACAGAGGGACATGAAAATGCTTCAGCTGGGCGGAGTAGAAGGCCCTTAACGGATAGTTCTGGTTCCAGCCGTCCCCAGTTGGAAAAACGTAAAGGATCCCGCCCGCTATCAGCTTGTAGTAAAACACGGCAGACAGCAGCAGAAAAAGCATGAAGAAAAAAAGCGTCTCTTTTTTACGGTGAGCAGGTGGCATCGAAGCAATATAACACGTTTTAAAGCCGCTGCGCCACAGCGCAAATGTGGATATTTCCATTTCCATGATTTAAGATAAATCCAGATGGCAAAGGCTAAGATACTTTTTGTGGAGGACAGCAGGTCCCAGGCGGCCGCCACCAGTGATTTCCTGGAGAGGGCCGGGTATGACGTTGTTTGGGCCGAAAACGGCACGTCCGCCATAAAGATTGCCAAAACCGAACCCATCGATGTGATCATCCTGGATCTTGAACTGCCGGACCTTAGCGGCAATGAAGTCTGCCGGTGGCTGAAGATGAATGATGACACCCGTGGCATCCCCATAATCATGCTTACGGCCAAGGCCGGCGTCCAGAACAAGGTGGCCGGGCTGGAAGCCGGGGCGGACGATTATCTTTCCAAACCCTATATGGACAGCGAACTCAGCGCCCGCATATATGCCAGCTTGAGAACAAAAGCGCTTCAGGACGAGTTGCGGCGCAAAAACCAGCAGCTTCGGGACCTGCTTTCCAAAGTGGAGGTGTTGGCTGTAACAGACCCGCTTACATCCCTTTTCAACCGGCGGCACTTCGAGAACATGCTTGTAAAAGAGATAGAGCGGGCCCGGCGGTACGAAGCCCCGTTCAGCTGCATAATGATAGACCTGGACCATTTTAAAAGAATAAACGACGCCTTCGGCCACGTGGCCGGAGATTCCGTTCTGGTTGAAACGTCAAGCATCCTGCGCAGCTCGGTGAGGGAGGCGGACACCGTTGCCAGATGGGGAGGCGAGGAGTTTGTAATCCTTCTGCCCGAATCCAGCAAGGAGGCGTCCCTTATCCCCGCAAACAGGATACTGGAATCTGTTGCGTCCCATTCATTCCGCCTGGCCCCCGGGACCGTTGTCACTGTGAGCATCGGCATAGCGGATTCCAGCGGCATCAGCGCGGGCGAACTTGGCGACAGGGTTTTAAACGACGCCGATACGGCGCTCTACCAGGCCAAGCGCAACGGACGCAACCGGATAGAGCTGCATCAGGCCGGCCCCGCGGGGTCTGCGCCTTCTTCCGGCGGCAAGTAGTACTTTTTTTTCTGCCGCATATACTCCTGCTCCACCTTCGCGCCCGGATAGTTGTGAGGATACTTGTACCCTTCGCCATGCCCCAGTTCCTGCGCCCCACGGTAATGGGCGTCCTTAAGGTGGTCCGGCACTTCCCGGGTCCTTTCCTCCTCGACGTCCTTCATGGCGCGTTCCAGCCCCATGTATGCAGCATTGCTCTTTGGGGCCGTGGCGGCATATACCGTGGCGTGCGCAAGCGGGATTTTGCCTTCCGGCATTCCAACGAACTCCACCGCCTTTAACGCGGACACCGCCAGCACCAGCGCCATCGGGTCTTTGATGCCTATGTTCTCCGAGGCGAATATGATCAGCCTCCTGGCGATAAACCTGGGGTCCTCGCCGGCGTATATCATCTTGGCAAGATAGTATAGCGCGGCGTCCGGGTCAGACCCTCTCATGCTTTTTATGAATGCCGATATGGTGTCGTAGTGCTGGTCCCCGGCCTTGTCGTAGAGGACGGCCTTCTTCTGGATGGAGTCCTCCGCTATTTCCTTTGTGATTACCACCTTCCCGCCGCTGGCGGCGGGCGTGGTGAGCACGGCAAGCTCCAGGGCGGAAAGCGCCCGCCTGGCATCGCCATCCGCCGTGCGCGCCAAATGGCGTATGGCCTCCGGCACGGCCGCCACATTCATATGGCCAAGCCCTCTTTGCCTGTCCTGGAGAGCGCGTTCCAGGATGGATACCAGATGAGCCTCGGAAAGCGGCTTAAGCTCAAACACCTGGCTTCTTGAAAGCAGGGCGGAGTTGATGTAGAAGAACGGGTTTTCAACAGTGGCGGCAATCAACACTATGTTGCCTTCCTCCACGTCCGGAAGCAGCGCGTCCTGCTGGAGCTTGTTGAACCTGTGTATCTCGTCCAGAAACAGGATGGTCTTTCCGCCGGATTCGCGGACGCGCTTGGCGTCCGCCAGCGCCTTCCTCAGTTCCGGCACGCCCGCGATGGCGGCGTTCATCCACTTGAAACCGGCTTTCGTCTTGCCCGCTATTATCCTGGCAAGCGCGGTCTTTCCGGTGCCGGGGGGGCCGTAGAAGATGAGGGAGGTTATGCGGTCCGCCTCGATTGCGCGCCTTAAAAGCTTGCCTTCCCCCAGGATATGCTCCTGCCCCATATACTCCTCAAGCGTGCGGGGGCACATCCTGTAGGCAAGCGGCTCGTCCTTGAAAAGAGAAGTCATATCTGAGTTTATCGCCGGGTTGGAAAGATTGTCAAAAAAGGATAAGCCTCTCCTGGGATTCGGTGGACAGCGACTTCGCTTCTGTAACACTTGGTTCATTTACCAATGCCAGTCTGTTCTCCGGTTTTTTCGCTGGCGGTGTTCGTCTTCATTAGGGCGCGGTCTTTCTCCACTATGCTCACCGTGCTTGCCATGCGCGGCTGACATGAATACGGCAAACGGCTACCGCCGCCTGACTGCCGGGAGGCTCGCCGCGCCCACTTCGCTCAACCGCCCGCTCCCCCAGGGTAAGGCAAAACAACAGCCTTTCAAACAGAGCCCTTTTACTCACAAGAAATCTTGAAGAAAAAGAAGATGCCTCAACCTTGTCTCCCACTCTCCGCAGCACCAGCCCTCGCGCGCGCGTGCGCGCGCATTTTTTTTAGCGTTCAATCCCGAATTTGAAACATCTTGATTTAAAACATTTTTACGGATTACGCCGTTCAATCTGTTCAAATAATGCCCCAATTCAGTCTTTTCCTCCAGGCATGCCGCTGCCTTCCCCGCCTGCATCTTATCATGCCAAAACATGACATTGTCCATATGACATACGTCATGAAGTTTACGTCATGGCTTGGGTCTAAGGAGAGAAGTTGAACGGGTAAATATTTCCCTGGCCGGAAGCAGTTTTGAGGCAGGGTTAAATATTATTCGATGGGCATATGTCAAACAGCACGCATTCCTTGTGCTTTGGTGCCCGGGCGGTGCATACGCGCCTGCCGTGCAGTATCAGCATGTGCGAGATGCCGCCCCAGTGCTCTTTTGGGGTAAGCGCAATCAAATCCTGCTCGATTTTTACAGGGTCCTCATGGTGGGTGATGCCAAGCCTCTGACTGAGCCTCCGTACATGTGTATCCACGGCTATCCCTTCATGTATGCCAAAGGCGTTTGTAAGCACTATATTTGCGGTCTTCCTGGCAACGCCGGGCAGGGTGACAAGCTCCTCCATGGTTTTGGGAACATTGCCCTTGAACTGTTCCGTTATTATCTGTGCGCTGGCCTTTATGTTCTTTGCCTTGTTCTTGTAGAAGTTGATGGAGGACAAGTCTTTTTCCAGCTCTGCGGGATTGGCATCGGCAAAATCCCTGATGCTTTTGTACTTTTTGAAAAGCCTTTCTGTAACCCTGTTTACCCCAGCGTCGGTTGCCTGAGCCGAAAGTATGGTTGCCGCCAGAAGCTCGAAAGGATTGCCGAAATGTAATTCCGTCTTTGCTTCCGGATATTCTTTTGAAAGCCTTTTTATTATTTCCTTCACTTTCGCCGTATTGCCAAACATGCTATCCCCCTTCAGCCACAACAAAAGCCACGCCGAATTCCCTTTCATGGCTAAGGCTCAGATGAATGTTTTTTATACCCGATGCGGCCAGCGCCTTTTCAAGCTTTCCCGCCCTCACCACCTCCGGGGGGCCTGCCTCTTGTTTTCCGGCCCTGTTTGCTATCTCTATTTCCCGGAAGGTCACGCCGCCGCCAACTGCCTTCATCACCGCTTCCTTGGCGGCAAATCTTACGGCAAAAGATGACGCCGGGCGGCTTTTTGCCATGCAATATGCAATCTCCCGTTCCGTGAAAACCCTGTCCAGAAAACGCCTGCCCCACCGGCCCACTGCGTCCTCCAGCCGCTTGATCTCCACAATGTCCACGCCAACACCCTTTATCATTAACCGGTAAAGCCCGCCCGCGCTTCGGCTATAAGCCCCTTCATCTCGCGGACGGCGTCTTTTATCCCGATAAGAACGGCCCGCGCAATTATGCTGTGGCCGATATAGAGGCCCCGGATGCCAGGCAGCCCGGCAACGGCTTTCACGTTAGTATAATTAAGCCCGTGCCCGGCGTTTACCATAAGCCCCGCGCTCTTTGCCAGGGCCACCGAGGCCTGCACCCTTTTAAGCTCCTCCAGGGCATTTTTACGAGAGGCGTTGGCGTAATAACCAGTATGGATCTCAACCATCTGGGCCCCGGCCTTCGCTGCCCGTTCTACCGCCATTTCATCGGGATCAATAAAGAGGCTTACCTGTATTGCCTTGCCGTTCAGTTTTTTTATCGCATCCGAAATCTTGCGGAAATCGCCCTTCATGTCCAGCCCGCCCTCGGTGGTAAGTTCCTTTCTCTTTTCCGGGACAAGGGTGGCCAGGTCCGGCATGGTCTGGATGGCTATGCCCACCATCTCGCTTGTGGCGGCCATCTCCAGATTGAATTCCGCTTTTGTAAATTCCCGGAGCAGCCTCAGGTCGCGGTCGTTTACGTGGCGCCTGTCTTCCCTTAAGTGCGCGGTTATCCCGTCCGCCCCGCCCAGGATTGCCAGCGCCGCCGCAGTGGCCGGTTCCGGATCATACCCGCCTCTGGCCTGCCGGAGTGTGGCAACATGGTCTACATTAACGCCGAGTATCATTGGTATCTCCCTAGTCCGCAAGGTCGGATAAATTAGTAACCTCGGTAAGCTGAACGAGGGTGCCTTTCTTTTTTGTGCCGTAACGGAATACAGTTACGCCCTTGCATCCACTATGATATGCCAAAAGGTAAGCTTTTGCCACATCCTGCCGGGTAGCGTGCCGGGGGAGGTTTATGGTTTTTGAGACCGCGTTGTCGGTGTTTTCCTGGAAGGCGGCCTGCATCTGTATATGCCTTTCGGGGGAGATTTCATGGGCTGTTTTAAAGAGCCTCTTTATATCTGCGGGAACGCCTTTAATCCCCTTCAGCATGCCTGTTTTGAGGACTTTTGCCATAAGCTCTTCCGAATAGAACCCCCTGGCGCGCGCAATCCTGATGAAATGCCTGTTTATTTCCTGGAGTTCCGAGTCCAGCACCAGCCGTTTCAGCGCAATCCTGAACACCGGCTCTATCCCGCTGGAGCAGTCTGCTATTATCGATATCGTGCCGGTTGGCGCAATTGTTGTGACAGTGGCGTTTCTCATTGGCGGCGCGCCGGGCCTGTCCCAGACGGAGCCCTTGAAGTTGGGGAACGCCCCCCTCTGCCGGGCAAGTTCCGCCGAGGCCAGGTGCGCGGCATCCTGTATGCGCCCCATCAACCGTCTGGCAACCGACACGCCCTCATCGCTGTCGTACTCCACTCCCAAAATCATCAGCAGGTCGGCAAACCCCATTACGCCAAGGCCTATTTTGCGGTTGCCCTTGTGCATGGCCTCTATCTCCGGCAGGGGGTAATGGTTTACGTCTATGGAGTCGTCCAGGAACCGGACGGCTGTCTCAATATCACGCCCAAGTGCGTCATAATCAATCTCCGGCTTGTCCCCATTCGTTTCCACGTACCTGGAGAGGTTTATGGAGCCAAGCACGCAGGCCTCGTTTGGCAGAAGTGGCTGCTCCCCGCATGGGTTGGTGCTTTCTATCTGCCCGATGTGGGGGGTTGGGTTGGCCCTGTTTATCACGTCTATAAAAACTATGCCGGGGTCCCCGGTCTCCCAGGCGCAGGCGACTATCTCGTCAAATACGTCCCTTGCCGGCAGCCTGCTTGCCACCTCGCCGGTGCGGGGGTTTACAAGCCCGTACTTCAGGCCCTTTTCCACGGCTTCCATGAATGCGTCCGTCACGGCAACCGATATGTTGAAATTGGTCAGCTCGCGGGTGTTCTTTTTTGCCCTTATGAATTCCAGGATGTCCGGGTGGTCCACCCGCAATATCCCCATGTTGGCCCCGCGCCTTGCCCCGCCCTGCTTTATTACGTCCGTTGCCTGGTTGTAAATTTTCATGAAAGATACGGGGCCGCTGGCCACGCCCATAGTGGAGCGCACCACGTCCAGCCGCGGGCGCAGGTGCGAAAAGGAAAACCCTGTGCCGCCTCCGCTTTGCAGTATGAGGGCGGCGTTTTTCAGGGTTCCGAAGATGCCTTCCATGGTGTCTGCAACCGGCAGCACGAAACAGGCGGCTATCTGCCCCAGCCGCCTTCCGGCGTTCATCAGGGCTGGCGAATTGGGCAGGAATTTCAGTTGCACCAGGAGGGAATAAAACCGCTGCCGCCAGGCGTTGTCATCATCACCGTAAAGCTTTTCGGCGCTTGCAATATTGGTTGCAACCCTGTGGAACATCTGTTCCGGTGTCTCGATGGGGTTGCCCTTCTCGTCTTTTACCAGGTATCTTGCCCTGAGCACCTTCAAGGCGTTTTCAGTGAGTTCCATCGGATAAAGTCTCACATATTGACTCTTTGAAATCAAGAGGAAACGGCGCCGGTATCAAGCCTCTTTGGTTTTAATAAAGTGGCAGGAAAATAAGGCCGGGTTAGCCCGCTTGTACTAACCCGGCAGTCCCAGGAGGTTTCAGATACCCTGCAAAATCTAATAGTAATAGAATGCAACAGGCGTGCCAAATAAAAAAACTGGTATAACTTCTTTAAAAACGGCCTTTTTTAGGGTTCAAGCGGTTATAGAAGGTATTTTAAATTGTAGTAAATCCGTACATCCTGATTAAAAACCGGTCAGGGAAATTTCTGAAAGGATTTTATCGGGAAGGTTTTGGCTAGCGGGGCTCCAGGTAAAACCTGCCGCTCTTTTTCCCGGCGCGCACAGGCACTTCGAAGAACAGGCTTAAGTTTTCCTCTGTGAGGACATCGGATGTCTTCCCCGACGAATGGACCCTGCCTCTTCTTAGCAGAAGCGCATGCGTGAAGGCGGGCACAATCTCTTCCACGTGGTGGGACACCATCACCATTGTTGGCCCTCCGCCTGAAGATGAAAGGCGCTGTATGGAGGAGAGCACCTTTTCCCTTGCAAACACGTCCAGGCCCGCGCATGGCTCGTCCAATAACAGGAGCTTCGGGGAGTTCACCATGGCGCGGGCTATAAGCACCTTCTGCTTTTCCCCTTGCGAAAGCTCCGCGTACCTGCGCTCCGCCAGTGCGGCAATTCCCATAAGCTCCATGGCGGCATGGGCTTTTTCAACTGCGCTTTCTTCCGGGGTATCGTACAGCCCGATGGTGGCGTACAGCCCGCTTAATACTATTTCATTTGCGGTCTCCGCCGCGTAGAACTTTTCGGCAAGGGCGGAACTTGCAAGGCCGATCTCCTTCCTAAGCTCCCTCCAGTCGTATCCGCCGAAATCCCTGCCCAGTATCCGCATCTGCCCGGTGGAGGGCAGGGCATACCCGGTAATGAGCTTGATGAGGGTCGTCTTTCCGCTGCCGTTCAGGCCCAGCACAACCCAGTTTTCGCCCGGCCTAACCCGCCAGTCTACATCCCGCAAAAGGGGTTTGTCTTCCGCTAAATAGCCGGTTTTTTTCATCCTGATAAAGTCCATTTACTTATTATGCTTGAACCTGGCTCAAAATTACTTCTGGCTGCAAGAGGCTGAAATCTCGGCATACTGCGTCGATTAAGTAGAAACCGTCCTCAACGTAGCGGTGCTACGCCTCCGGGCGGTTTCCCCTTTTCTTCTTGTCTGCCGCGATTTCCTCTCTCTTTCGCTTCAGAATTAATTTTGAGCCGGGTTTTAACGGTGAGAGAGGTGACACTGGCTGGAATCTCAGGATGATCGGCGCAAATAACAGGAGAGTTTTTATTCTAACAAGGATATAGCTTTCAGGTCCCTTTAAACGTTGAATCTGAAGTTTACTATGTCGCCGTCTTTCATGGGGTAGTCCTTGCCTTCAAGCCTCAGGTAACCGTGGCTTCTGGCCTCGCCCATGGAGCCGTTTACCTTCATGAAGTCCTCGTAGCTGATTATCTCGGCCCGGATGAAGCCCTTTTCAATATCGGAGTGGATCTTCCCTGCGGCCTTTTTGGCGGGGGTGCCGTTTGTTATGGACCATGCCCGGCATTCGTCCTCGCCCGCAGTGAAGAAGGAGATGTAATCAAGAAGCCTGTAGCTTGCCCGTATAAGCCTGTTCAAGGCGGGCTCCTTTACGCCGAGGTCCTCAAGAAATGCGCCTGCATCTTCCGGCGGCATCTGGGCCAGTTCCATCTCTATCTTGCCGGAAAGCGCAAGCGCTTCCACGCTGCCCTTCAGTTTTTCCGATGCTTTCTTTGCAAGCTCCGCGGCTAAACCGTTTTTAAGCGCCTCCTCGGAGACGTTAAAGACTACAAGCTCCGGCTTCAATGATAAAAACCCAAGGTGCCGTACCGCCTTCAGATCGTCTTCGCCGAGCCCGGCGGCCCTCAAAGGTGTTTCGGATTCCAGCGCCTCCATGCACCGTTCAAGCACCTCCTTTTCGGCATCCGCGCCCTTGTCCTTTTTGCCTTTCCCGGCAAGCTCGTTTATTTTCCCCAGCCGCTTTTCCACAAGGGCCAGATCGCCTAATATAAGCTCGGCCTCAAGGTACTGGGCGTCCCTGAGCGGGTCCACGCTTTCAAGCGGGTGGGGGACGGAGGGGTCCTCAAAGGCCCTGGCAACATGCAGAAGCGCGTCGGAGTCCCGTATAAGCTCAAACACCTTGGCGTTCTGTTTGGGGTCGCCTTTGGTTAGGCCAAGGTAGTCCACGTAATCCACAGTGGCCCGCGTTGTCTTTTTCGGCTTGTAGAAGGCGGAGAGCTTGTCCAGCCTTTCATCCGGCACTCCAACAACGGCCACGTGCGGCTCGCCTGATGTTGTGGCGTATGCCGTGGTCTCTATGTTCTGCCCGGTCAGCGCGTTGAAGACCGTGGTCTTTCCTGAATTGGAAAATCCTGTTATCCCG
Organism: Nitrospirota bacterium; assembly: GCA_021813405.1. GTDB lineage: Bacteria > Nitrospirota > Thermodesulfovibrionia > Thermodesulfovibrionales > JdFR-88 > JAKAKS01. The sequence goes on from JAKAKS010000038.1 coordinate 86,049, forward strand.
ATTTTCATAGGACCTCTTTTATATCATACCGCGGGTGCATAAGGGAAGGGCGTTTGCTGATAATTGCCATACTGCTGGTCAGCCCCTATAATCCTTTTACGGGCCAACCATCAAAGAAAGGCATTTAAAACCATCAAACCGAAAATTCTGATCATATTGTTGCCATTGGTGTTTTTTGCGGGATGCGCCGGCCAGTTTTTTCATCCTTCCGGGGGTTACCCAAAAGCAGATCTGCAAAAATACAATGTTAAAGATGTGTACTTCAGAACCGGTGATGGCGTTTTGCTGCATGGCCTTCTTGTAAAACCCGCAACCAGAAGCAGGGCCGCAATACTTTATTTTCACGGTAACGCGCAAAATCTGGGTTCACAGATTGGCAATGCCCTGTGGCTTGCAGATTATGGCTTTACAGTTTTTGCCATTGATTACAGAGGGTACGGGAAATCGGGCGGCAGGGCGGATATTAAAGGCGTTAACGCAGACGGCGCGGCTGCCCTTGAAAAAATTGTTGCCCTGTGCCCGGGACAAAAGGACAGGATAATTGTTTTCGGACAGAGCCTGGGCGGGGGTATCGCCATTTATGCGGTTGCAAATTCCAGATACAAACAAAACGTAAAGGCGCTTATTGTGGACAGCGCGTTTGCAAGCTACCGGGGAATTGTGCGGGAGAAAGCATTGCATTCCGGGCTTCTTGGTTTGCTGGGCTATCCAGTTGTGTATCCGTTGACTTTTACCATCAGCGATTTTTACAGCGCGGTTAACTGGGTGGATAAGATCGGGGGTGTTCCCATCCTGCTGATATGCGGCACTGATGACACGGTTGTCCCGGCGGACAACAGCTGCAAACTGTTTAAAAAGGCAACTGGGCCCAAAGAGCTATGGATAACCCATACGCCCGGGCACACAAGTTTTCTTTCGCGTAAATCGAATGAGGAAGCTTTGGTCAAATACCTGCATGAATGCCTGATTCAACCCCCCGCATCCGGCACGTTCGAGTTCCGGTGAAAAAAACCTTTAAGGGGCATTATTTTTGCCCTCATGCTCGCGCTGGAAACTGCGGATCCTCTCGGCAAGCTCCCTTATCGCATCCAGTGGCATTGCCCCTTCGTCAACGCGCTTCCTGACATATCCGGCCTTGGCAAGCTCGCCGATTATATGCTCGCTTGTGCCGGTAAGCGGGCATTCATGCTTCTCTTCCCGCAGGTGCATGTCTATGCAATGTTCTATCTCCAGGGGATTGAACCGCACAGCCAGTTTGCGTATTTCCTTTATATCGAAGGCCTTTCCCGCCATCCTCGTGGATTTTACCAGCATTTGCGGCCAGATTCCACGGCTTATGCCGCGGGAAGCGCAATCTCCATTACAAGCCCGCCTGATGGTTCGTTAAACGCCGAAGCATTGCCGCCATGCAGGTGGACGGCCCATTCCGTAATGGCAAGGCCGATGCCGGTTCCTCCGGTAAGCCGGTCGCGCGCGCCATCAACGCGGTAGAACGGCTGGAACAGCTGGGTGAGCGCTTCATCAGGCACGCCGGGGCCGTGGTCGCGCACCCGGACAATATAATCAGCGCCTGTCTCAGTCTTCCGGAGGAGAAGGGCCACCTCAACCGCGGTGCCTGCATCCGTATAGCGCACCGCATTGCGGACCACGTTTTCCACCGCCCTTCGAAGCAGCTCTTCGGAGCCTTCCACTGCCATCTCCTTTTCCGGCGGCGTAAATTCCACGGAGCGGTTTCGGACCATGGCCTCAAAATTAGCATCCTCAACGATGGCCTGCACAAGGCGCGCAAGATCAATCCGGGCCTTCGGGACTGTTGCCGCCCCGCTTTCAAGCCAGGTTAAGTCTGCCAGTTGGCCGATAAGCCCGTTTAACCTGTTGGATTCGTTTTCCATGCGGTCCAGGGCTTTCAGGGCGGGGCCGGCGGAATTCCTGCGGGCAAGCTCCAGCGCCACGTTCAGCCGGGCTAGAGGGGAGCGCAATTCATGTGAGATGTCCCTTAAAAGCCTTTTTTGCGCGCGTACAAGCGCCTCTATCCGTTCCGCCATCCGGTCGAAATCCTTGCCAAGGCCGGCTATCTCATCCTTTCGGTTGCCAAGTTCGGGCCCAACCCTTGTCCCAAGCTCCCCGGCGGCAAAGCGCCGCGCGGCAATTTGCAGCCGCATTAGCGGGGCAACCAAAGACCTGGCCAGAAGATAGCTCACTACGCCGCCAACAATGAACGTGACAATAAGACGAAGCCCTATCAGCCCCGGGTTCAGTATTATCCACAGGCGCGAAGGCGGGGGCGGTTTGGCCAAAACCGTAAAACCGCCTTTAACCGGATAGGCGAACCATCCGTGCGGGCCTTGCTGCGGCCTTCTGGTTACGACGGCCATTGCGGCCAGTTCCATCCCCACAGGCGGCACAAAGCCCTGCGAAACCAGCTGGTTGCCCTTGAAAAGAAAAATGCGCGCGCGGGTGCGGCTGGTAATCTGCCGGCTGGCCTGCCAGAGGGCAGGCGCGCCTTGCGTCTGGTATATATCAATAAGACGGCTGCCGGAGCCGGCGATCTGTTTTTCGAAATGTGCAAGGTAAGCGGCCCTTGGATTTGTAGTAAGCAATACAGCCGCAACAACCGCCCCGGCTAAAACCATTGCAAGCCAGAAACTAAGGAATATTTTTATGAATATCCTACTGGTCCGCATTGTCTTTGCGTTGGGGCAGGGCATAGATATATCCCACGCTGCGCACCGTTTTTATCCGCTCGGCGCCGTCCTGCGCCGGGCCCAGTTTACGGCGGATGCTGCTTATGTGCACGTCTATGCTGCGGTCGTAGCTTGAAACGGCGCGCCCCAGCACGTTGCGGCTCAGGTCCATGCGGGTGACCACGCGTTCGGCCATTTTCATCAGCTCTTCAAGGAAGTTAAATTCAATCGCGGTGAAGTCCAGCAACTTGCCGGATTTGGCCACCATGCGCGTTGATGAGTCAAGCTCAACGTCATCAAGGACAATCCGGGCGGCGGGTTGTTTTGCCGGGGCTGACGCAGCGGGCTGCGCCGTTCTGCGCTGTATGGCCCGTATCCTGGCCACAAGCTCGCGCGGGTTGAAGGGTTTTGGAAGGTAGTCGTCCGCGCCCATCTCAAGCCCTACTATCCTGTCCACCTCGTCTCCGCGGGCGGTGAGCATCAAAACAGGTATCGCGGACTTGTCTTTTATCTGCCGCAGCACGTCAAAGCCGCTGGCCCCAGGAAGCATTACATCCAGCACCACAAGGGAATGTTCGCCCGAAAGGGCGCGCTCTATCCCGCGCCCTGCGTCGAAAGCGGGCTCCACATCGAGCCCTTCGGGTTTAAGGTAATCCGTAAGAAGCTCGCAAAGCTCCCTGTCATCGTCTATAACAAGTATCCGGCTCATTTGCCGCTGCCTGCCTTGAAATCGGGGCGCATAGTCTATTCTAATCCCTATTATTGCCTTCCAGGTGTAAAGATTCAGTTAAGAAAACCGTAAAAAATTAATAAAACTTTGCTTGCATTCCCGGGAAATTAACACACACTTTAAAACAATTTCTCTAGGATAAACACAGGGTTTGGATGAAGCCCCGAAATGGACCTTTTAAAAGGAGGCACGATGAAGACGTTTGCGAAGGACATCTCAAGGAGAAACTTTTACAGGGCGGTTGTGTGGGGTTCCGTGCTGCTTGCGGCGGCCCTGATGCTGCTAGTTGCCAGGCCTATCCTGGCGCGGGCGCATGAGCCGGGCACAGACGCGGACAGGGCAGCGATGATAACGGCCAGGCTGAAAGACAAGCTCAACCTCAATGCCAGTCAGGAGGCGCAAATAAAGGCGGCCATCCAGGACAGCATGAAAAAACGGAAGGAGATAAGGCAAGAGGCCGAGGCCCTCCGCCATTCCACCATCCGGAAGATTGAGGCCGTCCTGGACCCCAAACAGTTAAAGGAGCTCAAGGAGATTAAGGAAAGGCATTTCCGCAGGATGCGGCGGCATATGCGCTGCCGGCGGCGTGAGCAGATGAGCGGTTGGGGCGGACGGCACTGTGGCTGTAATGATTGAAAGATTCTTTTTACCGGGGAGTCCGGCGGCCGCAGGCCGCCGGAACCTCTTCTTGAAGGCCCCGGCCCCCATTGGCGCGCGTGCCGGGGCCTTCAAGAAGTTGGCCGGTCTTGACTTCAAACGTAAGGCGTTTTATTATAAACAACAGTTTTAAACGATTGTATTAAACGGAGGATTTGATGGGCCGGCAAGCGGCGGCCCCGGAAAGCCGGAAACTTTCCGCGGGCGAAACGGCTGAGGACGCAAGGACGCACATACTGGACGCGGCGGAGGCCCTCTTTGAAAACGAGGGGTACAGGGCCGCTTCCGTGCGGGCGATAACTGCCAAAGCCGGGGTGAACCTGGCCGCCATAAATTATTATTTTGGCAACAAGGAGGCCCTGCTGGAGGCCGTATGCCAGCGGCGTCTTGGCCCGCTGAACGAGGCCAGGCTCAGGAAGCTTAAGGAGATAAGGGCCGGGGCCAGGCGGGTTGGGCGCAAGGTGGAACTTCAGCCGGTGCTGAGGGCGTTCATGGCGCCCGCCCTGCTGCTTAAGGAGTCCGGCGGCAGCGCGGCCGGATTCCCCGCGCTTTTTGGCAGAGCCCTTGCGGACCCCGACGATACCGTGCAAAGGATCATCTTTAAAATGATGAAACCGGTCCACCAGCTGATGCTGGAGATGATGGGAGAGGCCCTGCCGGGGGTTTCCAGGGAAGAGGTCTTCTGGAGATACCAGTTTGTGATAGGGGCAATGGCAAGGGCAACCCGCGTGTACAAGAACCCTAGATTCAGGGGGGCGGGCCTTGAGGACCCAGGCCCGGAGGGCGGCGTAAACACGCTGATAGACCGGCTGGTCTCTTTCACATTGGCCGGGGCGCAGGCAGCGCCCGGAATGAATATCAAATGCAAAAAAAATTCCGCACCGGAGTCCATATGAATAGAACCTGTCTCAAAATCGTTTCTGGCCGTCCCGCCATGGCGGGACGGAAATCGCTTCACCTTATGGCCCTGAGCCTTGCCGTTTGCGCCGCGCTTGCCGTGCCTGGCTTTTCGATAAACGCCAACGCGGCAATGCCTGCCGCGCCGGCCGTACCCATAACAAACGGCACAACCCTTACTCTGGAAAACTGCATCGGCATTGCGCTGCAACGGAACCCTGCGGAGTTGGCCGCGGGCAGCACCGCCCGGGCAGCAAAAAGCAGGGTAGGTGAGGCGCAGTCCGCTTATTACCCGCAGCTGAACTGGCAGACGGATTATTCCAGACAGTCCTATTCGGCGCCCGTGGGCAGTTCAGGCCGCATCGGTGGCGCTTTCGAGGACATCTCCACCGGGCCGGCCCTTACGCAGAACATTTATGATTTCGGCAGGACATCCTCGCAGGTAAACATAGCAAAATACAACCTGGTATCCTCCAGGCAGGATTTTGAGACACAGACAAACACGATAATACTGAATGTAAAAACCTCATACTATGGCGTCCTGCAGGCCCAGAAGGCCGAGGCGGCCGCTGAGGAAGTGGTGAAGCAAAACCAGCTCCATCTTACCCAGGCCCAGGGCTTCTTCAAGGCCGGCACCAAGCCCAAGATAGACGTGACAAACGCCCAGGTGAACCTGAGCAATGCGCAGTTAAGCCTCATACAGGCGCAAAACGCCGTAATGATAGCCTGGCAGAACCTGGACAACGCTATGGGCGTGCCTGACGCTCCGCAATACAGCATAGTGGACAATCTGGTGTTTAAGCCGTATGCGATAACATTCGAGAACGCCCTTGCAACCGCTTACAAGAACAGGCCGGACCTCAAGTCCATCCATGCCAAAACAATGTCCGCTGAACAGTCGCTGAGGTTTGCCAGGGCGGGTTACGACCCTTACATAAGCGGCAGCGCGGGTTACACGTGGAGCGGGGACCTGTTTCCGATGGAGCACGGCTGGGACGTGGGCGCTTCCCTTACGGTGCCGATATTCAGCGGCTTCCTTACTAAAAAGCAGGTTCACGAGGCGCAGGCCAATCTGGATGTTGCAAAGGCAAACGAGGAAAACCTCCGGCAGAGCATTTATCTTCAGGCCAGGCAGGCATATCTGAATTTGAAGCAGGCGGAAAGCAGCGTCCCCACCGCCAGGGAGGGGCTTGAACAGGCAAAAGAGAACCTGGCGCTGGCAAACGGGCGCTATGCGGCGGGCGTGGGCAGCCAGGTGGATGTTACGGATGCGCTTACATCTTACAGCACTGCGCAGACGGCTTACATAAACGCGCTTTATAATCATTTGACGGCGGAGGCCAATCTGGAAAACGCGATGGGGGTCAGGTAATGCAAAAGAAGAGCAAGATGATTTATATACTGGCGGCCATTGTGCTGGCCTTTGCGGCCGTGGTCTTTTTTGTGAAAAGGGACGGGCAGAAAGGTCCGCTTTATAAAACTCAGACCGTAACCAGGGGTGACATAAAGGCCACTGTTACGGCAACCGGCACGGTAAATCCAGTTGTCAACGTATCTGTTGGAACGCAGGTGTCGGGCACCATAAAGAAGCTTTACGCGGATTTTAATTCCAAAGTAAAAAAAGGGCAGCTCCTTGCTCTTATAGACCCTGCCACTTTTGAAGCGCAGGTAGGCCAGGCCCAGGCCAATCTCTTTTCGGCCCAGGCCAATCTGGACAAGGCCAAAGCCACGGAGGTCGACGCCAAAAGGACCATGCTGCGCAATAAAACACTGCTGGCCCAAAATCTGGTTGCCCAGAGCGATTTTGATACGGCCCAGACAAATTACCTGACGGCCCAGGCCTCCACCGAGGCGGCGAAAGGGCAGGTGCGGCAGGCGCAGGCTGCGCTGAAGGTGGCCCAGACCAATCTTGCATATACAAAAATAGTGTCCCCGGTGGACGGCACCGTGGTCTCCAGGAACGTGGACGTGGGGCAGACCGTGGCCGCAAGCTTCCAGACCCCCACGCTTTTTACTATCGCCAGGGATTTAAGGAAAATGCAGATAGACACCAGCGTGAACGAGGCGGACGTAGGCGGCATCCGGACAGGGCAGGCTGTGGAGTTTACGGTGGACGCCTATCCGGATTCAATATTCAAGGGCAAGGTGTCGCAGGTAAGGATCGCCCCGATAACGGTGCAGAACGTGGTTACCTATGATGTGGTAATTACCGTGGACAATTCGGACCTGCGCCTTATACCGGGCATGACCGCGAACGTCTCGATAATTACCGATGTGGAAAAGAACGTGCTTAGGGTGCCAAATGCCGCATTGCGTTTCCGCATGCCTGGCAAAACGGCGGGCCAGGGAGCAGGCGGCGCGGGGGGCGGCCAGGTAGTATGGGCGCTGGCCGGCGTAAAGCCCGTGCCTGTAAGGATAAAGCCGGGCCTTTCCGATGGCAACTATACGCAGGTGGTTTCCGGGCGCCTGCCCGAAGGCGCCAAGGTGATCGTGGAGGCGCTTGAAAAGGGTAAGACCGGCGAGCGCAGGCCCGGAGTGATGATGTTCCATTAACGGAACGGTCAGAAAAAATGGCGCTGATAGAGGCAAAGAGCATTAGCAAGGTTTACACTATGGGCGATATAGAGGTGAACGCCCTGAAGGGCGTATCATTGTCCATTGCCAAAGGGGAGTTCGTCTCCGTAATGGGCGCGTCGGGTTCAGGCAAATCCACCTTCATGAACATACTTGGCTGCCTGGACAAGCCCACCGGCGGGAAATACCTGCTTGAAGACGTCGACGTTTCCGGAATGGGCCGCGACGAACTGGCCGATATAAGGAACCGCAAGATAGGGTTTGTATTCCAGGGGTTCAACCTGCTGCCCAGGACTACCGCACTCGAAAACGTGGAGCTGCCGATGTTTTACAAGGGGGTGCCGGCAAAAGAGAGGATGGGCCGGGCGATGGAGGCCCTCAAGAAAGTGGGGCTGGAAAAACGGGAGATGCATTATCCAAACCAGCTTTCGGGCGGCCAGCAGCAGAGAGTGGCTATAGCAAGGGCGCTTGTAAACGAGGCCCCGATAATACTTGCTGATGAGCCCACGGGCAACCTGGACACCAAAACCAGCGTGGAGATAATGGAGCTATTCGTGGAGCTTAACAACACCGCAGGCATTACCATCATCCTTGTCACGCACGAGCCGGACATAGCGGAATTCAGCAAGCGGACCATAAAATTTCTGGACGGCCGTGTGATATCGGACGAAATGACGGCTTCAAGAAGGGCGCGGGCCAATGGTTAACCTGCCGTTTACCGCAGCCCTGGCCTTCCGCACGCTCCGGGTGAACAAGATGCGCTCCCTTCTTACGATGCTTGGCATTATAATCGGGGTGGGCGCGGTCATAGCCATGCTTGCCGTGGGCACCGGGGCCACCCAGCAGATAACCGCCCAGATATCCAGCATGGGCAGCAACCTGCTCATAATCCTTCCGGGCAGCACAACATCCGGCGGGCTGAGAATGGGCGCTGGAACGCAGCCTACGCTTACCACCTTTGATTCCGACGCAATAGAGGAAGACGCCCCGGCCGTGGCCGCCGCCGCCCCGGTATTGAGCGGCAGCGCCCAGGTGATATACGGCAACCAGAACTGGTCCACCGTGGTGTCCGGCACCACGCCAAGCATGCTCTACGTGCGGGACTGGCAACTTGCCGAGGGCAGGCCGTTTTCCGATGCCGACGTGAAGAACGCCACAAAGGTATGCCTGATGGGGCAGACGGTGGTGGACAATCTTTTTGGCGGGGAGGACCCGCTTGGCAAAACGGTGCAGATAAAGGGAGTGCCGTTCCAGGTTATAGGGGTGCTGGCGGTAAAAGGCCAGTCCGTTATGGGGCAGGACCAGGACGACACTATTTACGTCCCGGTAACCACGGCGCAAAGAAAGCTCTTCGGCACGGCGTTTCCGGGCATGGTCCGCGTGATAATGATAAAGGCCAGAAGCACGGCGGACTTAAACGCCGCGCAGGACCAGATAAACGCCCTGCTGAGACAGCGGCACCACATAATGCCGGGCCAGGACGACGATTTTACGGTCAGGAACCTTACCCAGATGATGCAGGCCGCGGAGCAGTCCACCAAGATAATGACCCTGCTTCTTGGGGCCATCGCATCCGTGTCGCTGCTGGTGGGCGGCATAGGGATAATGAACATCATGCTGGTATCCGTTACCGAGAGGACCAGGGAGATAGGCATCCGCATGGCCATAGGCGCAAAGACGTGGGACATAAGGATACAGTTCATAGCCGAGGCCCTCATAATGTCCCTGATAGGCGGGATTATCGGTATAGCGCTGGGCGTCGCCGGTTCCAGCGCGATCTCAAAAATAGCGGGCTGGCCCGCGGTGGTGTCGCCTTTCTCCGCGCTGCTTGCCTTTGGTTTTTCGGGGGCCGTGGGGATATTCTTCGGGTTTTATCCGGCGTACAAGGCGTCTTTGCTGGACCCGATAGACGCGCTTAGATACGAGTAACAGCAGAACCCCTCGCCATTTTCCCGTATGCCCGTCAGGTCCATGCGCATCAACCCAGCCGGTGCTGCCGTTTCAGTTTGGCTGCCTTTAGCGGAATGGAGTTTTTGCGAAAGCCCGGAATTGCTGTTTTTAACCGGGCCGCAGGGAGGCCGTGCAAGAGGCTTTTAGTACGGGCTTGCCGCCGGAGATGTCGAAAATACGGGTAGTCAGATCGTAACCGCTCAAGCCGCTGAAAGCTATCTTGGCCAGGTATTTGACATGTTGCGACCGCATATAATCCAGCATTTTGCCGTTCATCATATTCAACGGTATTACAAAGCCATGCCTGTCTGCATAGTACATCGGCACTGGATAGTATGTGGTGCTTAGATTTACGTGATCGCTTGGGTAAACGATGGCTACCAGTTTGCCTGTTTCTGTGTTCTGGTGTATGAAATTCCCTATCTCGGCCAGGAAATTTGTTCCGAAATAGGAATAGAGCGTATCCTTGTAAAAGTACTTTGAAATAGAAAATCCCGCAAGAATAAACACTGTTGCGATGATCGCTGCAGAGGCGGCTGCAATTGTTTTGCCCGTGAATTTTTTCAGTAAATCCATCAGGTATCCACCTCCCGCTCCGCAGAAAATTGAGAGGACCGGGCAAAATGGCAAAAGATAATAATTGTGCACAACAAACAAATTAAACGCCATCATAGCAACCAGGCACAAGGAAATGAGCCAGGCTAGCAGGAAGGCAAAAGATTCCTTCTCTTTTTTTGCCAGGCGAATTGCCCCGATCGCAAAAAAGACTGTCCCCATGGGGGTCAGTACGTACATAGCCAGCCTTCTTAAAATGGTCAGGTAATTGGCCGGATCCAGCCTCTGCGCGAGCGTGCCGAAATACCATGCGTTGAATGGATGGAGAGTGACTACAATAGTAGGGTAGACATTATTGAACGGATAAGCGTCCTTATGGACATAGGTCTCATTAACAAAGTTTGCATGGCGCTGCCATATTACCATGACCACGAATGGAACTAAAAAAGACAGCAGCAGCCTGGGGGCAAATAAATCGCCAATCTTTTTGTTCCTGCTCCATGCCAGGTAAAAGACAGGCAAGAAAAGCGGCGCCACGAATGGGCTTTTCATCATGAAACCCAGGCTGGCGGCTAAAATGCCCATGATCAGAAAAACGTTTTTGCCGGTTATCCCCCCGATCAGGAAATCAAGCATTACAAGCGAAAAGAGAACTGTAAGCGGGTCCTGCATGGGCGTTCTCTGGAAAAAGATATCAAGCGGCATGAAAGCGAAGCAGAGCGCGGCAAAAACGGAAGATTTTTTATCGAGAAACCTGGATGATATCCGGTAAACGAAAAAAATGGAAACTAGCCCGATAAAAATTGTAAAAAACCTGGCAACTATTATATCGGGTGTAAACAGTTTGTATAACAGCGCGGCAGCAGCCGTATATAACGGAAATTCCTGCACCATATATCCCGGTTTGCCCAATGTTATTTTTGTAGGGTAAAGAATGTTTATGCCGTGCCTGTAATAATCCCGTATAAGGCCGGCGTTTGCTGTTTGCTTGAAAGCGTGCATGTCGTCAATGAGATAAGTGATATGGTACAGCCGTGCGATCAGCGCCAGAAAAATTACCGCCAAGAGCCAAAACCAGGATTTGGAGAGCCATGCTGCGGGTTTCTTCAGATTTTCCTCGCCTGACATCGGTAGATTATAACCAGACCTGTCTTTTTATGTAAAGCGCAGCCAGGCATTTTTTAAGCGTTTCCGCATGCCTTTTTTACGCTGGCAATTAAGGCAACATTCCGCTTTCATGCTCTTTTTTGGCGTCAAAGAGGCGGGGCTAAAGGCATGGCCACATTCGGTTGTCCGCCGTTTTAGATTTTTGCCTTACTCTATTGCGACCAGCTGGACTTCGAAGGTGAGGTCTTTTCCGGCAAGCGGGTGGTTTGCATCCACCACCACCACGGCATCGGACACCTCGGTAATCATTACATCTATCATGCCGCCGTCGGGCTGCCGCATCGAAAGGTTAAGCCCCACTTCGGGCTTTATGCTGGGCGGGAACTGGTCCCTGCGGAACCTGGCAACAAGGTCGTCGCGGCGCTCACCGTAGGCATCGGCGCTGGGGATGCGTACCGTCTTGCTCTGGCCTATCTCCATGCCGTCCACCGCGTCGTCAAACCCCTTTATCACCTGCCGCCTGCCAAGCGTAAACTCAAGCGGGCTGCGCCCGGCCGATGAATCGAATACCGTGCCGTCATCGAACTTGCCGGTATAGTTTACCTTTACCTTATCGCCTTTTTTTGCCGTCTTTTTATCTTCAGGCATTTGGGAAAACCTCCATTTTTGGCTGAATGCTCTATTATACCGGCTCTATCCGCTTTAGTACCTGTTTTTCATACGCCGCAAGCACGTCCCTGCGGCTTAGCATCCCAAGTACCCTGCCCGGGTCCGCCGGGTCCACAACGGGGATGCTGCCAAGGTCCTTCAGGGAGAACTTCTCGATTATCCTGTTCAGGTCCTCATCCGGCAGCGCCATTATTATATCCCTGGTTGCCACATCGCGGGCTTTTGTGCTGCCTTTCAGTTCCTCATCAAACACAAGGTCCGTAAGGTCCTTAAGCGATATAATCCCGGTCATCCTGCCACCAGGCCCGGTAAGCGGCACATCCCATGTATTATTGCGCACCATGGTCGCCATCAGTTCGCCAGCCGGTGTGTTTTCCGGGAAACTGAGGAACCTTGTTCTCATTACGTCACCGGCCCTGATGCTGTTCATGATGGCGGCCTCTTTGCCCATATGTATCCGTACCCCGCGCTGCCGCAATTCATATGTGTCTATCGAGTTTGCTTCAAGCCGTTTGGAAACCAGCGTGGCGATAATGGCGGCCGTCATAAGAGGGATTATCAGCCTGTAATCCCCAGTCATCTCGAATATAAGAAATATGCCTGTCATTGGCGCGTGCGTTGCGGCGGCAAGAAACGCCCCGATGCCAACTGTTGCGTAAGCGCCGGGGCTTATGCCTGGCAGCGCCAGCCCCGCAAGGCGGCCATAGCTGCCGCCTAGCATGGCCCCAATGAACAGGGCCGGGGCAAATACGCCGCCTGCCCCGCCGGAGCCTAACGTTATGGACGTAGCCGCTATCTTGGCAAGGATGAGCACGGCCATGGCGCCCCAGATGATCTTTCCGGACAGGCAGTCCTGTATAGAGTCGTACCCGTTGCCCATTACCCTTGGCAAAAGTATGCCAAGCGCTCCCACTAAAAGCGCCCCCAGTATGGGCTTAAGCTGTTTATTGACGCCAATCCGGTCAAAGGCAGAGCGCGCCCCGTGAAACACCCTTATGTAAACCACTGCCAGCACGCCCGCTATCGCCCCCAGGTTGGCGTATAACGGTATCTCGGCAAATGAAACCCATACGGGCCGTGCAATATCGAGTTGCGCGATTGCAAAGGCGGGGTGTGTTCCGTACACAGCCCTTGAAACTGCGGTGGCCAGGCCGGAGGCTATTATAGTGGCTGCAAACGAGGAGACCTCGTAGTTGCCCACCAGCACAATCTCATTGGCAAACATTACGCCTGCAATCGGAGCATTGAATGTGGCTGCTATGGCCCCAGCGGAGCCTGCGGCAACAAGCAGCCGCATCCTTTCCCTGGAGGCGCCGAATATCCTGCCTATGGCGGAGCCGGCCGTGCCGCCAAGAATTGCAACCGGGCCTTCCACACCGGCTGAGCCGCCGGAACCGATAGTGAGCGCCGGGGCTATGATCTTGAGGAAAAGATTCCTGAGCTTCAGCTTTGCATTGTGGACGTTTACAGCCTCCAGAAAACCCGGGAAGCCGTATCCGTTTACGTCCTTGCCGAACTTTAGCGACAGGGGTATCAGCAAAACGGCGCCTGCCATCGGCAGAAGGGGGATCAAAAGCATGCGCCACCCCCCTTTTTCAATCCCCAGCAGCGCCCATCCGCCCAGGAATATTACGTTGTGTACATAATTCAGGGTGGAGCGGAAGGCCACATCCAGGCCCCCGGCCAGAAGGCCAATCACTACAGCCTGAATCAGCAGGGGTGTCTGCCCGGAGAGGTCAAATCTTTTTAACAGGGCGGTTATGTCTCTTTTTGCGGCCATTTTTGTTTTTTATCATAACGCATCGGAGGAGACTGCGGCGGACTTAAATGATACTGACCGGCCGGAAGTTTTTTATCTTCCGGCCGGTCAGTTGCAGCGCTAAAACGACAGTACGAAATGGTCCCGTCTGTTTTTGGCCCAGCATGCCTCTGTCTTTTCTTTGCACACGGGTTTCTCAGAGCCGAAGCTGACCGTGGATATCCTGGCCGCGCTTACGCCCAGCGCCTCCAGGTATTTTTTTGCCGCGCTGGCCCTTCTGTCACCAAGCGCCAGGTTGTACTCTGCTGTGCCTCTTTCGTCGCAGTTGCCCTGGATGGCCACTTTCAGTTTCTGGTCCTTAAGAAGCACGGCGGAGAGGGCCTTCAGCGCCTGTTTGGAGGCGGGCTTCAGATCGTATTTGTCGAAATCAAAGAATACGTCCTGTGCCTGCGCCTGAACCGACTTCAGCTGGCCGGCTGCGCCCGCGCTGCCGGAGGACGTGGCCGTGCCGGAGGGGCCTCCGTTTCCGGTCGCCGGCGTTATGGCCTTTGCCGGAGGCGTTACCTCATTGGCCAATCCTCCTGTGCTGGCAACCTGCTTGTGGGCGCATCCCGCAGTAAACAATAAAGCCGCAAAAATAATTGCTATCTTCCTCATGTATTCCCCTTTCGGAATTGGATTTTTTTATTTCGGTATTTGTGTTTGGATATCAGAAAGAAACGGAAACGGGCGGAGAAAGACCGGAGCACAAAAATTTAAAACCTGTTTTGGCCTTGCTCCTTTGAAGGGGATCAGGCAGCTGGCCGGCTGAAATCCAGATGAGCATGCCAAGAAGAACAAACAGGACGGCCTCCGGCCTGTACAATAACATCTCTATCAGCGCACGCGTCTTCATGATAAGGATGCCTGATTCCGCTTTGCTTGACATGTGATGGGAAAGTTTTTTAGCTATCAGGTCGCCAACCAGCAGGTGGATGCTGTTATTCAAGGCGTCAGTGCCGGCTGCCGTTTTATTGATCTTGTCCTGGCCGATGTACAGGGAAATCGGGCTGGCGGTATAGCTGGCAAAAAACAATATGAACACGGACACTATGGACTTTTTAATCAACTGGTTCAATATGCTCTTCATTTTCTCCAAAATAACCTGAGCTATAAATCTACAATTACCGGCGCGGGGCTGTCAATCGGTTGTTTGCTGTTATTATTGACATCCCCTCCGGGGGTGACATATACTCTTAATGACCCTTGGGGGAGGCATTTGTGCCTGAGACTTCAATAAAATTTGGAGAACCCCTGGAACCTGATGCGGGCAATTCCGCCGTAGGAAAAGGGAGACGGACAAAAAAAGGTTCCCGGAAAGCCCGCGGTTTTCCGGGTTTTTTATTTTTATGAAATTAACGGTAAACGGTGAGGAAATCGACAGCCGGGCCAAAACGGTGCAGGAACTGCTACTGGAACTTGGGATAAAGCCCGGCGCCGTGGCGGTCGAAGTGAACCTGAAGGTCATAAAGCGGGCCGAGCACCCGGTTTATCCGCTTTCTGAAAGGGACACAGTGGAGATAGTAAGCTTTGTTGGAGGAGGCTAAGAAGATGAAAAACAGAGAGAAACTTATAGTGGGCGGGGTGGAGTTCACGTCGCGCCTCTGGGTTGGCACCGGCAAGTATAGGACCAACGAAGAGATGGCTGCCGCGCTGGAGGCGTCCGGCACGGAGATGGTAACGGTTGCGGTAAGAAGAGTGGACCTGAAACGCGGCTCCGGCGGCCTTCTGGACTATATCGACACTAAACGCTACCGCATACTGCCAAACACGGCCGGATGCTATTCGGTGGAGGATGCCCTCCGGTATGCGCGCCTTGGGCGCGAGGCCGGGCTGTCGGATTTCATAAAGCTGGAAGTCATAGGAGACGAAAGGACGCTGTTCCCCGACGTAATGGGGCTTTTAACAGCCACCGAGATACTGGCCAAGGAGGGGTTCATAGTCCTTCCATATACAAACGACGACCCGATAATGGCAAAAAGGCTTATGGACGCCGGGGCCGCCTGCGTAATGCCGCTGGGCGCGCCGATAGGCTCCGGCCTTGGGATAAGAAACCCCTACAATATAAAAATAATACTGGAGACGGTGGATGCAACGGTGGTTGTGGACGCCGGCGTGGGAACGGCATCAGATGCGGCGCTGGCAATGGAACTGGGGTGTGACGCCGTTTTGATAAACACCGGCATAGCGGGCGCGGAGGATGCCGTGTCCATGGCGGCCGCCATGAAGCACGCCGTTATGGCGGGCAGGCTGGCCTATCAGGCCGGGCGTATCTCCAAAAAACTGTACGCAACCGCAAGCAGCCCCCTTGAAGGGATGCTTCTTTAATAAGTGAGGAAGTACATCCGAGGTTGTCATTCCCGCAAGCAAAGCGCGCCGGGAATCATCCTTGTTTTAAAGAAGGATTCCGGACAAGCCGGAATGACGAAGGGAAATGAGGCCTGATTTCAGGCTATACCTGATTACGGATTCCGGGCTTGTTCCGGATTTGGCACAGGCGGTTGAGAGGGCGCTATCTGGCGCTGGGGCAAAGGCCCCGCTTATGGCCGTGCAGCTCCGGGAGAAAAGCATGCCGGCAAGAAAGCTGCTGGATACCGCCAAACAGTTACGGGAAGTAACCGCCGGGCATGGGGCGCGGCTATTCGTAAACGACAGGGTCGATGTCGCGATGATGTCCGGGGCTGACGGTGTTCACCTGGGGGTAAACAGCATGCCCGCGGATGCCGTAAGACGGGTAGGCGGTGACAATATGATGATAGGCGTTTCAACGCACAGTATGGAGGAGGCCAGGGCCGCCCGGGCGCTTGGGGCCGATTTCATTACCTTCGGGCCGGTCTTTGCCACGCCTTCCAAACTGCGCTACGGCAACCCGGTTGGGACGGAGCTGCTTTCGGATGTTGCTAAGGGTATTGATGTCCCCGTTTTCGCCCTGGGCGGGATAGACGGGGCCAATATAAATGAAGTGATGCGGCGTGGCGCTGAAGGTATTGCGCTTATACGGGCGGTTTTTGGCGCGCGCGATATTGAAGCCGCTGTAAAAACAATAATGGAGAGGTTTTAAATATGACCAGAATAGAGCTTGCCAGGGCCGGGATTATCTCGGACGAGGTGCGTGAATGTGCCATGCTTGAAGGTGTGGACCCGGAAGTGCTTGCGCAGGACATCGCCAATGGGGTTTCCGTTATAGCAAGGAATGCCGCCAGAAATGGCAAAGTGCCGCCGCTTGCGATTGGCAGGGGCCTGCGCACGAAGATAAACGCAAACATCGGCACGTCCAGGGACAGGGACTCGCTTGAAGAGGAGAAGAAGAAGCTGGATGTTCTGCTTCAGTACGGGGCCGATGCGGTGATGGACCTCTCCACCGGCGGAAGGATACGGGAGCTGCGCCGGATGATAATAGACGATTACCCGTTCTCCTTCGGAACGGTGCCAATATACGAGGCTGCTGTGCGGGCCGCCGGGCAAAAAGGCAAGCTTACCGCCATGGACGCGGACGGTCTTTTTGAAGTGATCGAGCAGCACGCAAAAGACGGGGTGGACTTTGTGACCGTGCATTCCGGCATTACATTAAAAGCGGTGGAGCGGCTGCGGAGCGAGGGCCGCACCCTGGACGTGGTAAGCCGCGGCGGCTCTTTTCTGCTGGAGTGGATGCTCCTTAAAAACAGGGAGAACCCGCTTTACGAGCAGTACGACAGGCTGCTTGAGCTGTCCAAAAAATACGATTTAACCTTAAGCCTTGGAGACGCCATGCGCCCCGGGTGCCTTGAAGACGCAACGGACAGGGCGCAGCTGGAAGAGCTGCTTACGCTTGGGGAACTGCGGGACAGGGCGCTTGAGGCCGGCGTGCAGACGATAATCGAGGGGCCGGGGCATGTGCCCCTGAACCAGGTGGAACTGAATATAAAGATACAGAAGGAGATTTGCAAGGGCGCTCCATTCTATGTGCTTGGGCCGCTTGTAACCGATATAGCCGTGGGGTACGACCATATCGCAGGCGCGATAGGCGGGGCCATTGCCGGGGCGGCCGGGGCTGATTTCCTGTGCTATCTTACCCCCTCGGAACATATAAGGCTTCCCGACCTGGAAGACGTAAAGGAGGGGCTTATCGCCTCAAAGATTGCGGCCCATGCGGCGGACCTGGCCAAAGGAATAAAAATCTCCATGGAGAAGGACGCAAAGATGGCCAGGATGAGAAAGGCCCTGGATTGGGAGGGCATGATACAGATGAGCTTCAACCCTGAAAAGGTGCGGCGTTACAGGGAGCAGACCCCGCCATCCGAGGCGCAGGTGTGCAGCATGTGCGGCGAGTTCTGCGCGATAAAGACGGTTGAGAGGGCGCTTAAGGGAAAAGCCGGGGGCCAATCACGCCTTCTTAGTTAGAGGGATCGAGACATGATCGGCCATCAGGAGGGGAACTCATGAAAAAAGGTTGGCAGCCTGTCAGCGCGTCCGTCACGATACTTGTGGACAACACCATTATGGAGCTGGTATCCGGAAGCTCATTTATTGCCAGGTTATCAAAACCCGGGAACAGTTTTCTGGCCGAGCACGGGTTCTCCGCTTTGATTGAGTGTGGGGGCAAAAAAATACTCCTGGACACGGGCGCTACAGGAGTTGCGGTGCTTCACAACCTGAAACTCATCGGGCTCCGGCCAGAAGATATCGACATGGTAGTGCTCTCCCATGGGCATAACGACCACACCGGCGGGCTGAATCTTTTCCACGGAAAAATAATCGCGCATCCGGACGCATTCGTTAAAAGGTATCTGGTTACCGCCGCCGGCGCCAGTTTCGATCTTACATGCCCCGTTCAGAAAAATCTAAAAGACAGGGCGCAGTTTGAAAAAGGCCCGGTGATGCTTGCCCCCGGCATCTGGACAACAGGCGAGATTGAAAGGACGCATAAATGGGAGGAATTGGATTTATTCAGGATAAGAAGAGAAAACGATATGGAATATGACAGCATCAGGGACGATCAGGCGGTAGTCATCAGTTCCGGAAGCGGGCTTGCCATTATCGCCGGGTGCAGCCACGCTGGCATCATTAACACAATTGAACAGGCCATCAAAATTTCTGGAATAAACGAAGTGTACTGCGTTATCGGCGGCTTCCACCTTATAGGCCCCGGCGAAAACAAAATTGAAAGGACAATCGCGGAGCTGAAGAGGTTAAAAGTTAAAAAGATCGTACCCATCCACTGCACAGGCTTTGAGGGCATAAAAAGATTGTCAACCGAAATGCCCCGGGAATTTGAGTATGCCACGGCAGGGTGCAAAATAAGTTTATAACGGCGTCATTGCGGCAAGCACAATTCAGGTTTTAAGTCTTTGCTTTGCAAGGTTCACACCGTACAAGCAAAACCGGCAGATGTTCAGCCGGTTTTACCCTGGCCTGCGGATTTGAATTTTGGGTTTGAAAAATCCACAGGCAGTGCTTAAAGCTCTTTTAAAAAGATATCGGGAACTCGGGAAAGATGCGGCCCGGGATAACACCGGAACGGAAAATGGTGAGATCGCAGTTCTGCGCTCGCAATTACATCAAAAAAGCCCGTAAAAACAGGCAATTATGTTGTTCCATCACTTTTTCCCGCCGGGGAATAAAAATCCTTTAAAATCAAATGCTTGGAAGGATAAGCCGGTTGGAAAGGTGGAGCAAATGGAACAAGGAATTGAAGCCAGGCGCCTGTAAATACAAAAAAATACGGAAATGGCTGGAACATATAAAAAGAAAAGGAGATGAATACCGCTACTGGAGCTTGAAATCCACCCGGCTGTTTTTCAGGTTGTCCTTCTTTTCAGGCGCAAGGGATTTTGGTTCCACCAGAAACACCCTGTCCGGGGCTACCTTCCCGGACTTTATTATGTAGTTCTTCACCGCCAGCGCCCTTTTGGAGGCAAGCTGCCTCAGATCATCAGTTGTTACTTTTATGTGCGTAAGCATCAGTTTCTCCATCTCCGGAACGGGGAGTTTTTTTGTGAAACCCAGAAAGGTACGCGGTTTGGGAAACTTTGCCGCCTTATACGCAAGTGTAAGATATTTGGCGTATTCGTCCTTGCCTATCACTATCTTGTCCAGCGGGACGGCCTGCTGCCCATGCCTGATCATATCCTTAAGCTTCTGGACTTTCAGCTCATTGCCAAACAGATATTGCATGAGCCCCTCCTTGTCCCTTGCCAGGTCCACATGGCCTTCAACCTCAAGCTTCAGCGCAGGCCTGTCCGCAAGGGCTTTTTCGATGGTTTCCAGTTTCTTTATGCCTGGCGGGGCAAGGGCGTAGCTGCCGTAATCGAACTCCACATGGCTTAGTTCCTCCCCTCCTCCAAAGAGATGGCCAAGGATGGTAAAGGGCGAAGTGGCAATCTTTACCATAAGGTTAACAAGCATTCTCAGTATGATTCTTCCAATGCTGAACTCCGGGTCGTTAAGATATCCGGAGACCGGGACATTCAGCCGTATATTGCCGTTTCTGTTTTTTAAAAGGGCTATGGCAAGTTTAATGGGCAGTTTGGTGGCCTTGGGGCTATCAACCGGATTGCCAAGCGTAAACTGGTCCAGCAGTATATTGTTCTGGGCGTCCAGTTTTTTCTTTACGATCAGATAATGCAGATTAAGCGACAGTGCGCCCTTCGAGATGGCGTAGCCAAGATACCTGCCGGAATAAGGGGTAAGGGGGCTTAGGTCCATATTCTTGAAATCTACGTTCAGATTCACATAAAGGTCATCCCTTAACGGGTTTATCTTGCCCGTGATTTCAAGGGGGGCATAATTTTCAAGTTTTCCCCGCAGGTCCACGTCCGCAAATTTGTTCTCCTCGGAAGAAAGGCCGGATATACGCCCGCCTACATCCAGGAAACTGGAGGAGTAATTGGGCTCTATATGCTTGTCCGAGAAATTTATGATGCCGCCCTGGAATGTAACGGAATCTATCTTTATAAGCTTTCCGGTTTTCTGGGCTGGCGCGGAAGAGGCAGCGGCTTCGGCCGCGCCAGCGTTTTGAAGCGTGCTTGCGGACGAGTTTCCCAGGGCCTCGGGCGCGGCCATTTCGGGCATTGCATAAGGTTCCGCCGCTGGTCCTCCAACCTCTTTTGGCGCGTGCGCTGGCTTTCCCCCCTCGCCCTTTGACTGCACGATCCCCTGTATGTTTATCGAGCCGTCCTTGTTGATGATCAAACGCGAATAGAAGTCTGTAAGCGCCACCTGTTTTATATGAACATAAAGCGGGCTGTACGCGGCGTCGATCCCTCCAAAATACAGCGACCCCCATTTAAGAAACTCTTCGCCCTTTGCCTTGTCCAGGGAATTAAAATTACCGGCGGACGCACTGCCTGTGTACGAGGCTTTGATGGCGCCGCCTTTGGATAAAGAGGCGCGCAGGCTGCCATTCAGCGAGATTTCCCCACTGGTAACCAGTATCTTCACCCGGTCCGTAAAATACGGCTGCAATGGTGAAATCCCTACGCCCCTTACATTCAGCCTCATATCGGCTGAAAGCGGATTGGTTATTACAGAGCCATAGGTTTTAATAACGCCGCTCTTGTTCAGCACAAGGGAAAGCGAGACCCTGCCGCGCGCGTTTCTGGCGGTTGAAATGTTTGCCCCCCTGAAATTGATGCGGCTGGCAACAACATTTACCGGGCCCTGGGGCGTGGCATCGTTAAACCTCACCGTATAATCGCGCGCCGAAATGTTTTTCAGCGCAACCATAAACGCAGGCGCTTTCTTTGCCTTGGCAGGCCTGCCCACAGGCCCTGCCGTAGAGATGAGCCCCTGGATATTCATTTTCCCGCCGCGGCGCTCCACTACCAGCACGCCTTTTCCGGTGGAAACCGAGCCTATGGTTGCCACCCTTTTTGCGAAATCAACCGATGTGCCATTAACAGACACAGCTGGTATCTGGAGGAAATCCCTCTTTTCGCCCCTTTTCCTTAATTTAAGCGAAGTCACAGTGGCCGAAAGCCCGGAGAGGCTGAAGTCCGGCCCGTTGCCGCCTTCTTTAAAATTATATTCCGTGGAAACCGCAAGGTCCCCGTCCTTCAAGTCAAAATGCACATCTTTGGAGTAATAGGGCGCATACTTCTTTAGCCTTATCCCTGCAAGCGAAAGCGTGCCGTTGGACGCCAGCGGGCCCAGAGAAAACTCGCCTTCAAATTTTGCGCCCTCTCCTGATTCCGTCTGTAATGAGAGATTTGCTTTCGCCTTTTTCCCCGGAGCGGTGCTCAGGTGATCGACCCCAAGGTTTATATTTTCCAGCGTGGTCTTGAAAGGGGCAGCCTTAAAATCTGAAAATGCCAGCTTTCCGTCAGCCACACGTACATGGTCGGCATCCAAGGAGAAAGCGGTCTTCGCTTTCTCCGCAGGCTTTCCTTTTTTGGACTGCAAAAGGCTTAGCAGGCTTATCCTGCCTGCCTTGTTGCGCGTCACATTCAGCTCCGGCGACTGGACCGTCACGCTTGCCAGGTGTATCTGTTTTGCCATCAGGTCTGACGGGGCAAACGATAAATCAAACGCAGGGGCGGACATAATGGGTTCCTGGCTGGGCCCGGCGATCCTGATATTTCTAAAGCCGACATCCCCGGACAAATCAATGGAAGGGGCCCGGTCCACGTGCTGTACGTACGAGATATCAGCATTCATATCCAGCAGCCCGGATTGCAGAACAAAGGGCAGCTTTACCGGGGAGTAGGCCAGATAATACGGGATGTTCAGGCCTTTTACGTTAATGTGGAAATAGGTTTGGAGCGATTTTTCAAAAGGCTTGGTTTTGCCCTTGAACGAGATGCGCGTGCCGTTTACCGTGGCATCAAAGGACGGCTGTACGTATATGTTCGTATAATATGGCAGGCTTGATATGAAAGGCACATCGATATTAATGTTTCTTACGGTATGCGCCTTGTGGACCGGGCCGTCATAAAAATCCACGCTCCCGTTTATTATCTGGATGTTATTGAAGGAAAACCTGGGTGCCGGCTTTTTGGAGCCCGCCGGTTTTGGTTGGCCAAGCAGGTCGGAAAAATTGTAAGACCTGTCCGTGTTGCGCACTATATTCAGATAAGGGGATTTCACCTTTATCGCGCTGAATACCAGCCCCCTTTTTAAAATAGAGATGCTCTGCAAATTCAGATAGAGTTCGTCAAAGTACGCGAAGGTGTGCTTTCCATCTCTTCCTATGGCCCTGAAACCCCTCACGGTTACGGACAGCGCAAAAGGGTTCACCCGCACCTCCCTGATAATTACCTGGCGATGCAGGGCCTTGGAGAGCTTGCTTGTAAGCACAGATTTGATAACCGGAGGCGCTATAAAAAAGCCGGTTACCGAGAAGACCAGCAGAAATATCAGCACGCCTGCAAAGGCCTTCTTTGCCGTCCTGCTTTGGCCCAGGCGCTTAACCCTCCCAGTGATTTCCATTGTCAGATTTTAGCACGGCGCGGCATTTTATTAATTTGTTTTTCGAGGGCGCCTCAGATAAAAAAACGCATTTGCCCCGCAAAGCAGTATCGTGAAAAAGACCACAAGCCCATGCGAGATGTTCATGTAGATCAGTTTTTCCGCGTAATGGGCCAGAAAGGAGCTTCTGTACACCCTGGCAGGGTTTGCCTTCTCCCTCAGGTAAACTTCCAGATATGTAAGCGGACAGTAAAAATCAAATACCTGAACTATAAACGCCAGCGCCAGACCGGAGATATGAAAAACCCTTACGCTGAGGTGTCTTCTGCCCCATAGGCCACCGATAAACAGAAAGACAATCCAGAAGAAGTGAAACAGAACAACTAAATCAGCCAATATCCTGTATATCATTTGTGTCCACTCCCGTTGCCCACTCATTTATATTAACGCCCCTGTATGTAAATATGTCCCGGCAATTACTGCTCTACAATAAGCGCGTGCGCCAGCCTGCGGGCTAGGTTTAAATCATTCAGTTCCGGCTAGTTAAAGCCGGATGCAGCCGGAAACTATCTGATAATATAAAAAAATGAAAAAGCGGCCGCATATCATGTCCGTGCTGGTTGTAGTGCTTATGGTGGCCGCAGCCGGATACGCTTCTCAAAAAGAAATAATCTTTCCTGAAGTTGCGGCCCTTGCCTTTGGGGCCTGGGTGATGGAAGAGACGCCCTGGAAAGGAGCAAAGCTCAATATTTGGCTGTCGCCTACTTTGGCGGCCCTGTCCGGGTTTTTAATTGTGCGCTTTCTCCCGTACTCGCCTTATCTTATGATTGCCGGAGCTTTTGTTCTTGTTGTTTTGCAGTTGTCGCTGCTTCGCTCATCCGTGTTGCCGTCGATTTCCGCGGCGACCCTGCCCATTCTTCTGAATTGCAACAGCTGGTATTATCCTCTTTCCGTGGGCGTTCTGACTGGCATAATAGCGGCCGGCCATTTCCTGGCAGAGCGCTTTGGCCGGGGCGGACATGGAGGAGGGCCGTGCGGGCAGGATTGCTTAACCGGGGCCACAATGGCATACAGGCTTATCCATTACGGCAAGCTGTTTGCTGTCATTATTATTGTTGCGGCAGTGGCCCTTAAATCCCACTGGATTTTTATGATTGCACCGCCTCTGATAGTTTCATTTGCCGAATTATCAAAGCCGGATTGTCCAATGCGTGAAAAGCCGTTTAAGGTCTTTCTGCTGCTTTCCCTGGCTGCTTTCTCAGGCGTGGTTTGGCTATATCTTATTTTTTATGTGATGCACTGGCCAATGTGGATATCCGCGGGCTTATCCGTGCTGTCAGTTTTCTTTTTTTATTACATACTGAACTTGCAATTTCCACCCGCCGCAGCCATTGCCCTGCTGCCTGTAATCATACCGGCCAGGAGTTTGTGGGTATATCCCTGGAGCGTTTTACTGGGGAGTTTCATATTTGTAAGTATAAGCGCAATCTGGTTTGTCCGCCAAAGAACCGTTCAGGATGATATTGACAGCGCCTGAAAAGCTGCGGTTCAGCTTGGGACACCAGGGCAATGAATTGCGCAAGGCGCATGCCGAACTGGAGCGCCGCATAGATGAGAGGACGGCGGAATTAAGTTCAACCAGACAACCGGGCTTATAAAAAACAATGCAAAGGCTCTTCCACGGACCCGCCACGAACACATTTTCAGGGATGATTTGAGAAGAAAATGCAATAAAATCAATGGGAAAGAGAGTCGGGGCGAAAGGATTTGAACCTTCGACTTCACGGTCCCGAACCGTGCGCGCTACCAGACTGCGCTACGCCCCGTAACGGATAGTTTAAGAGTTAAGCGGACGGCAAGTCAAGAATCGGGAGAAATTGCCGTGTAAATTGTTTGGGGAATTGCAGTGGATTATCGGAGAACGGCCGGGTCAGGCCTGCACCATCTCAAGGAACGAATCTATTATATCCGGGTCAAAATGGTTTCCGGATCCGGCGCGCATATAATCCAGCACTTTCTCTTTCGGCCAGGCCTCCCTGTAGGGCCGGGCCGAGGATAGCGCGTCCCATACGTCTGCTATGGCAAACACCCTTGCCGCAAGCGGTATCTGCTGGCCCTTAAGCCCGTGGGGATAACCCGATCCGTCCCATTTTTCGTGGTGCAAAAAAGGTATGGACAAGGCGGGCTTCAGATAATGTATCGGGGTAAGTAGGTCCAGGGCGTAAGCGGGATGCTTTTTCATGACCTCTTTTTCATCCGGGTCCAGCGGGCCTGGTTTAAAAAGGATATTGTCCGGAATGGCCATCTTGCCAATATCATGCAGCAGGGCGCCCCTCCTTACATGCACGAGGCTCTGTTCGCTCATGCCTACCTTGCGGGCCAGTTCCATCGCCATCTCCGTTACCCTTGCGCTATGCCCTTCGGTCTCCCTGTCCCTTAAGTCCAGTGCGCGGGACCACCCTTCCAGCGTGGAATCATAGGCCAGTGCCAGATCTGTGTTGGTGCGCTGCAGGTCGGAAAAAAGGCCGGCATTTTCAATGGCTATGGCCGCCTGGGACGCAAGTGCGTCCAGGAATTCAGACCAGTCAAGGTCCGTTTCCTTCCGTGACCTGTGGTAAAGCTCCAACACCCCCTTTACTTGCCCTTTAGCCATCAGCGGCACCGCGAAATAGTCCACAAAGCCCTCGGTATCAAACAGGGGGGGGCGATTCCCCTTTGAATTTGAGGGTTTTTCAATCCTTGTGATGTGCCTGGCCATTGCGGCCTGCCCTGCGCTGCCCTTTCCAAGCCTTTGGGGTGGCATTCCGTTTGGGCGGAAACGCGAAAAACCGCGCCCGGCCACATATTTAAGTATCAGAGTGCCCGGGTCCATCAGAAGCACGCATGCCGCATCCACGTTTAACTGCGTCAGGGCCTGTTCCAAAAGCACGTTAAGCGTTACCCGGAGGTCCAGGCTTGCGGTAATGGCGTTGTCTACTGCATAAAGGGCGTTCAGCATCTCAAACTGCCGCTTTATATGCGCTTCATCCTTGCGGGCCGCCGTCATATCTTTAAGGACTATAACGCTCCGTTTGCCGCCCGGCAGGATGGACACTGCGCTCAGTTCCACCGGCACCTTAACTCCGCCTTCCCGCAGAACGCAGACATCCCCGGAGATGGGAGCCTCGTTCTCAATGGCCGCCCTGAAGAGATTTGCGTAATTTTCGCGCTCCTCCGGCGGGTGGATGGCAAGATGGTGCTTTCCTATCAGCTCTTTGTGCTCCCTTCCGGTCATTTCCAGGGCCTTCCTGTTTGCCTCCACTATATTGCCTTCGCGGTCTGTAAGGAGCATAGCCTCTTTTGAGGAATCGAACACGGCGCGGTATTTTTTTTCGGATTCGGTGAGGGCCTTCTGCGCGTTTACAAGGCCGGTAACGTCGCGCATGTACTGGATTACGCCAGCCACACCGCGTCCAAAAGAATCTATCAGTGGATAGCTGGAGATGGAGACCCAGCTTGGGCCGTTGCCGGAAATGTTTATCTCCATGGCGGAGCGTTCCTCCTTGCCCGTGCGCAGCACGTTCTCCGCCGGGCACACGGAGTGTCCGTTTATACCGAAAAGGTCATGGCAGGTCTTGCCTTCCAGGGGGAGCTTGTCTTTGAACCATTCCTCCACAACGGGGTTTGCCCTCACAATCTTTTTTTCATTGTCAAAGATGACGATCCCGTCCTGAAAACTGTTCAGGATGTCATTGAGGAACTTGTTGCGGTCCGCCAGTTCTTCCATCCTGCTGGCGGCACTGGAGGACCTGAGGGCCGCCGCAACAGCGCCCCCGACAAAGATAGCCAGGGCCAGGTCGATTGCCGCGTGCAGGCCTATCGTGCCCACTATTTTTTGCCGGAGGATAAACCAGATGATAACGGCAACAGCGTTGACGGCAATAAAACGGATGGTAAATATCCCGGGTAAAAAGCGGGACATCTTGCTGCTAAACTGCGACATCAGACTTCTATTTTATTCGCATGGAAAAAATAAATTCAACATGCCTTGCATTTAGGGGGCTGAATTCCCCCGGTTCATTTATCTTACATTTTGAGGCTTAGACATTTTCTTCCTATATACTTTATAATTTCTAGATGCGCTCTGAAGGGATACTGGTCCTCGATTTCGGCTCACAGTACACACAGCTTATCGCAAGGCGGGTAAGGGAGTCCTCCGTTTACTCGGAGATACTGCCTTATAACGTCCCGCTTTCAAAGATAAAGGAGTTCTCTCCAAAGGGGATCATCCTTTCGGGTGGCCCCTCAAGTGTTTACGCCGATGGCGCTCCGCTTCCGGACCCCGGCATATTCGAGCTTGGTGTGCCCATGCTTGGCCTGTGCTACGGGATGCAGCTTATGGCCCATATGCTTGGCGGCAAGGTGGCCGGCTCACAGAGAAGGGAATACGGCCGGGCGGAACTCAATGTTTGCTTTGCAAGCGGCAAGCTAAACACCAAAGACGATACTGACGCCCTTTTCAGGGGCATATCAAACAACAGCATCGTATGGATGAGCCACGGCGACAAGATAGAAACCCTTCCGCCCGGGTTCGACATTATAGCCAAAACCGGCAATTCGCCTTACGCGGCGATGAGCAACCCGGAAAAAAGATTTTACGCCCTCCAGTTCCATCCGGAGGTGGCCCATACGGCCGAGGGCACAAACATCATTGCCAATTTCGTATTCGGCGTATGCGGGTGCAAGCCGGAGTGGAAGATGGCATCATTTATTGAAGAATCGGTCAGGGAAATAAAGCAGAAGGCTGGCGGAGATGGCGTTATCTGCGCCTTGAGCGGCGGGGTGGATTCCTCCGTGGTGGCCGTCCTTGCGCATAAGGCCCTTGGAGACGCCCTTACCTGCATATTCGTTGACAATGGCCTTTTAAGGAAAGACGAGGCCGTCAAGGTCATGGATATGTTCCAGAAGCACTTTCACATAAAAGTTGTGCATGTGGATGCGGCCCAAAGATTCCTTGATAAACTCAAGGGCGTTACGGACCCTGAGCAGAAAAGAAAGATTATCGGGCGTGAGTTCATAGCGGTATTTGAGGAAGAGGCTAAAAAGATAAAGGGCGTCAGTTATCTTGCCCAGGGCACGCTTTATCCGGATGTTATAGAGAGCGTTTCCTTCAAAGGCCCTTCCGCCGTGATAAAAAGCCACCATAACGTTGGCGGCCTGCCCGAAGTAATGAAACTGAAACTGATTGAGCCCTTAAGGGAGCTGTTTAAGGATGAGGTGAGGGCTGTCGGCGAGGAGTTGGGGCTTTCCGAGGAGGTCTGCTGGAGGCATCCGTTCCCCGGCCCGGGGCTTGCAATAAGGTGCCTGGGTGAGGTCACCGCCGAGAAGCTCCGCATGGTGCGGGAAGCGGACGCCATCGTTCTGGAGGAGCTTAAGAAGGCGGGGCTTTACCGGAACGTATGGCAGTGTTTTGCTGTGCTTCTGCCTGTAAAAAGTGTTGGAGTGATGGGGGACGAGCGCACATACGACAGGGCCGTGGCCATCCGTGCAGTGCAGAGCCTGGACGGGATGACCGCGGACTGGGCAAAACTGCCTTACGAAGTGCTTGGCGCAATGTCCAGCCGGATTGTAAATGAAGTGAAGGGTGTCAACAGGGTAGTGTACGACATAAGCTCCAAGCCGCCCGGCACCATAGAGTGGGAATAATCCTGCCCCGCGGGGTTCAAATTGGCATCGGGAAAGATTTCAGGCAATTTCGATCTTGAAGGTTATCTGTCTTCCAGGGCCGCAATGGTTGATGGCTACCTGGAGGAATATTTCGGCTTCGACGTGCTGCCGGCCGTGCTCAGGGAATCCATGTTTTACTCCATTTCGGCGGGCGGCAAGAGGATAAGGCCAGTGCTGGCCTTGGCCTCCTACGAGGCCCTTGGGGGCAGTCCGCAAGAGATACTCCGCTATGCCTGCGCGCTGGAGCTGATACACACGTATTCCCTTATTCATGACGATCTGCCCGCAATGGACGATGACGATTTGCGGCGCGGCAAGCCCACCAACCACAAGGTATATGGCGAGGCCGTGGCCATCCTGGCGGGCGACGGGCTTTTGACCGAGGCGTTCCATATGCTTTCAGTGCCTGAAAACGGCATCGGGGCGGACAGGCTTTTAAAGGCCATAGAGGACGTGTCCATGCGCGCCGGGCTGTGGGGGATGGTGGCCGGGCAGGTCCAGGACATTTTAGCGGAGGCAAAGGGTAGCGGCGACATGAAGGACCCTGAGCATATGATCAAGTTCATACACGAGCATAAGACCGCCCAGCTTCTGGCGGCCTCGGTGCGGATTGGCGGCATACTGGCGGGGGCCTCGCATCTGGACCTGGACGCGCTTACGGTATATGGCCGGGCCATCGGGATTGCCTTCCAGGTGATGGATGATATACTTGACATCAAGGGCCAGACGGCCCTGATGGGCAAAACCGCCGGCTCCGACAGCCGGAAAGAGAAACTTACCTATCCGGGCGTGTTCGGGCTGCAGCGGGCCGAAGCCGAAGCTAGACAGCTTGTTGAAAGTGCGATAGCCTCCGTTGGGGCGTTCGGGGCCAAGGCGGAACCGTTGGCCGCGATTGCCCGCTACATAATAGACAGGGACAGATAAGCAAAGAAAAAATGTTTCTTGAAACCATAGAATCGCCAGCCGATCTTAAAAACCTGGACGAAAGAGACCTGCCCGCCCTCTGTGACGAGATAAGGCAATTCATAATAGAGCAGGTTTCCACCACGGGCGGCCACCTGGCCTCCAACCTGGGGGTGGTGGAACTTACGATTGTCCTGCATTACCTGTTCGACTCGCCCAAGGACAAACTGGTGTGGGACGTTGGCCACCAAAGCTATACACACAAGATAATAACAGGCAGGAGAAAGACTTTTTCCACGCTCAGGCAGTCCGGCGGGATCTCCGGATTCCCAAGGCCGGCGGAATCAGGCCATGACGCCTTCATAGCCGGGCACAGCTCCACATCCATATCGGCGGCCTTGGGGCTTGTTGAGGCCAGGGACAGGAGTTTTGGCAAAAGCGAGGTGATAGCCATAATAGGCGACGGCTCCATGACGGCCGGGCTTGCGTTTGAGGGGCTCAATCACGCGGGCCACCTGAAAAAGGACCTGATCGTGATACTCAACGACAACGAGATGTCCATATCCAAAAACGTGGGCGCGCTGTCCTCTTATTTAAACAGGGTGCTTACCGCAAGCGTTTACAAGAAATTCAAGGGCACAACCAGGGAATTGATGGAGAAAATGCCTTTCGGGCAGCAGGTGTCCAAGGCCGCCCAGAAGATGGAAGTTGCAGTGAAGGGCATGGTTTTGCCCGGGATGCTTTTTGAGGACCTTGGGTTCAAATACACCGGGCCGCTTGATGGGCACGACCTGCCCGGGCTGATGGCCGCTTTACGCGCTGTAAAAGAGGAGAAGGGGCCAAGGCTGGTGCACGTTATTACCAAAAAAGGGAAAGGTTATGTGCACTCCGAGGACGACCCGTGCAACTTCCACGGGGTAGGGCCATTTGAGGTTGAAACCGGCAATTCCAAACCCAGTTCTGTGTCATACAGCGAATACTTCGGCCAGGCGCTTGCCAGGCTGGCTGAAAAGGATCCGCGGATTGTGGCCGTAACTGCGGCCATGAAGCAGGGCACGGGGCTTGCCAAATTCGAGGAGCTTTTCCCGGAAAGGGTGTATGACGTTGGCATAGCCGAGCCGCATGCGGTGGTTTTTTCCGCCGCGATGGCCAAGGGCGGGCTGAGGCCGGTGGTGGCCATATATTCCACCTTCCTTCAAAGAGGGTACGACGAGCTTATACACGACGTATGCCTTCAGAACCTGCCGGTGGTGTTCGCCATAGACAGGGCGGGCGTTGTGGGCGAGGACGGCCCCACCCATCACGGGCTTTATGACATTTCATACCTTCGGCATATCCCCGGTATGACGGTAATGGCCCCCAAGGACGCCCCGGAACTTGAAGAAATGCTGAAACTGGCGCTCACGCTTAATGGGCCATCTGCCATAAGGTATCCAAGGGGCAAGGCTGTAAAATTTGCGGACACCGGGCTTCTTGAACTGGGCAAGGCCGAAAAATTAAGGGAAGGCGAGGGCCTTGCAATACTTGCCGTTGGCAATATGGTGCCGGAGGCGGCAGCCGCAGCGGACGAGCTTTCAAAGGAGGGCATCAGCGCCTCCGTTTACAATATGCGGTTTATCAAGCCCCTGGATATGGGGGCCGTAAAAGAGGCCGCCGGAACGGGCAGAATAGTAACCGTGGAGGACAATTCCGTGCTGGGCGGGTTTGGCGGAGCCGTCTGCGAGGCGTTGTTCGGGCTTGGCCTGGGCGGGGTATCACTGAAGATAATCGGATTCCCCGATAAGTTCATAGAGCACGCCAGCCAGGCCGAGCAGAAGGCCAGAAACGGCGTGGACAAAAACGGGATAATCAAAGCGGCAAAAGATATAATGAAGTAAAGCCTGGCCTTTGTCTCTTTTGGTTTTCTCCCTCCCTCAAATTCATACCCCAAGGCTTTCATTATCAGGGAGGCGAAATCCGTCCGGAAGCAAACGAACACTAATGACTATGTGAGCGCTTGGTTGACCTGATAAACCGATTGTTCTTCAAACCCGTTTTATACCGCATCGGCTGGATCAGGATTCTTTCCGGGCCCTCAGTTTCCTGTACACCGGCAAATTTTTGATCGCTCCGCCCCTTCGTATTAAGAGCAGGCCAAGCAGTCCGGCGCCTGACATTAGAAGTGTGGAGGGCTCTGGCACGGGCTGATAAACAAGCTGGTTCTGCGCAATAACGCCCTTGGAATCAACTATGTTGAGCACCTCAGTCCCCCATTGGCCCGAAGGATTTGCGGCAGAGGCAGAGGCGTAATTATTGATGTAATCCTTGTACCACGCGGAACTTGTAGAAAATGTAGTGCCGATCGTTGAATACCACTTCCCATTCGATGAATTATAAGTGTCTTCCCCCTGAAGATACCAAAGGAGATTTTGAAAATCGGACTGATTGCTCTGATTGCCGAGGCCAGTTGGGCCGAAAACGCCGGTCTCATATTGGGCGTAGAGCCAGTTGACACGGCTATTAAGCGGACCTTCACCAGCAACCGACGGGTTGTAGTCCGGAGTCGAGTTCCTCCAGCCAACGATGTCTGATACATTTCCTACCGTGTACCACGTGTTAGCATTAATATCCACATTATCCTGTATGCAAAACGTTCCGATATTAAATTGCTTCCCGCCCCCTGAAACCGTATAGTTCATAATCCCGGACTGGTCTAGTGAGTTCCAGCTGTTCAGATAGATGGAATCACCGGCAACGACGTAAGGCGTTGCAAAAGCCGCCGGCACGGCTGTCACAAGCAGCAGCATAGCAAAAAGAATAACTTTTATCAGTTTGTTCATCTTCCGGTTCTCCATGTCTTCAAATTTCTTCAAAAATATATGCAAAAAACACACCATTTTAAAACACATTGATTATAAACGATATTACTTTACAGGCACCATTTATAAATCGAAAAAAGTGTCAAAAATTACGATATATGTCGGGAATTCTTTACAGTCTCGGGAGTTATTCGAGCGGAATGATATCAAGAAATAGAGAGGCTTTTTTCATGCTTCATTTTTTAAAAGTTTTTTTATCTCCCGCCTGAATTCGGCCGCCCCGGCCTGTGAGGGATGCCGTATGTAACTGCATTTTGCGCCTGTGGACACAAGTGCGCGTTCGGCGCTCCTGCCAACGGCAATGATTTCCTTTGGGCCGGTCAAGGCGATCACTTTTTTTAGCAGGACGGAAAACTGTTTTATCTCTGCCGGTGACGGCGTCCTTATTGAAAGCGGAACTCCCGGTTTATGAGGATGAAGCGGCACGGCGTTCCAGATTAAGAACCGTGGATAAAACTCCGCCAGAGCGCCCCATAGTACTGTGCCGGACGCCTCGGAATGCGGCGCTTTCCGGATGCCCGACCTTTCCCCTTTAAACGGCAGCGCTCCAGAAATCAGCTGTTTTTCGCTTGTGAATGGTATGCCTGAAAACCTGCACCCCCACGGCCCCGGGGCCTCGCCGATAAGGAGCCATTCGGGCCTCTTTGTAAAATTCGAGATGTAGCGCGCCAGGTTTTCTCTTCTGATGCGGGCCGCGCCGGGAAGGTCAAATTGCGGGTCCTCGTCCAGGTACTGATTAAAAAGCAGGGCAGTGGAGGGCAGGGGAAAGAGGTCCTTTTCAAGGAGTTCGGTCAGATCGTCCTTTACGGACATGTTTTGCGGCAGTCCTTTGCGGGCGGTGTTTTTTTGAAAGGCCCCTGCCTGAGGCAGGGGCCTTATGTTTGTTTTTTACGACGCCAGTTCCGTATGTACTACCACGTGCATCTGGTCCTTGAGGCCGTCTACATAAGAAGCCAGGGCGCGTTCCTGCTTGGATTTCAGTATGGCGTCCTGCACCATGGCGGCGGTTTTGCTGTCGGTCTTGGGCATGCCCTTCATCTCAGCGGGTGACACCTCTATGGAACCCAGCACAAGCTGTTTCATCTTTTCCATTACAAGCTGCCGCCGCAAATCGTTTTCGGTCTGCCCGGTGGCCCTCAGGAACCGGTCGTACCTGTCTTTCCTGAAAACGCCTCCCACTACGAACGCCGGGTTTGAAGTCACGAAGTCCGAAAGTTCCTGGTCGGACACGGTGATACCTTCCTTGCGGGCCGCCTGGTAAAGGATTTCGTCTGTCACCATGTCATTGAGCACGGTCTGTTTAAGCGCGGCGGCCATGTTGTCGTCGAATTTGGCCCCGTACACGTCCCTGATATTTTCTTCGGCCCTGGAATAAGTGGTCCAGAAATCATATACCGAAATCTTGTGGTGGCCTATCTCGGCTATGGTTTCGGCGCTCTTTTCATTGCCGGTGTGGCTGGTCCAGGACCCCCACAGGACAAACGAGGCTATGATGAGAAAGAAAAGCACGTAGAAGTACTTCGCGTGCTTGCGCATTGTTCTAAGCATATCGGGGCTTAATACCTCCTAGTGAAATAATCTTCCAGTATCCTGGCATGGTCGAAAGCCAGCGGGCTTGGAATGGACTGCCTTGTGAATACCTGTGCGCGAAGCGCGTCATCAGCGCCCTCAAGGCGTCCTGCTCCCTTTCCTATGAACACGGTGCTTATCGTGTGCCTTCTTGGGTCCCTCGCCGGGTCTGAATAAGTGTGGAACTGCCTTTCAAGCAATACGTCAAGGCCGGTCTCTTCCCTGGCCTCCCTGCAGGCGGCTTCTTCAAGCGTTTCGCCAACATCCACAAAACCACCGGGGATTGCCCACCCGTGGGGCGGATTTTTCCTTTCTATCAATACTATGCCGCCGCCGTATTCAATTATTATATCCACAGTCGGGACGGGATTTTCATGCTTTTTTGAGGCGGGGCCAGTTTCAGGCCTCATTAATCCCTTCGGTCTCGATTTCCTTTTCGGGCAATATGGTGGATATGGCGTGCTTGTATATCAACTGCGGGTTGGAACCTTTCAGAAGCAGCACGAAATTATCGAAACCCTTTATTATTCCCCTCAGCCTTATTCCATTTGTCAGGTAAACCACTACCGGGATCTTGTCCTTCCGCAGCTTGTTCAAGTAGGCATCCTGAAGGCTTTGTGTTTTGCTGCCGGTGACGGCATTATTTGCCACGTTGCTCCCAATTAATGTCATATGCCCCCCCTTTGGGTGTAATGGTTTATTTTAAATTGAAAAATCAATAACTGCAAGCAATGGAGGGTTGCATACCCAGTTCAGGGCGCAGGGGGTATAAACATATTAAGTGGACATTCCGGC
>JAKAKS010000004.1 GCA_021813405.1 Nitrospirota bacterium
TTACGGCGAAGATCGGGCAGATTTTGCTCGCATCTCATGTAATCACGGACGAACAGCTCAAACAAGCGCTTGCCAAGCAGAAACGTGATGGGGGAAGGCTTGGAACGGCCCTTGTCCATCTTGGTTACATCTCAGAAGAAAATCTGGTCAGTTTTCTCAGCAAGCAATACGGGGTGCCTGCCCTTAACCTTGCCGAACTCAGGATAGATCCCGCCGTTGTAAAACTGATACCGGCCGAAATGGCCCGAAAATACGAGATATTGCCCGTTTCCAGATCGGGCGCCACGCTGACAATAGCCATGGCGGACCCCTCCAACGTATTTGCGGTTGACGATATTAAGTTCATGACCGGATATAACGTGGAAATAGCGGTGGCAAACGAAAGCAATATCAATTCCGCCCTTGGCACCTATTACGGAGGCGGCGCCAAGCAGGTTGTCAGGCAGGAAGAAAAAGCCGCTGAGCAAGACCCGATGGCCACTCAAAAGATACTTGAGGCCAAGGATTTTACCGTAGATGAGCACGAGGACGGAGGCGGGGGCGAAGACGCTCCGATTACGGAGATGGTGGATGTAGACGAGTTCGACAAGGTGGTTGGCAGCGCCCTTGACGACGTTGAAGCCATAGAAGAAAAAGAGGACACCGAGGCCGTAAAGGAAGTAGAGGCCCCGATAGTAAAACTGGTCAACGGCATACTGGTAAACGCCATCAAGACGCGCGCCAGCGACATACATGTGGAGCCGTACGAGACGGCCCTCCGCGTGCGGTACCGCGTGGACGGCGTGCTCTACTCCGTGATGAACCTGCCTATCAAAATAAAAGCGGCGCTCACTTCCAGGCTAAAGATAATGTCCAGGCTGGACATAGCGGAAAGGCGGCTTCCGCAGGACGGCCGCATAAAGCTGAAACTGGGCAAGAAAAGGGAGATAGACTTCCGCGTGTCCGTGCTGCCATGCCTGTTCGGCGAAAAAACGGTTTTGAGGCTTCTGGACAAAAGCAACCTGCAGGTGGACCTTACCAAGCTTGGCTTCGAGGAAAAGGCGCTTCAGGATTTCATGGTTGCGCTGGACAAGCCTTACGGGATGATCCTGGTTACCGGGCCTACAGGAAGCGGCAAGACCACAAGCCTTTACTCCGCCCTCAACTATTTGAACAAGCCGGGCATTAATATAATGACGGCCGAGGACCCGGTTGAATACAACTTCATGGGGATAAACCAGGTGCACGTGAGGGAGGACATAGGGCTTACCTTTGCCGCGGCCCTGAGGTCCTTTCTGCGCCAGGACCCGGACATAATCATGGTGGGCGAGATAAGGGACTTCGAAACGGCCGAAATCGGCGTTAAGGCGGCCCTGACGGGCCACCTGGTACTCAGCACCCTTCACACCAACGACGCCCCAAGCACCATAAACAGGCTTCTCAACATGGGTATCGAGCCCTTCCTTGTTTCCAGTTCCGTAATAATGATACTTGCGCAGAGGCTGGCCAGGAAGATATGCCCGCAGTGCAGGGAGGAGGAAAAAGTGCCCCAGAAGGCCCTCCTGGACGTTGGCTTCCCGCAGGAAGGCATTGAAAAGATAAAGGTATATAAAGGCAGGGGCTGCCCAGCCTGCAACAACACGGGCTACAAAGGCAGGATTGCCATCTACGAAGTCATGATGATCAAGGACGAGATAAAGCAGCTTGTGCTGGAAGGCGCCCCTACCGATGAGATTAAAAAAACGGCGGTAAGGCTTGGCATGAAGACGCTCCGCATGAGCGGGCTTACAAAAGCTGCCGAGGGAGTAACAACAATAGAAGAGGTCCTGAGGGTGTCCTTCGGAGACTGACCTCGCCAATACCGATGGCGGGATGGGAGATAAATAATGGCGACGCTTTATGAATTCCTGAAGCTGATGATCGACAAGGGGGCATCGGACCTGCATATCACAACCGGCAGCCCGCCCCGGCTGCGCATAGACGGAAAACTGCTGCCGATAGACCATCCCCCGCTGGATGCGGCGGCCACAAAGGCCCTCTGCTACAGCGTGCTTACAGACCAGCAGAAGCAGCGCTTTGAGGACCAGAACGACCTGGACTTCTCCTTCGGGCTTAAGGGCCTCTCCCGCTTCAGGGGCAACGTGTTTGTTCAAAGGGGCGCGGTGGCAGGCGCTTTCAGGTCCGTCCCGTTTGCCGTCAAGCCGTTTGAGGAGCTGGGGGTCCCGGAGATAATAATCGAACTGGCCAAGAAACCAAGAGGGCTTGTGCTTGTTACGGGGCCCACCGGAAGCGGCAAGTCCACCACGCTGGCCGCAATGATAGACCGCATTAACGCAGAGCGCAACAGCCATATAATAACGGTGGAAGACCCTATCGAATACCTCCACTCGCATAAAAAATCCCTGATAAACCAGAGAGAAATAAATTCGGATACCCCTTCGTTCAAGAACGCCCTCCGGTACATACTGCGGCAGGACCCGGACGTTGTGCTGGTAGGCGAGATGAGGGACCTGGAAACGATAGAGGCCGCCCTGACGGTTTCTGAAACGGGCCACCTGTGCCTGGCCACCCTGCACACCAACTCTGCCGTGCAGAGCATAAACAGGATCATAGACGTGTTCCCGCCGCACCAGCAGGAGCAGATAAGGGTGCAGCTGTCGTTCGTTCTGGAAGGGATAGTGGCCCAGCAGCTTCTGCCCAGGAAATCCGGCGTGGGACGGGTGCTGTGCGTGGAAGTGCTGATACCCAACGCAAGCATGCGCAATCTTATCCGCGAGGACAAGATTCATCAGATATATTCGTTCATGCAAACCGGCCAGGCAGTGTCGGGAATGCAGACAATGAACCAGTCCCTTTTCGATCTTTATTCAACAGGCAAGATATCGTATGATGAAGCGCTTGGGCATTCGTTAATACCGGATGAGTTTTTGGCCATGACCAAGAAAATCCCCCCGGTAAGGAGGTAATCAGAATAAATGGCTACCGCAACAGTTTTCAAATGGTCCGGAAAAAACAGGACGGGCTTGGTGGAATCCGGCGAGATTACCGCAATTTCCAAGGACGAAGTTGCCGCACAGCTTAAAAGGAGAAGCATCGTTCCGACCTCGATTACCGAAAAGAAGAAGAAAAAGGCGGGCGGCCTGTCGGCCGTATCCTTCGGGGGAAGCAAGGTCAAGGACAAGGACGTGGTGATTTTCACCCGGCAGTTTTCAACGATGATAGACGCCGGCCTGCCGCTTGTGCAGGCGCTGGAAATCCTGGCCTCGCAGGCAACCAACAAAGCGTTTGCCAATATTCTCACCCAGATAAAAAATGACGTGGAGGGCGGCGCCACGTTTGCCGACTCGCTGATGAAACACCCAAGGACGTTCAGCGACCTTTACGCCAACATGGTGGCCGCCGGTGAAGCGGGCGGCATACTGGATACCGTCTTGAACAGGCTTGCCATTTACATGGAAAAATCCATCAAGCTCAAAAGCAAGGTGAAGGGCGCCATGATCTACCCCGCCGTGGTTACATGCGTGGCCGCGCTGGTAATTACAGTTATTATGGTCTACGTTGTGCCTACGTTTTCGTCGATGTTCATACAGCTGGGCGGCAACCTGCCCACCCCCACAAAGATAGTTATCGCATTAAGCCATTTCATTGGCGGCAAGGGCGGGCTGGCGATACTGGTGGCGGGCGTCTTCGCGTCAATCGGGTTTGTCCAGTACAGGCGCACCGAGGGCGGCAAATACGTCACAGATGCTATTTTTCTGAAGCTGCCCATTTTCGGCATACTGCTTGTAAAGGTTGCTGTGGCCAAGTTCACCAGGACGCTGGGCACTCTTGTAAGCAGCGGCGTGCCGATATTGGAAGGGCTTGACATAACCGGCAAAACTTCGGGCAACAAGGTTGTGGAGAAGGCCGTTGCAGCCGTAAAGACGGCCGTGCAGGAAGGCAAGACACTCGCCGAACCCCTGGGCAAGGAGAAGGTTTTCCCCGACATGGTGACGCAGATGATAGCGGTAGGCGAATCGGCTGGCGCGCTTGACACGATGCTCAACAAGATAGCCGACTTTTACGACGAGGAAGTTGACGCCGCCGTATCAGGGCTCACCTCGATGATAGAGCCCCTGATGATGGTGTTCCTTGGCGGCTCGGTCGGGTTCATAGTTGTGGCCATGTATCTGCCGATATTTAAACTTATGTCGCTGGTCGCCAATCATTGACAAGAACCGAAAAGAGGTTTATCGCAGGGGACCTGCCGGCAAAACTTAAGACCCTTATCGCGTTCAGGGTGGCGCTTGCCTCCCTGTTGCTGGGGTCGTTTACCTTTTTCGAGATAGGGCAATCGGCATTCGTCTATTCCGCCTCGATATTCGATCTCATAATTGCCCTGTACGCGCTGACAATAGCCTATCTCATTCTGCTGCCGTACTGGAGAGGGGTGTCGTTCGCCTACTTCCAGCTTGCAGTGGACGTGCTGGCGATAACCGCTCTCATAGCGCTTACTGGCGGAATAGAGAGCTGGTTTTCCTTTCTGCTGCTTCTGATCATAATAGCCGCGGGGATAATAATCGGAGGGCGGGCAGGGTTTATAATAGCCGTCCTTTCCAGTATTTCCTATGGGCTTCTGGTGGACTTGCAGTACTGGCAGATTTTAAAGCTGCCCTACAGCCTGGACCTGCTGGAGAAGGACTTTTTCTATAACATATTTTCAAATATCATCGCGCAGTACGTCTGCGCCTGGCTGACCGGCTATCTGTCAATGAAGCTGGAGCGCACTTCTAAATCCCTTGAGGAAAAGACTGCGGACCTTATGGAACTTTCGCTTTTCAACAGGGAGGTTGTGGAGAACGTGCCAAGCGGGCTGCTTACCGCCGGGGAAGACGGTAAAGTGCTTTTTTTCAACAAGGCCGCAGAGGACATAACCGGGATAAGCAGGGCAGACGCATTTGGAAGAGAGCTTTCTTCGATATTCCCCTTCCTTGGCAGCCAGTTCCGTGATTTGGGGGCCAGGACCGAAGGGCTTGTCAATGCCGGTGGAGCTGAAAAGGCAGTCGGGCTTACGGTGTCCCCCATGCGCAATACCAGCGGCATGAAGACCGGCTACATCGGCATCTTCCAGGACCTTACGCACATAAAGGGCATGCAGGAAGAGATAAAGCGAAAGGAAAAATGGGCGGCCATAGGCGAGCTGGCCACCAATATCGCACACGAGATAAGAAACCCCCTGGCATCCCTCCGGGCCTCCATGGAGATGCTGAGGAGCTCGGATCTGTCCCCAGCGCAAAAGGAGGCGCTTACCGGCATCGCGTTGTCCGAGATGGACAGGCTGAACAGGATAATCACGGATTTCCTTATCTACTCCAGGCCCACAAGGCCCGAACTGCAACCCGCCAAGCTGGACCTGCTTGCGGCCAATGTGGCCGCCATGCTCACGAACCTCTCCAAAAAAGTTAAAGTGACAACAGAGTCCAACGGAACGGTCCGGGTTTTTGCGGACCCGCACCGGCTTGAGCAGGTGCTGCTTAACCTTGGCATAAACGCGATAGAGTCAATGCCCGAAGGCGGCAGCCTTGCTGTTACTTGCCTTAATGAAGGCGGCGAGGCGCGCGTGATTTTCAAGGACACCGGCAATGGCATAGCCCCCGAGGTGGCGGACAAGATATTCTATCCGTTCTTCACCACAAAGGCGTCCGGCACAGGGCTGGGGTTGTCCATAGCCATGAGGATAATGGAAGACCACGGCGGCACAATAAAGGTGAAGAGCGTTCCCGGGCAGGGCAGCGAGTTCATTGTTGCAATGCCTTCAAACAAAGGAAACGGCATGGACCAGGCGGCAATTAAAAACGGAGACCCCAAAAATTAATGAACGGCAAGCCCG
Source organism: Nitrospirota bacterium (assembly GCA_021813405.1). Lineage (GTDB taxonomy): Bacteria > Nitrospirota > Thermodesulfovibrionia > Thermodesulfovibrionales > JdFR-88 > JAKAKS01. The sequence continues at coordinate 5,849 of JAKAKS010000004.1, forward strand.
ATAAAGACAAAGCCAGCATACTGGTTGTAGAAGACGAGCATCATATGAGGGAGATACTGAAGATGCTCCTTGAGACGGAGGGGTACAATGTTTTTACGGCCGCAACCGGCACCGAAGGCGCAAGCAGCCTTGAAAAGGACATCTTCGACCTGGTGATCACTGATATCAAAATGCCGGGGCTGGACGGGTTCGGGGTACTGAGGAAGGCCCTGGACGTCAGCCCCCAGACCGCCGTGATAATGATAACCGCCTTCGGCACAACGGAGTCCGCGATAGAAGCGATGAAACTTGGCGCCTACGATTATATCCACAAGCCTTTCAAGATAGACGAGATAAGGATAATAATCAGGAAGGCGCTGGAAAAACAGAAGCTCCAGAAAGAAGTATCGATACTTAAAAAAATCGCCGTCCCGCAGCTTGAAAATATAGTGGCCAGAAGCCCCAAGATGAAGGAGATCCTCCGGATACTGCCCCGGGTCGCGGAGAGCAAGGCCAATGTGCTTGTAACAGGCGAATCCGGCACGGGCAAGGAGCTGATCGCAAACGCCCTGCACAGCTTAAGCGACCGCAGGGACGCAGGCTTTGTGGCAATAAACTGCGCAAGCCTTCCGGAAGGGCTTTTGGAAAGCGAGCTGTTCGGGTACATGAGAGGCGCCTTCACCGGGGCCGCACAGAACAAGCAGGGCCTCTTCGAGATGGCCCATAAGGGCACCCTGTTCCTGGATGAGATAGCGGAAATGCCCATACAGCTTCAGTCCAAGCTCCTCAGGGCTATTGAGACCGGCACGTTCCGGAGGCTTGGCGGCACGGCGGACATAAGTGTGGATTTAAGGATAGTGTCCGCAACCAACAAGGACATGAAGGAGGCCGTCAGGGTCGGGCTGTTCCGGGGCGACCTGTTTTACAGGCTTGGGGCAATACCGGTGCATCTTCCACCTCTGCGTGAGCGCAGGGAGGACATCCCTGCCATTATCGAGCATATTTTAAGACAGCGCGGCTCAAAGGCGCAGTTTACAAAAAAAGCGATGGAGATGATGATGGGCCGCCAGTGGAACGGCAACGTAAGAGAGCTTGAAAACATATTGGAGAGGATATTGCTGTTTGCCGAAGGGGACGTAATCACCGAAAACGACATCCCCCCCGACTTGAATGACACGCAGCCGGCCGGAAGCGGCCTGCTTGAAATAGGCGGCGATTTCAACCTGGAGCGCCTTATCGAAGGCCTGGAAAAAGACTACCTGCTTAAAGCCCTAAGCCAGACCAGCGGACACAAAACCGAAGCCGCCGCTCTCCTGGGCCTTTCCTTCCGTTCCTTCAGGCACAGACTTGCCAAATATGGTATAAAATAGTCCGATGGCCGGCATCGGGGAAGCTCTGTTTAAAAGCGGGTTGGTGACAAAGGAGCATCTGCGCCTTGCGCTGGAGCGGCAGGTGGTCTTCGGTGGCCGGGTAGGCACCAATCTTGTTGAACTTGGCATCCTGAAGGAAGACGAGTTTCTTAAATTCCTCAGCGGGTTTCACAAGGTGCCAATGGTTGACCCCGCAACACTCATGAACATAGACGCGGAAGTGCTTGCGTCCATAAACGCCAAGACGGCCGAGAAATACAAGGTCCTGCCCTTTAAAAAAGATAAAAACCGCCTGCTCGTGGCCATGCTGGACCCAAAGAATTTTCAGGCCATTCAGGAACTTAGCTTTATTACCGGCTTCGATATAGTCCCGCATGTTGTTTCGGAACTTAGGCTCCTTTACTGCATGGAGCGGGCCTACGGCCTTAAAAGGGACCTGCGCTTCATAAGCATCCTGGACAGGCCGGATGAAACCGCCGCAAAGAAACCGGAAGACAAAGAGGAGATGATGGCCGAGCACCTGGCCAAGGTGAAAGAGCAGTTTGCCTCGGTCACGGACAGGGAAGAGGTGGCCGGCCTGCTGCTGACGGAATCGCGCAGGGTGGCCAAAAGGGCCGCCCTCTTTATCATAAAAGGGCACGAAATCGCCGGCTGGTCTGGCAAGGGTATTGACGTGCAGGGTTTCAAGACCGATGCCGCCCCGGAAAGCATTTTTGGTGATGTCATCGCAAGAAAGGCGTATTACAGGGGGCCGCTTTTGCAGGTAGGCGCCAATTCGGAATTTATTGAGCTGATTGGAAATGCCCCGGCGGATTGCATCCTGATACCGGTGTTCATAAGAGACAGGATAACCTGCATGCTGTATGCCGACAATATCCGGGACGTGCTGGACTCGAATATAAATTACATCAGTAAACTTACCAATATCGCCTCCCTGGCCTTTGAGATCATCATAGTGAGGAAAAAGATACAGGAGTCCTGAAGTGGTTAAAAAATCCCGCCGCCAAGTGTATAATAGAATCCTCGATTGTAAAAGCCGTGTACCACATAGGAAAAACCATAAATGGGCCTGCTTAAAAAGATAACCGGGTTGTTCGCCGCGCCGCGTGGCGCAACAGAGGGGTGCGCAAAACCCGCCACCCTGCCCCGCAGGAACGCCCTTTGCTGGTGCGGAAGCGGCCTGAAATACAAGCGGTGCCACCTGGAAAAAGACCAGGTATCGAACAAGCCAAAGCAGGGCTGCAGCGGCCCCACCTGAAGCGGCCTGGGGTTCTAGCCGCCCGGCCGTGCGCCGGCCCATCGAGTTGCCGCTCCATCCCTGTCCACAGGAAACCCCGTAAAGCCTTAATTATCGCAAGCCTCTTTTTTACCTTGTATTCAAAAGCGCAACCTACCAGTTAAATTAGCTTCCGGCTCCCCTATTTGCCTTGTTCAAACAAATCACTTGAAATGGATTGACGTTAACTGCGCCTGACAAGTGCCTCATACAGGCGCTATATGCAGAAGGCGGCGTATATAAGAGTGCGCCCAAAATCGGGCGAGTTGCCCGGTCCCGGTTTAGGATGCGGGTTACGGCCAGTATTAATGAGAGCGCCTACAAAAATTCACCCTCAAAGACGGGACGTGTCAAACCGTACGACTACGCCCGCACCTTTACCGCGCAATATTTCCAGACTGCCCTGGAGCTGTTTCCTGGCAAGTTCATTTACCAATATGAGGCCAAGAGAGCTTGACCGTTCTATCTGAAACCCTGCCGGGAAGCCTATTCCATTATCCGCGAAGGTCAGTTCTATCTCATTTCCTTTCTTTCTCAAAGAGATGCTGATCTCCCCGCCCCTTTTGTTGGGGAAGGCATGCTTGATGGAATTCGATAGCAACTCATTTGCTATAAGGCCGCATGGTATGGCTGCATCTAAAGAGACCGGGGCTGAATCTAGGTCCAGATTAAGCCTGACGTGCGCTGCCTTATAATCGGCGGCAACAGCCTTCACAAGCTCTTCCAGGTAGTCCTTCAGGTCCAGCCTCGAAAGTTCCTTTGTCTTGTAAAGCAGCTCATGCACAAGGGCCATAGACTGTATCCTGGCCCCGGTCTCTTTGAACATCTGCCGGACTCCCGCGTCTTTTATGGAGTTCATCTGCAGGCTTAAGAGCGCGGATATGGCGTTCATGTTGTTTTTAGTCCTGTGGTACACCTCTTTTAGCAGGACTTCTTTTTCTTTCAGGGCGTCTTTGAGAAAATCTTCCGCCTGCTTGCGCAGGGTAAAGTCTTCAATCGCAAGAAGTATCATCTGCTTTTTTTCGCCATGCTGCACGATTCTGCGGGCATTAAGCAGCATCGTTTTCCTGCCGATTGCCGGGAAATCGTGCTCTACCTCAAAGTCACTTAAAACTTCATTCTTAGGAAGAATCCCGGAGAGGAGCTTTTTAAGTTGCGGAATATTCCACTGCCCGTTTCCCAACTCGAAGACACTCTTTTTTTCGGTTTCTTCTCTGATACCCCTGAACATGGCGTAAAAGGCCCTGTTTGCCGTTATCACCCTGAGGCCGGCATCCAGTACCAGCAGGGGTTCGCGCACCGTATCCACAATGCTCTCCGCAAACACGCTGGCGTCCACGGCCGATTGCTGGGCCTGTTTAGTTTCCGTTATGTCGGTAAAGGTGATCACCGTACCGTCTATTACATTTTCCACTGTGCGGTAGGGAAGGATCCTTATCAGGCGCCAATTGCCTTGTTTGGTCTGGACTTCCTTTTCCTTGTAAACAAGGGTTTTCATTACCTGCTCCACATCCCCAACCAGGTTTTCATCGGCCAGGTTGGTGGCAAACTGTTCCAGGGGCCTGCCGATATCGGAAGGGATTAGCTTCACAATGCCGGTAGCCATCGGGGTGAACCGCTTGATTCTAAGCCCGTTGTCAAGGAAGATGGTGGCTATCTCCGTCCCCGTAAGCAGGTTGTTCATATCGCTGTTGGACTGGGAAAGCTCATCCATCTTCTTTTGAAGCTCGGTATTCACGGTTACAAGCTCCTCGTTAACCGATTGCAGCTCTTCCTGCGAGGTCTGCAGCTCCTCATTCATGCTTTGCAGTTCCTCGTTAGAGGACTGGAGCTCTTCATTGGAGGATTGCAGCTCCTGGGTGGCGTTTTCAGCCTCGCGCACCACCGATTGCAGGTACTGCTTATTTGCGGCAAGCTGCTTTTCCAGTTCCCGTACGCGCCTGTCATTTTTGCCGGAAACAGCGGACTTCCCCTCCGGTTCCTGCGCGCCCGCCTGCCCGGGGACTTCCTTGAAGACTACCAGGGACATGCCTTGCGGCGATTCCGGCTGCTTAAGAGGGCTTACTTCGATTCTGACCGCCTCAAGCCCTCCGTTGCCCTTAAACGTAACATTTTCGCTTGCGATCGGTTTCTTCTGACGCGCGGCTTTTTCCAAAGCTGCGGCGAGCGCCGGCCTCAGTTCCCCGCGGGCCATCTTCAAGATATCAAGAGAGGGTCTTCCCCCGGGATGCTCCAGGAATTTGGCCGTCCGCCCGTGGAAATAAAGGATGGTGTTTTTCGGGTCGACTATTACGCAGGCAGGCGTGTAGCGCTCCATCAGGATATTTTCAACAATTCCGCTGATGCCGGGCTCCGGGGTTTTTACGGCAATCCCCGTCCTCTGCTCTTCGGTAACCCCTTTTATGGCCGCGGAAGGGAACTCGACTTTCAAGGCCGATACGGTCTGCTTGCGGATGTAAATCTTCCATTTCCGGTCCAGCGCCTGAAAAAGATCCCCAAATTCCCCGATTGCCTCTGAAGGGCCCAGCAAGAGTATGCCGCCGGGATTTAAAACATAGTGAAAAAGAGGCAAAAGCCTTCTATGCGCCGCGGAATCAAGATAGATCATGAGGTTCCGGCAGCTCACCAAATCGAGCCTTGAAAAAGGAGGGTGGCGCAGGACATCGTGGGCGGCGAAAACCACCGTCCTGCGGATGTCCTTTTTTATCCGGTATGTGCCGCCTGATTTAACGAAGAAATGCGAGAGCCTTTCAGCCGTCACGTTCTTTTGCAGTGATTCGGCAAAAACGCCTTCCCGGGCCTTATCTATGGCCCGGGCGTCCACGTCGGTTGCAAATATCTGCACCTTGCAATCCACGTTCTCCTCATCCATGTATTCCCTGAGCATGATGGCTATCGAGTAAGCCTCCTCGCCGGTCGAGCAGCCAGGCACCCAAACCCTCACGGGCTGCTGTGCGGGTCTGTTTTTAAAGATAAGCGGCAAGGCCTTTTTCTTCAGGCCTTCAAAAGCGCCGGGATCACGAAAGAAGCTTGTCACCCCGATAAGGAAATGCCTGCTGAGCAGGTCAACCTCCCCGGGGTCCTGCTTGAGATAACGCATGTAAGCCGCGATATCATCCATCTGATGAAGGGCCATGCGCATTTCAATCCTTCGTCTGACAGTATTTTTCTTGTAAAAGGCAAAGTCCTGCCCTGTCTTGTTGCGGATGAGAAGAAGTATTTTATGCAGGTCCCCGGAGATTTGCTGGTCCGTGGCGCCTGGCGCCCGTTCAGCCCCGGCGATCCCATTCCCGGCGCCCTGCCTGGCCTCTATGATTGCAGAGTGTTTTATGTATTCAATAATTTTGCCAGGCATCTCTTCGGGAGGAAGAATGAAATCCGCCAATCCGGTGTCAATGGCGCTTTGCGGCATTCCATCATACTGCGCTGATTTCGGCTCCTGCACCATTGCCATGCCGCCATCGCTCTTGATGTCCTTGAGCCCCTGCGTCCCGTCGAATCCCGTTCCGGAGAGGACCACGCAAATGGCTTTTTGCCCCTGATCCAGCGCCAGGGAATGAAAAAAGAAATCTATGGGGTGCCTCAGGCCATGGGGCGACCGCGGTTCAAAAAGATGAAGATGTCCGCCCGTTATGCCCATGTCCTTATTAGGAGGAATTATATAAAGGTGGCCGGGCATTACCTTCACGTCATCCCCGGCTTCGGAGACCTCTATCTTCGCATATTTCTTAAGCAACTCAACCATCATGCTTTTGCGGGTGGGTTCAAGGTGCGTGACGAGGACAAAGGCCGCTCCGCAGCCAGAAGGAAGATGCGCAAAAAAGCGTTCAAGCGCATTCAGCCCCCCGCCGGAGGCGCCTATGCCTACAACGTAAGGGGTGGCGGGCAAAGAGCGTCCCTTTCTCTCTTTGGATTTTGAGACAACTTTTTTGCTTTCAGGCACGTTGTCCACCCTCGAATCACCAGTTGCCAGGCAACTGGGTGATTTTTTGGAAAAAACGATTGCAACCTATTTTATTAGTATATATTTTTTTGTTTTTTTGTATACCAGATCACCAAAACAAGAATAAGAGAGGGGCCTTAAGAGCGGAAAATCAAGAAAAGCAGGGAGGTTGCCGCTTAAGCGGACTAAATCCGCCCTCCATAGCTGGCCCCTGCGAGCGCTGGTTTCCGCGAAAAACCATTCCCGTCTTCTCCACATGACATAAACTTCATGACATATGTCATATTGACTATGTCATGTCCGGCCGGGTTAAAATGCCGCCTGTACGGGGGATTTGCCCCTTCTTTGCTCTTTGAAAAATAATGGATTGGGAAGCCGGAAAACGCTGCCGGACAACAGGAGTTTTTAAAAGCCGCGGGTTTGAACAGGCTTGAACAGAAAAAGTGGAAAAACGGTTTAAAACCGGCCAGTTGCAGCTTTTCATTTGAACACTGAAAAAAAGAAGCCTTTATATGGCGGCACAGCCCTTAATCTATCGAAGCGAGACGAGGCTAAACGGAGGCGAACACCGCCCGCGAAAAAAGTAAAAACTGGGAAAAAGCTTAAAGGCATATCGGCGAATGCCACAAAAATCAAAATGGATTTCCGGTTGATTCACCCGGAAATGACGGCTTATTGCGAAGTGACTGGAAGCGGCATAACGGCCTAACGTGATTCTACCCCATCCTGTAATACAGCCCTCCGCGGGTACGCACCGGCCTAAAGCCGGTAAGGACCTCGTCCATCAGGTCTGAACATCCGGCAAAGAGACAGCCTTTTGGCGAGATACACCTCCTGAAATGGGCCGTTATCGTCTTTACGGCCTGCGGCTGCATGTAGATGAAGATATTGCGGCAGAATATGAAATCCAGATTGGCAAGCCCGTCAAAGGTGCCTTCATCCATAAGGTTTCCGGTGCGGAAGGAAACGTTATTCTTCCACTGGGGTTTCAGCGCCAGCCTGCCGCCTTCCATCCGGTTGAAGTATTTTTCCTTAAGCGGAGCCTCGCTTTGGGCAAGCCTTACGGAATTTTCCCTGTAAACAGCCTCGCGCGCCCTGGCTATGGAGAACCGGCTGATGTCCACGCCTACAACGTTTACGTTCCAGCCCGCAAAAAGCCCGCTTTCGGTTATAAGGATGTTTAGTGAATAAGGCTCCTCGCCGGCCGCGCACCCTGCCGACAGCACTTTCAGATATCTGTCCCCTGCCCCGCCCTTTCTTGCCGCAACCTCCTTTAAAAGAGAGGAAAAAGCCGCAAGCTGGGCCCTGTCCCGGAAGAAATACGTCTCCTGGTTTACCAGGCCCGATACAAGGTTGCCAAGCTCATGCTGGTTTCCGGACAGTCTGGAAATGAATTCCTCCGGGGTTGCGGAGAGCTGCATGCAGCGGTCGATGGCCCTTCCCCTCAGGCATTCCAGTTTCAGGCCTTTTATGAGGATGCCGGATTTTTTGTTGACGAGGTTTTTTAAATCGGCCAGCAGTGCGTCCGGGAAAAAATCCTCCACGTCAAACCCCGCCTTTTTTGCCCTCGAAAAGAGTCTTCACCTCGTCCATCAGTTCGCTTATGTCCTTGAACTGCCTGTATACTGAAGCGAAGCGGACATAGGCCACCTTGTCCAGCTCCCGGAGGCAGGCCATAACCTCTTCGCCTACGGCGGCGCTTTGCAGTTCCTTCTGCCCGAGGGCCAGAACTTTTTTTTCTATCTCGCCCACAACGGTTTCAAGCCGCTCCATGGATACGGGCCTTTTTTCGCAGGCTTTTTTAAGGCCCTGGAGCACTTTCTGGCGGTCGAAGGGCTCACGCCGGCCATCCTTCTTTACGATGAGGGGAAGTATTTCTTCTATGCGCTCGTAGGAGGTAAACCGGCGCTCGCATTTAAGGCATTCGCGCCGCCTGCGGATTACGTCGCCTTCCTTGCTTGTCCTGGAATCTATTACCTTGTCTTCAGGATGGGCGCAGAAAGGGCACTTCATCTAGTCTATCGGGAACCCCGCAGCCAGCTCCCTGGCCCTCCTGCCCGCGGACTCCAGCACGCCGGCGTCCTCCGGCGCGGATATCACCTGGTCTATAAGCTCCGCAATCAGTTTCATCTCTCCGGCCTTCATTCCCCTGGTTGTAACGCATGGGGTGCCTATCCTGATCCCGCTGGTAACGGCCGGGGGAAGCGGATCAAACGGGATTGCGTTTTTATTTACGGTAATGCCGGCCTTGTCCAGGGCCTCTTCGGCCTGCTTGCCGGTTATTTTTTTGTTTGCAAGGTCTATGAGCATCAGGTGGTTGTCCGTGCCGCCGGATATCAGTTTATATCCGTGCGCCACAAGCTCTGCGGCAAGAGCGCGCGCGTTGCCCACCACGTCCGCCTGGTAATCCTTGAATTCCGGCGCAAGGGCCTCCTTCAGCGCCACGGCCTTTGCGGCCACAACGTGCACCAGCGGCCCCCCCTGGATACCTGGGAATATCATCTTGTCTATTATCTTGCCGTACTCTTCCTTGCACATGATAAGCCCGCCTCTTGGGCCTCTGAGAGTTTTGTGCGTGGTTGTGGTGACAAAATCGGCATGGGGCACAGGCGAGGGGTGCAAGCCTACTGCAACCAGCCCGGCTATATGGGCGATGTCCGCAACCAGATGCGCCTGCACGGATTTGGCTATTCTGTCGAATGCGGCAAAATCGATTATGCGTGTATAGGCGCTTGCGCCCGCTAAAATAAGTTTTGGCCTGTGCTCGCGGGCAATCCTTTCGACCTCGTCGTAATCTATTCTCCCCGTCTCCCGGTTTACCCCATATGAAACCGTTTTATAGAGCATCCCTGAAAAATTGGCGGGCGCGCCGTGGCTTAGATGGCCTCCGTGGCGCAGGTCCATGCCAAGCACGGTATCTCCGGGCTTCAGCATTCCAAGATATACAGCCATGTTTGCCTGGGTGCCGGAGTGCGGCTGCACGTTTACATGCTCCGCGCCAAACAGCTCCTTTGTGCGGGATATGGCAAGCGTTTCGACGGCGTCGGCGTACTCGCAGCCGCCGTAATATCTCTTGCCCGGATAACCTTCGGCGTATTTATTTGTAAATACGGAGCCCTGGGCCTCCATCACCGCCTTGCTGGCGTAGTTCTCCGAGGCGATGAGGAGGATTTTTTCCCTCTCCCTGGCCCTTTCCTTTTCTATTGCGCCGAATATATCCGGGTCGGAATCCTTAAGGCTTCTATTTCTGGCCTGCATTCTTTGAAAAAACCTCTTCCATGAAAGTTATTTTTGAAAGCCTTGCAGCGTGGCGGCCGCCGTCGAAGGGCGTTTCCAGCCATGTGCGCACAATCTCCGCCGCCATTACCGGGCCTATCATCCTGCTTCCCATTGCCAGCACATTGGCGTTGTTGTGCTGCCTGCTTAAGCGCGCGCTGACGGGCTCCGAGCAGAGCGCCGCCCTTATGCCGTGGCATTTGTTTGCCGCTATGCTCATGCCGATTCCGGTCCCGCAGATAAGTATGCCCATCTCCGCCTGGCCGCTTGCGACCAGTTCCGACACCTTCCGCGCATAGTCCGGATAATCCACCGAAGCGGTCCCTTCCGGCCCCAGATCCACAGCCTGCACCCCCATCTGCTGAAGGCAGGCCATGATCTCCCGTTTCAGTTCAACCCCGGCGTGGTCCGAGCCGATTGCCACAACTTTAGCAACAACCATAGCAGATTATGATAAATTAGCCCGAAATCTTTTTCAAGGAAGAAGACCCGTGCCCCGTAATTCGCGGCCCGTTTCACGGTAAACGGCCCACTAATCTTGACACCCGCGCCCCCTGTGATAGCTTTTAACTAAGCGGCAACCCCGTACAAACTTCCCCCATAAAACGATCGAGGAGGACAATATGGCTGTAAAACAGACCGCTTACCAGGCAAAGGACTATTCCGAGCTGATAGGGATGGAGGGCTTCAGCGACGAGCTGCTCAACAATCATTTTACGCTGTACAAAGGCTATGTGGACAACACAAACAAGCTCCAGCAGATGATAGCCAATGCCGCAAAGGACGGCAAGGACCCCGGCTTTGCGGAGCTTAACAGGCGGCTGGGCTTTGAATGGAACGGCATGAGGATGCACGAATACTACTTCGACGCGCTTGGCGGCGAGGGCAGCATAAAAAAAACCGGGGGGCTTTACAAAAAGCTTTCCGACGAGTTCGGCAGCTTTGAGGAGTGGCAAAAGGCCTTCCAGGCGATGGGGAGTATACGTGGAATAGGCTGGGCCGCCCTGTATCACGACCCAAACACAAACCGGTGTTTCAATTTATGGATAGAGCAGCACCACATAAGCCATCCAACCAGCTGCCAGCTTCTTCTGACGATGGACATGTGGGAGCACGCCTTCATGCTGGACTACGGCCTGGACAAGGCCGGCTACATCGAGGCGTTCATGAAGAATATTAACTGGGACGTAATTGAAGAACGCCTTGAGGCCGGCGCCCACATCTGGGCAAAGGCATAAGGGAAAAACTAACATTAAAAGGCCAGTCATTCCGGCGAAAACCGGCATAGGGCAGCTTTCAGTCAAAGTCACAGGACCTTGGCTCACATCCGGGGTGACGGCCTGAAAAAAGAAGGATTCCGGACAAGCCGGAATGACAAACCTAAAACAATAAAAAAAAGGGGCCCGGAAATCCGGGCCCCTTTTGAAATTCCCTTTGGGGGATTTCTTAGAACGAAAGCTCCAAGCCGTGCATTGCGACAACGGCGGTCTTCTTCTGGCCAATGCCGCTATCGGAATAGAAGCCACCGGCCACAAGGGCGCCGCCCTTCACAAAGTAGTTGAGGTTCTTGGAAATCGCATAATTGGCCTGCAGATCGTACTCAGAGCCGATGCTCTTGCTGACGTTGGGGCCGAATGCGGAAGTCTCGGTGGCCCTCAGCAGGTAAGCATCCAGCGCTACCTTCAGGTCCGCGGTGGGGTTCAGATCCACACCCAGATTCAGCATCTCGGTGTTGGAGAGCTGGTTGAAGGTCCCCGAGCCGTTTGTCTGGCCCATGGCGTTGGCCACCTGGTAGCCGTACACAACCGTGTTGTACTGATTGGCGGACAGGAAGTTTATGAATTCATTCTGATTGGTCTGGCCATTTTTAGGACCGCTGCCAATCGCGCCCATCAGCCTTATGCCGGCCGGCCCAAGCTTGTAGCCGAGGTCCAGTTCAAGGGCATAACCCTTGAGATCGTTCTTCGTGCCGGCCGGGCCACCGATATACGAGCTGCCGAGGTTCTGGTCGTACTCAGCCTTATAGGTCAGGCCGCCGAAGCTGCCTGAAGCGTTGAGGCCGAGGTCCTGCAGCGCAATCTGGGGGCCAAAAGTAACGCTACCTAAGCCAGGAACCGGTATCGGCAGTCCGGCGGCGGGACCATTGGCATAAACATAGTACGCCTGGAGGTTCTGGCCTGCCAGCACCTGGTTCACCAAGCCCACGTAGATGTCCAGATCCTGCGCATTGGATGTGCCCAGCACCTCCGAACCCGGATCCGCATCTTTAGCCTTTATCGTCAGGCCAACGATGTGGGTGGACGGAGTAGGGTCAACCCAGCCAACGATGGCGTCATCGCCGAACTTGGTATGGTCAAAGAAAAGGGTGTCCGGACCAAGGGCCAAAGGCATATGGCCTACCTTGATGCCTGATCCCACGCCAAGCAGCCCGGTGCCGGTGTACTGAATCCAGGCCTCAAGGACGTCCATGCCAGACGGTTTCGAGTTGAAATTGCCCCAAGTGTAAATATCGTGAGTGCCGTTATCCCCATCAGGATTGCTGTTGGACTCCAGGTGGATCCTGCCGGATACGTCGCCCTGAGAGGCGTCAACAGCCAGCCTAACCCTCTGATCGTAGTAAGTCTGGTTCTGGCCGTCAACTATGGAGCTGCCGGTGCCGCCAAGAAAGGTGTTGGCAGCTACATTCTTCTTCAACCAGCCCCTTACCCTCAGGTCACCGCTGATGGTGATCTGGACGGTGCCTTTTGCTACAACGGCCTGCGTCTCGGACGGTATCTCCGCGTGTATCGCGAAGGCCGAGGCCGCGAAGCCAAACAATGCTATAAAGCCAATCGCCAAGCCTATAAACTTCTTCAAATTCCTAACCTCCTTTTCCTGTACAAACGGGCTTTTCCTGCCCCCTCCGATTCCGCCAAAGGCGGATGTCGTTTTATACGCCCCGCGAACTGTTGCCAGCGGGCAACTTTTTTACCAGTGCGGGCAACCTCCTTACTCCCCCGGCATCACCTCCCTTAACTATATTTTCTCTCCAACGGTAAAAAAACCAATATGACGCCCGAAAATAAATTGCATTTTTATATCATCCGGGTACTTTCTTTGTCAAGGTTTTTTTATTCACCCGACAGCCCGGCTTATAACAGTCTTGTTTTGTAGCAAGAACAAGGCCAGAAGCCCTGTTCCAGGCGCAATCAGCAATTTCAGCAAGATTTGCGCGCAAGCCGGTTTTTATTTGTTGCCGTTTAGCAACAGTTGTTGATCATGGGACACAGAAAGCAGGTTAAAACAAAAACGGCGGCACGAGGTGCGGGAAAGGTTTTCAGCCTGCCCGCTTTAAGTTTTCCAGCAGTTCCCGCGCGGTCTTCTTAAGCACCGGATGCAGAACATCCGGTGCAATCTCGGCCAGGGGCGCAAGCACAAATTCCCTTTCGGGTATTGAGGGGTGGGGTATGGTAAAGCCGGGCGTGTTTATAACAACATCGTCATACAGAAGCAGGTCCAGGTCTATGTTGCGCGGCCCCCACTTCTCCTTGCGCACCCTGCCCATCATGTCTTCTATTTCGTGGAGCTTTGCATGCAGAACTTCGGGCGGCATGTCCGTTTCAAGCTCCGCCGCCATGTTTATGAAATCCGGCTGGCCCGTCATACCCCAGGGCCTGGTCTCATAAGCCCTGGACACGGCACGCACTTTTATCCCCATGGCGCCGATTATGGACAGGGAGCGGCGGCAGTTGCCCTCCCTGTCGCCAAGGTTGGAGCCTATGGAGATGTAGGCCAAAGCCAGTTTACAGCGCTCCTTTTATACGTGCCACAGCTTCCTCTATGCGTGCAACCGGCACTGTAAGGGCAAACCGGATATAGCCTTCGCCTGGGGCGCCAAACCCTACGCCAGGCGTACCAAGCACACCGGCTTTCTCCAGCAGATGCCTGGTAAAAGTTCTGGAATCGAAGCCGCGGGGGCACCTGGCCCAAAGGTAAAACGTGGCCTCCGGCCTGGCGCTGAATTCAAACCCGATATCCTTGAGGCCGCCGTAAAGGGCGTCCCTTCTTTCCTCGTAGGTCTTGCGGATGGGGGCAAGCACGGAATCATCCGTATGGAGGGCGGCAACGCCAGCCTCCTGCACCGCCTGGAAAACCCCGGAGTCCAGGTTTGTCTTGATCTTCCCAAGCCCCGCCAGCACATGCCTGTTGCCAACGGCAAACCCTATTCTCCAGCCAGTCATATTGTAGGTTTTTGAAAGGGAATGGAATTCGATGCCTGTTTCCATACCCCCCTCGGCCTCCAGGAAACTGCCGGGCCTTTTATCACCGGAATAAATCTCCGAGTAGGCGGCATCATGGCAGACGATTATATTGTGCCTGGCTGCAAATACGGCCACGGACTTGAAAAAATCCAGGCCGGCCGTAGCGGCCGTGGGATTATTAGGATAATTCAGGAAAAGAAGCTTGGCCCGCTTAAGCACGTCCTGCGGGATGGCCGCAAAGTCCGGCCGGAACCCGTTTTTTTCTGTAAGCGGCAGCGGATAGCCTTCCGCTCCCGCAAAAAGGGCGCTTACCGGATAGACCGGGTAACCTGGCGAAGTATACAGGACAACATCGCCCTTCTCTGTAAATGCCAGCGGTATATGGCCGATGCCCTCCTTGGAGCCGATCAGCGAAAGCACTTCCGTTTCCGGGTCCAGATTTACACCGAAACGGGTTTTATACCAGTCTGCCACGGCCTGCCTGAAAGAAGGCATTCCTTCATAGGAAGGGTACCTGTGATTGGCCGGGTCCCCGGCGGCCTTCCTCAGGGCATCTATTATATGGGCAGGCGTGGGCAGGTCCGGGTCGCCAATGCTCAAATCTATAATATCGGCCCCCTTCGCCCTTGCCTCCCGCTTCAGGACATCTATTTCGGCAAAGAGATATGGCGGCAAATCACGGATTCTGGAGGCAAGCTCGATTTTAAGCATACCTGGAAAGACCTCCCCTTGAATTTGGTTAATGGAATTGGATTTTTATTATACAGAAGAAGCGTGGCCCGTGGTTCGTTTTTCGTTTTGACGTGAAACGGACCACGGCCACGGATTTTTAGAACTTATATCCCATCATTAGGTAGCCGGAGTCGATCCCTTCGTTCACTTTAAAGAGCCCGCCGTTGGACATATGCCTGAAACGGTAGGAAACGGCCAGCCCGTTTTTAAACTCGACGCCTACGCCAAACACAAGGTCGAAGAGGAAATTGCCGCCCAGCTGGCGGCCGGCGAACTGGGAACGGCTGACCCCGTTGGCCCCGGCCCCAACGTCAAAAAACGGCGTGGCGGCGCCCATGGGCGCCTTCATCCTTGCCACAAGCGAAGCGCCGCCATCAAACAGGGTCTGGCCGCTGGCACGGATATATTCCAGGGTGGGCTCCACCCTGATAAACAGGTTTTGCTTAAGCCTGTGCTCGCCTGCCGCAAGCACCATCGCCTGCCAGGTCCTGCTGCCGTCCATATTCCACCCTCCGGCTACGTCCGCCTCCTTTTGCCATGCGGCGGCGGCCGGAGATGCAAAAAGGGCCGCCGCCAGAGCAAGGGCTGAAACAAGTCTGAAACCGGCAATTTTAAATTTCAAATTGCCTCCGCTCAGAAACTCTTTGTTGCGCTGTGGCAATTAGTGCACAGGTCAAATCTGTGCTGGGCCTTGTATCTCCACAATTTACCCCAGTCTGAAGAATGGGGGACATGGCACGACAGGCAGTTAAAAGGCTTGCCTTTCCTCTTGGGGTCCTGCGGCCCCTGCAGCGGATGGCCGGCGGCTGAAAATCCGCCGATCACGTGAGGCCCCTGCCATATTTCCGGATGGCATCCCCTGCAAAGGAAGGGCACAGGTTTCCTCAGCAGTTTATCATTCCTGTTGGCGTGCGGAACATGGCACTTAAGGCACTGCCCGGCTGCTACAGGCGGATGGACCACCTTTTTATGGAATTTCAGATCGTCTGGCATTGCAGAGTCGTCATGGCAAGTAAAGCAGAGCTGCGGTATCGGATAATTCAGCATGCGCATATTGTTGGAAGAATGAGGGTTATGGCAGTACGTGCACATGCCCGCGGCAACCGGCGGATGGACATTCTTACCCTTGAACCTTTTTTTGTCATGGCAGCCAAAACACAGGTCCGGCGGCTCCTTCCTCAGCAATTTTTCGTTATCGCTTGAATGCGGGTAATGGCATTTCATGCACATTCCCGCCGCAACCGGCGGATGGACCGTTTTTTTGGTGAACATGCCTTGATCATGGCAGTTGAAGCACAGGTCCGGTATCTTGTAATTGAGCAGTTTATCGTTGTCGCTTACGTGCGGGTTATGGCAGAAGGTGCACATGCCCTGGGCCACGGGCGGATGCACGTCCTTCCTGTGGAACTTGTAATCATCAGGCACAGAGTCGTCGGTATGGCACTGGAAGCAAAGGTCCGGCGGCTGGGCGGAAAGCCCCAGCTTGCCCGTAAATTTATGCGGCACGGTCGAGGCGTCCACGCCCGTGTGGCATGCCGTGCAGCCCATCTGCACCGCAGGATGCACAACCTTGCCCTCCGCTTTGTCCTTATGGCATTTTACGCACTTGTCTCCGTCGGCCCAGGCCGGCCCATGCACCGCAAGGGCCGCTATCATGGCCAGGACCAAAATCAAAACGCTTTTCTTCATTACAGACTCCTTTTAAAAAACGTTTTCACGCCGCCCCGGTTATTGCATCTTTTCCGGATGGCAGTTTACGCATATATCGTACGGGTTCTTGGCCGGGAACCTGAATATGTACACCGAGTCGGACCCGTGCTGGTTATGGCAGCTCGTGCAGCAAAGCTCTCTGTGCGGCCGCCTGGGGTCCGGATACCCATGAGTGGGATGGCCCTTCTGGCTAAGCCCGGCTATGGCGTGGGGGCCTGCAACTTCCTGTGGATGGCACTGGTTGCAGACCTGGTTTACCTTTGGGAAAACCAGAAGCAGAGGGCTTTGAGATGTATGAGGCTTATGGCACATCAGGCAAAGCCCCGCGGCAACAGGCGGGTGCTGGACCTTGGGCAGAAACTGCACCTCCTGCGAGTGGCAGGTAAAACAGAGGTCCGGCACCGGCTTCCGGAGCAGCTTGTCATTATCGGACTGGTGCGGAAAATGGCAGTACATGCACATCCCTATCTTCACCGGGCCATGGATCTTCCTGCCGCCCCAGAACTGCTGCCGGTCATGGCATCTGAAGCACAGATAAGGCGGAGGCACCCAAAGAAGCTTGGAATACCTGGATGAATGTGGAGAATGGCATTTAGGGCACATACCCGCCCTCACCGGAGGGTGCCCCACCGCTTTCCCGAATATAAGCGACTTGTCGTGGCAGTTAAGGCAGAGGTCCGGCGGCATCTGCACCAGCAGCTTCGGGTTGTCCGACTCGTGCGGCTTATGGCAGAAAAGACACATCCCGGCCTCGGCCGGCGGGTGCTTGTGCCTGTGGCCCATCAGCGCCTTTCCATCATGGCATCTGAAGCACAAATCCGGAGGTGTGGCCCTGAGCAGCTTTCTATGGTCCGACTGGTGCGGATAATGGCACATCAGGCACTGCCCCGCGAATACCGGAGGATGGACCGTCTTTTCCTTTACAAAATGCTTGTCATTGTGGCACATAAAGCACAGGTCCGGCGGCGGCTTCCGGAGCAATTTTTCATTATTGCTTGAGTGCGGGTTATGGCAGTAAATGCAAAGGCCGGCCATTACCGGCGGATGGATTGCGCTTTTGGCCAGGAATTCTTTTTTATCATGGCAGTTGAAACACAAATCAGGCGGCGTCTGTTTCAGCAGGTACTTGTTTTTGCTTGTGTGCGGATCATGGCAGAAAGTGCACATGCCTTCGGCAACCGGCGGGTGGACCACAGATTGGTGGAATTTGAACCTGGCCGGCATCGCGGAGTCATCGTGGCACTGGAAGCACAGGTCCGGCGGCTGGGCGGAAAGCCCCAGGTCACCCGTGAACTTGTGCGGCACTGTGGATGCGTCCACCCCGGTATGGCAGGCCTCGCATCCCATCTGGACTGCAGGATGCACAACTTTGCCTTTGGCATGGTCTGCGTGGCATTTCAGGCAATCAGCCGACGAGACTCCTGCTAGGGAAAATACAAAAAAGAGCGCCGTGAGGACTGTGCGTATTGTCTTGCCCATCGAAACATGGTCATTATAACACCACTTGGGGTAAAAACAAAAATTCATGGCAGGCAAGGACTGCGCAGCGAAACGCAACCGCTTAATGTGAGGCGGGGGCGGCCACGTTTTTAAGATACTGAAACACCTGTACTCGCCTGTTCATCTGGTCCACAACGTATATCCTGTCGTCGGAGCTGTCTATTGCGATGCCGAAAGGCAGCTGAAACTGGCCGGGCGCCGTGCCGTTTGTACCCACAAACAGGTAAAGATCGCCTTTTTCATCGAATATCTGGAAATTACCGAATGCCGCATCCACCACGTAAAGATGTCCCTGGGAGTCAATGGCAATCCCTTTGGGGCGCATGAAATCCCCCGGCCTGGTCCCGGCATGGCCAAAGGCGCGTATGAACTTGCCGTCTTTGTCGAACACCTGCACCCTGAAATTGCCGGAATCCACAACTATGATGTTGCCTTTGTGGTCCACGGCAACGCCATACGGGATATTGAACTGGCCCGGCCCGGCCCCCTTGCCGCCGAACTTGAACTCAAGCCCGCCAGACAGGCTGTAAACGTAAACCTCGTCAGTGGCGGCATCCACGGCCACAAGGCGCCTCCGGGCGTCATCCACCGCAAATCCGCCAGGCGAGTTTATGAAGCCAAAAGTCCCAAGCTGCCTGCCGCTGCTGTCAAATTTAAAGATTGTTTTCCGGGTTGAATCCCCAACAAAGACCGTGCCATCGGGGCCTGCGGCAACGCCGGACGGGGTGCGCAGCTGCCCGTTCACTTCGGTGTATTTTTTATTTTTGAAATCATAAATATGCAACGTAAGCAGATCGGTCACATACAGCACATCGTTTTTTGCTGCTGCAAAGACCGGTTTTATAAACCCAACTCCGATATCATCCCCAAAAAGATAGCCCGCAACGCCCTCAGGCCCTCCTTTTACATCATTGCTGCCGGATATTGTTTTTATGAATTTGATCCTGGGTTTCCCGGGCGGCGCCGGCCAGAAGATTACCGGCGGCTTTTCCGGCATGGGAACTGAGCAGGAAGTTGCCAAAGCGAGGAACAAAAAAATCAACGTCCTCTTAAGCATGGGATTTATTATACAAAACACCGGGCCACCGAGGCCAGAAAACTGGATTTTTTTGGCATCCAGCATCTAGTCTAAATATCCAGATGGAATTCAGGATTATTAACACGGACCATAGCGCCCGCAGGGGTGTCATAACCACCGGAAGGGGCCTCATACAGACGCCGGCTTTCATGCCGGTGGGCACCAACGCCACTGTAAAGGCGCTCTGCCCGGAGGACCTGGTTCATGCAGGGGCGGAGATAATACTCTCCAACACCTATCATTTATATCTTCGTCCGGGGCACGAACTGATACGCTTGCTGGGAGGGCTGCACCGCTTTATGAACTGGCACAGGCCCATCCTGACGGACTCCGGCGGTTTCCAGGTTTACAGCCTTGCGCCTTTGAGGCAGGTGTCAGACGAAGGTGTCCGGTTCCGCAGCCACCTGGACGGCTCCACACATTTCATGACCCCGGAGCTTGCAACGGATATTCAGTGCGCGCTTGGCTCCGACATATTCATGGCCTTCGATGAATGCCCGCCGTATCCAGCCGGGGAAAATGAAGTTTTGCAGGCCGTTTTGAGGACCACCCGCTGGGCCGGAAGGTGTAAGAAGCAAAAGGACCTGCAACAGTCCGGCTCGGCCCTGTTTGGCATTGTGCAGGGGGGGGTATTTGAAGGGCTCAGGGAAAAAAGCATCGGAGATTTACTGCCCATCGGATTTGACGGTTATGCCGCGGGCGGGCTAAGCGTTGGCGAACCCAAGGAGGAGATGTACCGCATAATAAACCATACCGGCCCGCTGCTGCCGCCGGATAAACCGCGTTACCTGATGGGGGTGGGCGACCTTAAAGACTGCCTGCACGCAGTTGCCGCCGGGTTTGACATGTTCGATTGCGTAATGCCCACCAGGAACGCCAGAAACGGCACATTGTTTACGTCGCAGGGCAGGCTGAGCATAAAGAGGGCGGAGTTCCGGGAAGATCCGTCACCCCTGGATCCGGAGTGTTCCTGCTACACCTGCAGGAATTTCTCCCGCGGATATTTAAGGCACATCTTCCTGTCCAGGGAGATACTGTCCATGAGGCTCAACACCATTCATAACATCCATTTCTATCTTGAGTTCTTCAGGAACATGAGAAAGGCGATAGAAGAGGTAAGGTTCGCAGAGTTCAAGCGGTATTGGGAGCGGATTTCTTTCTAAAAATTTGAAATTTCAGGTTTGAGATTTGAAATGAAGCAAGGGGACTAAAATCGTCCCCTTGCTTTTTAATATGCTTTAGAACACCACGTCCACAAGCACCTTGAATATCTTGTCCGTCTCGCTTGCCCCCTGTGCTACAGGAATAGTGCCGCCCGTCAGGTAATTGCTCTTCACATCGGCGTAGATGAACTGCACCTTTGTGTTGTACCAGGGCAGGTAGTTCAGGCCCACAAGCCAGGTGTGCTGTGTTCTTGCGGGGTCGAAGTCGTTAGGGTCAACATGGAAATTATTCACCCAGTTGTACTGGCCCACTACGCCATACGTCCTGTTATAAAAATAATCCGCCTCAACGGCGCCGCCGTTAAAGCTCCTTTTATCGCCGGCCCCTAGTGTGCCCGGCAAATTACCCTCGAAAGTACCAAGCGGCGCCAGCCCTGTTTCCTGGCCGAAGCCGAAGATGCCCTTTGCCTCAACAAGGTGCTGGCCGGCATCGCCCAGGTCCTGCTCCAGGGAGGCGTCAATATATTGTCTGTTTACATGGGTGCTGCCTATGAAGGTCGTCACACCGGTATCAGACACGTTCTCCCGTCCGGTATATACCGCGCCGCCAAAAGTGACCGAGCCATGCGGCAGGCTCTGGTCCCAGGCAAGCCTTCCATACAGTCCAAACGGGTTGCCCGTTGCGCCCTCGGCAGTGCCAAAAGGCGTAGCCGGCAAGCTATGCATGAATGAAGCCGCAACCCCGTCGGCGTCTTCCACGTTGCCGCCCCTGGTTGCGCCTATGGCCGCATAGAGCCGGTTGTCCAGGAAATATCCGTGAATCACGCCGCCAAGGTTGTTGCCGTCCCAGAAATTGTAAGTCCAGCCCTTGTTCAGCACCCAGGGAAGCCCTTCGGTGTCCGGTGAGGCTATATCCCTGTCCCAGCCGCCGAAGCTGTTAAACGGGTCCGCGGCGGTCGGCAATCCGTAAAAAAGCACCGCTCCTATGGTGTCGCCGTTGCTGAAAGGATACGCGAAGGCCACCTTGGATACGGCCACGCTGAAGCTGCCACCCGGTATCGAGCCGCTCTCCACGCTGGTAAACACGCCTGCGTACTTGTAAATGCGGCTTGCAAAAAATATCTGCATGTTATCGATCTGGGTTGTGTTTACGTTGTAAGAATTATTTACCGGATTGGGATTGGGCGCAGAGCCATCCTGCTCAAGCTGGTATGGCTCAAAGATGATGCGCGCGGACACGGGAAACACGTAAAAAAGATTAAGCCTGTCGTTTTTGATGACGTTCCAGTCCGGCGACGCGTCCGTATATGCGTTTACCTTGAACTGCCTTCCGTACTGGTTTAAGTTGGGCCATACCGTATGGCAGGCCGAGCACGGCGCTTTTATCTGCCTGGCAAAAGAAGGAACGGCCTCCGCCCTCTGCGTTACAGAAAAGACAAGAACCGGCATGAGCAAGGCAAGCAGCAGCAAAAGTTTCTTCATGCAATTCCCTCCTTTAGAAAGTTTTTCTGGCTGCGGTTTTCCTGTAAGGTATCTGGATTGTGGTGGCCCTACCCCCTGACACATTTACGTTTTTAACGTCCTCGGTCCCAAGGTCCGCATGCCAGGCCTCCACAGTATACGTGCCGGGCGGCACATTCCTTATCGCAAAATGCCCGTTAGAGTCCGTGACGGCCGCATACGGATTATCGAATACGTAAAGATAACCGCGCATCCAGGGGTGGACATCGCAGGTTATCTTCATTATGCCCGTTTGGGTAAGCACTCTTGTCACCTGCGTTCCTTTCCCCTGCAGGCTAACATTGTAATAAGTAGTGTGATGCATGTATGTGTGGATATTGTGGAATATCGGGTCGGCATTTCTGAATATGAGAGGGCTGCCCACAAAGCCTATTCCAGTGTGCGGCACGAATGCGCATTTGCTGTTGTCCACAACATAAGGCTGCCTTGGCGCCGGGGCCCCAGCCGGGATGTTTTTCAGGAAAACGACCACGTTCTGTATTTTTTTATTTCTGATCAGGTATTTTTGCGCCGGCATGGTCCTGGGGCAGTAATTCATATTCATCGTCGAGTGCACAACCGGGTCCCTGGGCGGCACGCCGTCAAACACAACCGTCCCTTCAACCGTTCCGCCATTGCTTACCATTCTCACTGTGTATGCGTGCGCCGGGACAGGCAACCGGAATGCAAATATCAAAAGCAGCAATACCAAAAGGCGTTTCCTGAACATCACAACCTCCCTTGTAAGATCAACGCCCGTAAAGGGCGCTCCTCTTCTGTCACTCCGAACGGCAAAAGTAGAATGCTGTATAGTTTTTATCAGAAGGGCATATCCCTGTCAAGGAAAAAATTTGACAGCACCCTTTAAAACAATTTAAATTTTAAGGAAATTTCAATGGTGAACTGGAGGGTAAACATGAGAAAGTGCGCCGGAGCGTTCCTGGTGTTAATGTTGTTTGCAACCGTAGGCCTTTGCACCGTGGCATCTGCCAACTCCGGGTACTTCCACGTGAACCGGGAATTTTACCCGTATTACCCTTCACTTGTCAGATGGAACAAATCCCATGCGCCTTTTACCGCTCCGGAGGTCTGCAAGGACTGCCACCCCAAGCAATATGAAGAATGGACGGGGTCACTGCATGCGCTTGCCTTCCAGGACCCGCTTTACCAGGGCGAACTGAATAAGACTTACAAGTTTGGAGGGCAGCAGGTTGCCCGCCAATGCAACGGGTGCCATTCCCCCGCAGGCATGGTCACGGGCGAGATAAAGGGGCCGGGCATAGCGGACCTGAGTTCGCTGGCCCTTGCCGGCGTTTCCTGCGACATATGCCATTCCATAAGCGGCACCACCCACCTTGAGACCCCAAGCCACGAGCCGGAAAACGGCTCCTTCATACTATCGCCAGGCGTGGACTCCGAAAACGGGATATCACTGATAAAACGCGGGCCTTGGAAGCCGGGCAAGGACTGCGGCGGAGGCTTTCATGAGTGCACAGTGTCGCCTCTGCACCTCAGTGCGGACCTCTGCGCGGGCTGCCACCAGGTGTACCATTATTCGGACCACTTCCCGCTGGAGACCACGTATCTTGAATGGAAGCACGGCGCATATGCCCAGAAGGGGATACTTTGCCAGGACTGCCACATGGTGGACCTGAAAACTTTTATAAAGAGCGCAGACGACTACCGCAAACCGCTCCGCAGCGAATACCGCCATTATTTTAACGGGGCCAACTATCTAATCTATTACCTGGCGGAGCAGGCCGCGCTAAAGGCCGGCAATGTGAAAAAAGCCGCCATCCTCAAAGACAAATACCAAATGGCCATAAAACGGCTCCAGCTTGCCGCGGACCTCTCCATCTCGCCCGTTTACAGGGATGGAAAGCTGGAGGAAATCAAGGTTGAGGTCAAAAATATCCGGGCTGGGCACAACCTGCCCACTTCGCTTACCAACGTCCGCCAGATGTGGCTGGAGCTTACCGCCCTGGATGGCACAGGCAAAGTGCTGTTTACCAGCGGGACCCTGGACGCCAGGGGCCATCTGCCCAAAAACACAAGGATATTTGATTCAGAAGGAAGGGGGGACCAGTTCCATTTCTTCCTGAACAGATGGGTTGTTACCTCCTTTACTAAAAACGAGACCATTCCGCCCAAGGGGTATAAGGACGTTTATTACGGGATAAACGTGCCCGCGGGGGTAAAACAGGTTACCATCAAGGCCAGGCTGCGTTACAGGCAGGCAGACCCCGTTGTGGCTGAGGACGTCCTGAGTGCCGTCCCGGCCAGCATAAACCTGGAACAGACCTACGGGATTACCAATACCCCGGCCATGCCAGTGGTGGACATGGTTGTAAAACAGGCGGTATTCGGCTCCACGCGGCCATAACCGGGCAGAAAACAGGACCTGCCCCAAAATTGATTTTTAAGCGGAAGGGCGATTTCAGCCTCTTGCAGCCAAAGGCGGTTTTTGAGACGGGTTCCAGCTACATGGCAAGCTGGATTTCGGAAGCGCCCCGGTTTTCCAGGGCCGCCCAGATGGCCAGGTAGTCCCTGATCTGTCTTGTGATCAGGAAGTTTTTGCGCACGTGCTCCCTGGCACTCCGGCCCATTTCCGAAATAAGCCTTGTGTTATTAAGCAGCTGCCTGGCCCGGAACGCGGCGCCTTCAATGGAGTAAACCAGAAAACCGTTTACCCCGTGGACTATCTGGCTTGTGATGCCCCCCACGGCGCTGCCTATCACTGGCTTGCCCTTCCACATCGCCTCGCTCACCGTAAGCCCAAAACCCTCTTTAAGGGATTTTTGCAGCACTATGGTGGCAAGCCGCTGGATTGCGTTTATCTCCGTGCCGCTGCCAGGCGGAAGAAGCAGTATTTTTATGTCCTTGTCCTGTCCGGCAAATTCCATCACCTCGTTTAATACCTTTTCTCCTTCGGGGTCGTCCGAGGCCGGGCTGCCTGCAAGCACAAGGCAGCAATCGTTGTATTTTTTTACAAGCCTGTACGCCTTTATTACCCCTATCTGGTCTTTGAACCTGTCAAAACGCGATACCTGCACAAGGACCGGCCTGTCCAGAGGGATGTCAAACTTCCCTGCTATGGCCGATATATCGCTTACCGGAAGCCCCCTGTTTTTTTCGCTGAGCGGGTCTATGGAAGGCAGCACTACAAATTCTGGGCGGGCCAGCGGCGGGGCAAATTGGGCAACTGAAAAAACAGAGGCATCATATTTTTTTACGTATTTAAGAATACGCCTGGCCACGGTCCTTGATGGCGAGGACATATCTATATGGCAGCGCCATATCCATTTGCCGGACTTCTTTGCCTTTATAAGCGGGGCTGGCTGGGGGTCGTGAATGAATACCACATCTGCATTCAGGTCCAGCGCGTCCGCATTTTTGCCGTTTTCCTCCTCATAATGGTCCCACATGGCATGTGTGAACCTTTCCCTGCCGCCCTGCAGGGCGTTATGGATTTTCTTTGTGATCCCGAAAAAACCGTTGTCCGCCTCTATGGTCTCCCACCGCACGTCTATTCCCAGGTCCGTTAAAAACGGCACTATGCGGCCAAGCAGTTCGGCAACACCGCCCCCGCTTCTGGTGGAGTTCACATTTAAAAGACGCCTGCCGCTAAACCGCGCCCCCAAAATCCGGAGCAGGTCCAAATCCGCCGTTGGTGATATCCCCTTGTACTTATCTATCATCATCTGGCAGCCGCCGCTTCTTTGCCAAGTTCTTCTTCCACATAACCGGCAAGCAATTGCCTGATGTCCTCCGTGGAGTGCATGAAGGGGTCTATCGAGCTGATTTTTTCAGCCAATTCAGCCCCTGCCGGCGTGGACGATATCCACAGGGAAAAGTCGTCAGCGCAGGAAACCCTGCTTCTGGCCTCGTAGAAATGATAATAAATGGAGCTTGCGTCGGCCTGGCCGATGGCTGAAAGAAACTCCTCCAGGCTGCTTGCGGATAGCCCGGCCGGAAATATGAATGTTACCGTATCCATAAAGTAGAACTCATGGCCCGGCAGTACGTTTCCGGGGTTTGGGAAATTTAAAAGAAAGGCCTCTATCGCGTTAAGAAGCTCGTTGCGCAAGCTTTTAATGGATTTATGCGCGAACGGGTCAATTACCGACAGGTTGTCCCCAAGCACGCGCGCTTCAAGAAACTCCCCGGCCCAGTGCGCGAAATCGTTGGTATATTCGAGGGCGCGCCCCTTGAAATAGTATTCATACGTGTGGTGGTAAATGGAGGTTTCCGGCACTATCCTGATCAGGGACATCAGTTCCGAAAGGTTCCTGGCCTTTTTCCCTGTGGACTTCGCCAGCTTTATGCACTGGTTGAAACAGAACGGGTTTTTAGCGGCCCCGGCGCCGGGCCGGCATTGAGCCTCCATGCGTCACCCCCAGATGTATATGTTAATTATCCTGCCGAACCGGGATATAAACAAGCGGGAAGTTTGCATCAAAGGCACACCAAGAGCAAATCTGTTCTGGCCTTAACAAATTCTTACAGAATGTATGACTCGGACACGCCAAGAAATTGCTTCCAGTTACGTCCAGGATACCACACGAACTTAGGATGACTTTACGATGCAGAATTCGCCCTCCACTCTGCGACGTTGCTGGGTCCGTGTTGTACGGATTTCCGGAAGAACATGTTATTAGGCGAGAATTTGATGCTCACATTACTATTGCCTTTTGAGTCATTGCGAGGGGCGCGTCCGTTTGCGCCCTGTGGCAATCTCGTCGTTGCCTTTGGCCGTCATTTCCAAGTGTCTTAATCGGAAATCCATTTTGATTCTATTCCCAAAAGGAAAACGGTCGCTGTCCCTATTTTGTCCTTCACCTGTGTGCGATTCTGCCCGTGAGACATCTGTGCTATGTCTTTCTCAAGCCTGCTGAAATCCGGCGGCGCCACCTTGGCAGGACCAGGCTGCCGCACCAGGGGCGTGTCTTCCTCGCGGCGCATTTG
>JAKAKS010000040.1 GCA_021813405.1 Nitrospirota bacterium
TATATCAGAAGAGGAAATCTCAAGTCAAGAGCTTTTGGCCTCCCATGCTTTTACATGGCCAGTGCTTCACATGGCCCTGAATCCCGGTTTTTGGTATTTGTGCATATTAGCTTCGGCCAGTTCAATATCAGGGATCTTACGATGGGAAAAACTCTTTGCCCCTGATAATGCGCAGGCTCTGGCATGCGCCATCATAAAAAAATTCGCTCCGGATGTGCTATCTGTTGATGAAACAGACGCTAATCCGGCCGCGCCTGAGAATTTTTTTAATCAATACAGGGCGCAACTTGACACTTAAACGAACCTTTGTTCGTGAGAAGTAGAATTGGAAAAGCTCATCTTTTGGAGTCCTCGATAATGCACGGTGTATCAAGCGCATCAGACACCAGCGCACCGCTTTGCGCCCCTAAACCCATGACATAAACTTCATGACACATGTCATATGGACGATGCCATGTTTTTGCGGTTAACATCAGGGCGGCTAAGAAGCACAGGGCTGCTTTTGGGCCGGGCGCTTCCAGCCAATGCTCTTTGAAAAGACCGGGGTTATACAGAAGGAACAAGTTTCAAAAATCATGGCCGGATTGAACGGCATTGAACAAGGATTTATCTTAACACATTGAAAACAAAGCAAAAAAGCCAGGGCAGGTTGAACACTAAAAAAGAGAGCAGAAACTGCGGGGTTTACACTTCCATGATTATGGGCATGATGAGAGGACGGCGGTCCAGCGTATTGCGGAGGTATTTTTTAAGCGAGCTTCTTATCTTGGCCTGCAAGAGGGCGCTGTCCGCGATAATCTCCTTGTCCAGCCCGGCAATGGTCTCTGAAAGGAAATCCTTCACGTCTGACACAAATTCAGGCGAGGCGTCCTCGAAAATAAACCCTCTGGACACAACATCTGGGCCGGAGATTATCCCGCCGGTTAGCTTTTCCACGCCAAGCAGCACTATTACCACGCCGTCGTGGGCGATGCGCATGCGGTCCCGCAGCACCATCTCCTCCACGTCCCCCTTGCCGTCTATGAATATCCTGCCGGTGTCCACCTTCCCGGCCTGCAACGCGCCTTCGGGCGATATCTCCAGTATGTCGCCGTTGCCCATGATGAATATGTTTTCCCTGGGGATGCCCTGCTTGGCGGCCAGCCCGGCGTGAATGCAGAGGTGCCTGTATTCGCCGTGCACCGGCATGAAATATTTGGGCTTCACCAGGTTCATAAGCAGCTTCAGCTCCTCCTTGGAGGCATGGCCGGACACGTGTATCTCCGACACCTTTTCATAGATCACGTTGGCCCCGCGCTTGAACAGGTGATTTATTATTCTCCCGATAGAGCGCTCGTTGCCGGGTATCATCTTGGCGGAAAGGACAACCGTGTCGCCCTCCTTGATCTGTATCTGCTTGTGCTCACCCGTGGCTATGCGGGTAAGCACGCTCATCGGCTCACCCTGGGAGCCGGTTGTTATTATTACCGCCTGGTCGTCGGGCACGTCTTTAAGGTTTTCAAGCTTAAGCCATGTTTCGCGCGGGATTTTCAGATAGCCAAGGTCCAGCGCAATCTGGGCGTTTGACACAATGCTCCTTCCGCACAGCACAACCTTCCTGCCGTAAGAGGCCGCCACGTCTATGGCCTGCTGTATGCGGTGGATATTGGAAGAGAAGGTGGATATTATTATCCTGCCTTTGGCCCTGGCAAACACGTTTTCGAAAGCGCGGCGCACTTCCTTTTCAGAGAATGTGAACCCGCCTTTTTCCGCGTTGGTGCTGTCTGAAAGAAGAAGCTCCGTACCCTTTTCGCCGTATTCGGCAAACGTTTTGAAATCAAGCAGCTCGCCGTCAACGGGAGTGGGGTCCACCTTGAAATCACCGGTGTGGATAACCCTGCCCACCGGGGTCTCTATGCCCAGCGCCACGCCGTCCACTATGCTGTGGGTAACTCTTATGAACTCGATATCGAAGGCCCCAAGGCTTATCCTGCCTCTGGGCCGCACGGCGTGCATCTCAGAACCCTCAAGGTGGTGCTCCCTCAGCTTTTCCCTTATCAGCCCGATTGTAAGCGGGGTGCCGAATACCGGGACCGGCAGTTCCTTCAGGATGAATGGCAGCGCGCCCACGTGGTCCTCATGGCCGTGGGTGATTACTATGCCCCTTATCTTTTCACGATTTTCAAGAAGGTAGGTGAAATCCGGGATGACGAAATCGACGCCAAGCATGTCTTCTTCGGGGAACATAAGGCCCGCGTCTATGACCACTATGTCGCCGTTGTACTCAAGGACGGTCATGTTGAGGCCGCCCACTTCCTCCAGCCCGCCAAGCGGGATTACATAGAGGGTATTGTCCTTGAGGCCGCCGTTCACATTATCATTATCATTCACAATGATAAGAGTTTCTCCAGCAGTGCCTTCCCGGTATGCAGCCGGTTTCCGGCCTGCTCAAATACTACGCTATT
Organism: Nitrospirota bacterium; assembly: GCA_021813405.1. Taxonomy (GTDB): domain Bacteria; phylum Nitrospirota; class Thermodesulfovibrionia; order Thermodesulfovibrionales; family JdFR-88; genus JAKAKS01. The sequence goes on from JAKAKS010000040.1 coordinate 2,445, forward strand.
TGGGCCGTCAATAACGCCGGAGGTTATCTCCTCGCCCCTGTGGGCGGGCAGGCAGTGCATCACTATAACGTCCTTTCTGGCGCACGCCAGCAGCGCCTCATTTATCTGGTATCCGGCAAAGCGTTTCTTGCGTTCTTCTCCGCCGTTTTCCTGGCCCATGCTTACCCATACGTCCGTGTATATCACGTCCGCCCTGCCCGCTGCCTCCTTTGGCTCCCTGAGCACAAGTATCTCGCCCTTGGCCGTTTCCCTCACCTTCTCAAGCACAAGCGGGTCCGGCTCGAACCCTTCCGGGCAAGAAAGCGATATATTCATCCCGGCAAGCGCGGCGCCTTCCATCAGGGAGTTGGCCACGTTGTTGCCGTCGCCTATATAGGCCACGCGCACGCCTTCCAGGCGGCCTTTCTTCTCGTATATGGTCATAAGGTCCGCAAGGGCCTGGCATGGATGGTGCGTATCGGTAAGCGCGTTTATAACGGGAATGGAGGAACAGGACGCAAACTCCTTAAGCCTGGCATGGCCAAACGTGCGGATTATCATACCGTCCAGATAAAGCGAAAGGGTGCGGGCGGTATCGGCCACGGTCTCGCCCCTGCCAAGCTGAATTTCCCCGGGGGAAAGGAAGATGGAATTGGCACCAAGCTGGTAGAGCGCGGACTCAAAGGATACCCGCGTGCGTGTGGAAGCCTTCTCGAAGAAGAGGCCAACACTCTTTCCTATAAGCGGGCATTTGTTCCTGTCCACGCCTTTTTTCAAGGCAATGGCCCTGTTTATCAGTTCATGCAGTTCTTCCGGCGTGATGTCCAGAAGCTCGATAAAATCCCTTTTCACCTGGCCTCCCCCGCCAGCACCTCAGCCAGAATATTTACAGCGATGTCTATATCGGCATCCTGCACTATAAGGGGCGGCAGGAACCGCAAAACGTTGCCGGCCGTGCAATTTACCAGGAGCCCTTTTTCCATGCAGCCGGCAACTACCGCGGCGCACGGCTTTGAAAGCTCCATCCCGATAAGAAGGCCCATCCCCCGGATGTCCTTTATCAAATCCGGGAACCGGACTTTCAGGGCATCCAGCTTCTCCCTGAAATATGTTCCCATCCTCTTTGCATGACCGAGCATGTAATGGTTGTCTTCAAGCAGCACCTGAAGGACGGCAACACCGGCGGCGCAAACCACCGGCCCTCCGCCGAACGTGGACGCATGGGAGCCGGGCGTAAACGCCTCCGCAACATCTTCCCGCGCCAGGACGGCCCCTATGGGCATCCCGCCGCCAAGCCCCTTGGCAAGCGTCATTATATCAGGCTTTACACCCCAGTGCTTGTATGCAAACAGCTCACCTGTCCGGCCGATGCCGGTCTGCACCTCGTCAAATATCAGCAGCGCCCCGGCGGAGTCGCATATCTCCCGCACCTGTTTCAGGTAATCCTGGCCTGGCACCCTGACGCCGCCTTCACCCTGTACGGGCTCCAGCATTACGGCGCAAATTTTCCCCTTTTCACGTTCCACTGCTTCCCTGAGCGCCCCGGTATCGTCATATGGCACATAGATAAAACCGTCCAGAAGCGGCTCGAACCCGGCATGGAATTTAGGCTGTCCCGTTGCCGAAAGCGCGCCGAAGGTCCGCCCGTGGAACGAATTTATAGCCGTGATTATCCTGTATTTCTCCGGCCCGGAGTGCTCTTTGGCATATTTCCTGGCCAGCTTTATAGCCGCCTCATTGGCCTCGGCCCCGGAGTTGCAGAAGAAAGCCCTGCCGGCAAAGCTGTTTTCTATCAGCAGGCGGGCAAGCTTTACCTGGGCCTCCGTATAATACAGGTTGGAGACGTGTATCAGCCGCTGCACCTGTTTCTGCACTGCAACCACAACCTTGGGGTGGCAATGCCCAAGCACGTTTACAGCTATGCCGCCCACAAAATCCAGGAATTCGCGGTCATCACCGGACCAGACGCGCACCCCTCTGCCCTTCCTGAGCACAAGAGGCTGCCTGGTATAGGTATCCATCTGATACCTGCCGCTTTCCTCGGTTATTTTTTTTATATCCATGAAGTTTAATAATATATCAAAAATGCATGAAAATTCAAACAGTTTCTGGTTTTTAAATAAAAAACCTGCAAATCTTAAGTACGTTTAAATTCTGTTGAAACCTGCCTTTTTCGTGTCTATAATTAATTCGGGATGGGGAAATCTGCCGGAGAAAACAATACCACAGTTTTGTCTTTATGTAGCCAGGAGGCAAACCCGTTTTCGCTGAGGGTTATTATCAACCCGGCCCTCCAGCTTCTAATACCCATTCTGGTAATATTGCTTGCCCAGCAGGCAAGCACCTTTGTGCTCTCAAAATTCATCACGTTTTCGGAATTTGAAAGAGGCTTGTTTTCCCCGGCGCTGCTTGCGCTTACAGTTGCACCCATCCTCTACTTTTCGATGCTCAGGCCGCTCAGGGAAAATGTTGCCGAACTCAAGCGGGTGGAGGCTGCTCTCCGTGAAAAGGAGGCTTTCCTGCACACCATTATGGATACCGCGCGTGAGCAGATGCACGCCGAAAAGGCGCTTATTGAAAGCGAGGGGAAATACCGTTCGCTGGTGGAATCCACTGACGATTCCATTTATGTTGTTGACGGCGAATGCAGGTTTATCCACATGAACAGGAAACATAGCGCCAGGATGGGTTTTTCGGGCAGCCAATACGCAGGCCGGAAGTACTCTGAATTCCACAGCCCGGAGCAAACGGAGAAGTTTGCCGCCGAGGTCTCAAAAGTGATGGCAACAGGAGAGTCCCAGAGTAACGAGCATAGAAGCAGCAGGGATGGCAAATATTTTGCGCAGACATTAAGCCCGGTGCGTGGAACAGACGGCACCGTGGTGGCTGTGACCGTAATTTCAAAGGATGTCACCCAGCTTAAGGAAATGGAGGCCAGGCTGCGTACCTTGTCGCTTACAGACGAGCTTACCGGACTTTACAACAGGCGGGGATATGCCACCTTTTGCGAGCAGATGCTGAAAGTATGCAACCGCAGGAGAAAGAGCATGTACCTGCTTTATGCAGACCTTGACAACCTGAAATATATAAACGACACCTTCGGCCACCCTGAAGGAGACCACGCGCTGGTGGACGTTGCGGAGGTGCTGAAGGCCACATTCAGGGATTCCGATGTTTTAGCGCGCATAGGCGGCGATGAATTCGTGGTAGTGCCGGTCAATGATGAAAACGACATCGAAAAGATCACCGCAAGGCTAAACGACAATGTGCAGAACAAAAACCTTCAGGGCGGGCGCCCGTACACCCTTTCAATCAGTTACGGTTTTTCGTATTACGACCCTGCGGACCCATGCTCCATTCATGAGCTTGTTGCGCACGCCGAAAAATCCATGTACGACCAGAAGGTTAAGAAACGGATGGGGGCCAGAAACCTGGTATAAAAGCCCGGTCTCCAGCCCCCGGCCGTCTTTAATAAATACCTACTGTGCTTTCATCTGTACGTCTACCCCTGATGCATTAGTTCCGTTTATGAGGTCAAACGCAGACGGAGCGCCAATATACAATCCCGGGTTCCAGGCTAAAGCGTTAATGTGGTAACGCGCACCCGCAAAATTTCCTGGCAGGTCATTTACCGTATAGGGCAATGTGGAGCCGGACAAAGCACCCGTGTACAAGGCATTCACAATTATGCCGCCCTGGGTGACAAATGTTACACCGTTGAAGAGTGACACGTTGCTGGCAAACAGCAGGTTGCCTGAAACCTGGTCTGCCGTGCCCGAAGCCGGCGCCAATGCACCGAAAGCAAGCGGCTCTGCCGAGGAAGCGTTGGCTATCAACGCAGTTGAAGGGTTATACAGGTAGGCGCGGGCAACCGCCTGGAAATTACCAGTACCTTCGGCCGGCACCGTATTGGCAAACACAGGGCTGCCGCCGTTATTAAATGGGGCAACCTGCAGCGGACCGCTTGAAAGCAGGAAGTTGGAGAACGTGCCGGTAAAGGGATTGAAGTGCCTGTACCGAACCACGTAAGGGGTGGCCATTCCCGGCACGGTCTGCTCAAAGTCGGCCCATGCGCCTGTAGGGATAACGGCGCCGCCCACGGCAAAATCCGGGGCCGGGCTGTTTACCATCGCGCATTGCCCGATATTGGTGGGGCTGGAAGCAGGCGTTGTACCTTTTACAGCCGGAACGTTTTGCACGATGGCGGTATCATAGCCAATGCCCCTTATCATCACATCGTAAGTGCCGGGCCACAGCGGGTAAAGCATGAATGACCCGTTGCTCTGGAGCGCGGCAACACGCCGTATCACAAAGCGGTCTCCAGCCTGGTCAACCTGCTCCGCTTTTATGATGAAGTGCGCATTCGGGGCGTTTGCAATGGCACCGGGGTCCAGCTGTCCCACTATAGCCGCCGCGTTATCCAGGTCGAAATACTGGAGGTCCGGCTTAAGCACGTATTCGGTTATGGAATCGCGGGTAAAGCTTATCACGTCGTGGCTAACGTCAAATTCAAGGGCCAGGTTCAGAGGGGTTGAGGCTGCCACGCTGAACGTGCCTGAAATTTTTATACCCTTATCCGGAGTGGGTATCCGCAGCGGATATGCAGTACCGTTGACCACGGCTTCGTTATTATACGAAAGCCCCTGGGTGCTGGCCGATTGCGCAAGCGCATTTTCCGTAGGGACCAGAAACAGGCGAATCTGCTGATAGTTGCCGGCAGGCAATGTCAGGCCGCTCCATATCTGGCTGCTTACCTTTCCGCTCAGGCTCTCAAGGTCTATGCTTACCGGGCTTGAAAGATCGTATTTCAGCCAGCCAGCATCGTCCGGCCCAGCCGCGTTGCTTGTGTGGAACCAGACGGATTTAACGGTTATCCATACATGGTCGAAATCCCCAGGGGCGTCGCTCATCGAGATGTTTACGCTGCCTGAAGATGATCCCGCACTGCTGCCGCTGCTTCCTGCGCCGCACGCGGTAATGGCGAAAACAAAAATTATCAAGAAAATTCCATACCTTCGCACCGGTTGTCTCCTTTCTGTGCCGTTGGACGCAACTCCTCTTATCATCTAGCCGCAGGCGATATTCTTGGATCGAATGCGTCCTTCATTTTTTAATTAAGTGAATGGGCCTGATCCCGCCCGTTATCTCCAGTGGCCGCCGCGCCACCTCCAGCCTCCTGGTGTCTCTCTCCAGTGGCCAGGCACCCAAATGGCGCCCCGCCATGGCCTTCTTGCCCAATGTCCCGGCCGCCAGACATAGCGCCCATAACTCCATGCCCAGAAGCCTCCTACCCATACGGCCCCCGGATATGGGGCAGCGCCAACAACCTCCACCCTGGCCGCTGGCGGAGGGGTGCGCACTTCCGCCACACACCCTGCGGAGGCGGCCACAATGGCCGCCATCACCAGCGGGACCAGAAACCTGCGAACCTTTTTCATTCTTGTTTCACCTTTCTTTTTGTTTAGCGTATTGATTGCCGTTTAAATTTTTCACTGCGCAGGGCTTTCCGCAAACGGCCTGCCGCCCTGGAGGCGTTTACCCCTGGCCTCGGAAATCATCTTTTTTATCTGGTTATTGAACCGGACCTGAAAGAGCAGAAATTTGGCCTGCTGCTCAACAGTAAGCACCTTTTTAAGCTCCGCCCGTTCCGAGCCGTTAATGCGTTCCAGCGCCTCATGGTTTGCCTCAAGATTGTCCAGGACCGTTTGTAGCCTTGCATCGTCCCGGTTTGCAAGGGCCATCCTCAGGTTGCGCATTGCCACCCTCTGGTTATACTCGATGTCCGCCCGTCTTCTGTCATATTTGTTCAGGATTGGGAAAACCCGCGAAGCGGAGTCCTCATTAAGGTTTAGCACCCTTGTAAGCTTCCATATGCGCAGGGTGTTTATCTTTTCCCGCATCTTTTCAAACTGCTGACGCGGTGGTATCTGGCCATAAGGGCCGCTGGCCGCCACGGCCGCGCCGGAAAGAAAGACAACAAAGAAGACCACGGCGGCGGTCTTAAGAAAAATTGAAACAAACCTGTTACCTTTGCTTTTCATCCCATTATCCTTTCGTTTGAATAGCCAGAGGCATTGTCATCATGGGGCCGGCCCCCGGCCTTGTACTCGTTCAGAATCCTGCCAAGTCTCTCCAGCCCTTTTGGCCCCAGCGAATCCAGATCCGTTCCATAGTCAGGGGCGTAGTCAGCCTGCCCTGTATCTTCAATGGCAACCTGCGAACTGGCTGGCGAATTTACCGCACCTTCCTGATTCGATGCAAGGGCCTCCCCGATCTCGGTATCCACCTGCCCCTCAAAGCCGGAGGATGCGCCATTGGCATTGCCGGTGGCGGGAAGCGCGAACTCCGATGAAAGCGGGTCCCCGAAATACACCTGTGCAATGGTTGGAGGCTGTTTTTCGCCTTGATGCGCGCCATGTATCAAAAAGCCAAGCAGCAGGGCCGCGGCGGCCGCGGCTGGAGGAAGAATGTATCTGAATTTAAAGTTTGAAATCCGAAACAGCGGCTTGCGAGCCTTCACATCCCCGGCAGCGGAAACCGCTTGTGCAGGGCATGTTTCCCAGAATTCCGGCCCCGGATCGGGGACTTCTATATCATTAATATCTTTCAGCAGGCTTAATTCACCGGCGCATTCCGCGCATTCGGAGATATGCTGCTCCACCCGCTTTTCAAGTTCTCCGGCAAGCAGCCCGTTTACATAATCCGGCAGCAGTCCGCTTATTTTTTCATGCATGGTTGCCATAGCCTTTTGCCATTACCGAGCCCTTGAGTTTCTTTACAGCCAGGCTGTAATGGGCCTTTACGGCCCCTTCAGTGCAACCCATGACAAGTGCCGTTTCCGAAATGCTTAACCCCTGATAAGCCCTTAGCGTAATGGCCGTGCGCTGCCTTTCCGGCAGGCCTGAAATCTCTTTTTTTATGATTTCCCGCTTCTCCTTTTCAATAAGGCAATCCGTCCGGTCCGCCTGGGCCGGCGTGGATTCGTCTATTTCTGTTTCCTCGCGCCTTTTGGCCAGGTGGTTGAGGCCGGCATTCATGGCTATTTTGTAAATCCAGGTCTTGAAGGAAGCATCCATCCTGAAGCCCGGGAGCCCCTTGAGTGCGCTTACAAATACGCCCTGGGTAAGGTCTTTGGATTCCTCGGCATCACCGGTCATCCTGTAAAGGAATGCGTATATCTGCTTTTGATATCTCATCACAAGCTCTCCGCCGGCCTCCGCGTTTCCGTTGAGGTATTGGTTGATGAACACCATATCATCGTTCATCTGCTTATACTGACAGGCCTGGCGGCAAAAGGTTTAAAGCCGGAGGAAGATTTGTTTGAGTCCTGCATTGGGCAGAAAAAAACCGCGTTCAACATTTATTAATGAATATGAGGGCAAAGCGCAGCAAAAGGCAAGCGGGAAAGTTGTTATCCCAGGATCGATGCCAGTACGGATTTCAGCCTGTCAAGGTCTATCGGCTTTACAAGGTATCCGGCAGGTGATGCCGCTTCGGCCCGTTTCCTTATCTCGCTGTCGGTGTAGCCGGTAACAAAGACCACTGGCACCTGGATCATCTGCCGGATTTTTTTTGCCGTCTCGATCCCGTCGGCCTCACCCTGGATCCTGATATCCAGTATCACCAGGTCCGGCTTCTGGGCCGCCACCCTTTCCAGGGCTTCAGAGGCGGTTGCGGCAGGCTCCAGGGGCTCATATCCCCAGAGTTCCAGCATGTCCGTCATCCCCATTGCGGTGATGACTTCATCTTCCACTACCAGTATTTTTTTTGTCAAGGGCTACTCCCCCTTGAAAATCATCCGGAACACCGTACCTTGTCCGGTTTCAACATCAATCCTGCCGCCAAGCTGTTTTGTGGCAAGATTGTTTACAAGGCGGAGGCCCAGGGTCTCCACCCCTTTGATTTCTACTGTTGGCGGCAGGCCTATGCCGTCGTCCGAGTAGTCAAAACCTATCTGGCCGCCTTCCCTGCGGTGCAGGGATATCCTGATGGATCCGGCCTTGCCGCCGGGAAACGCGTATTTCAACGAATTGGAGATAAGCTCGTTCAGGATAAGCCCGCAAGGGGTTATGGTGTCTATGGACATCTGGATGCTGTCTATATCCAGGTCCAATATTACCTTTTGTGCCTGTTCCTGATAACTGAGCACCATGGCATTGGCCAGCACTTCTATATAGTCCCGGATATCCAGCCTTGCCAAATCCCTGGATTTGTACAGGAATTCATGCACAAGCGACATGGCCCTTATCCTGTCCCTGGTGTCTTTCAGCATGCCCCTGACGCGGCCGTCGGCAACGGAGGCGGTCTGAAGGTCGATAAGACTGGATATCACCTGCATATTGTTCTTTGTGCGGTGATTAAGCTCCCTCAGGAGCGTCTCTTTTTCCTTCAATGCCAGATTAATTTGCTCTTCCGCCTGTCTGATTTCCGTTACATCGGATACACTGCCTACAAGGCCTTCAATAGAGCCGTCTTCCTTTTGAAAAACCGCCTTTCGCACGATAATATCCCGAATCTCGCCGTTAGCGCGCCTGAAAGACGTCCCGTACAACTGCACACCCCCGTTCCGGAAAAGCGATCTGTCGGCCTCTGTATAAAAATCCGCAAGCTCCTTGGGCGCAATATCGTAAGCCGTTTTCCCATGGATTACGGCAGGGGGGACCCCCATGAAATCGCCGAAGGCAGTATTGCAGTTCAAGTAAACTCCCGCCATGTCTTTCATAAAAAGAGGGGCCGGGACAGCATCCGACAATGCGTAAAAAAAATTCATCTGCGCGGAGCCCCCCGGCAAACCACCCCGGCATTTATTCAATTCCAGCGTGGCATCATCAAGGGCCTGCCTCAGCCGGCTGATCTCATTTTCAAGCTGTTTTATATCTTTTCCCACAAAAAGTTTTTAAAGCCTAATCTTGATTAAAATTGTATCAGAAATTCCAGCCAATGGATTCCAAGCGCCTCCAAAATGGGAATTTTAAATCAAATTGCCGGTTGCCGCAAGTGAATTCGCAAAGAGCGGGCCTGGCATATGAAAAAGAATGTACAAGCAGTAATCACGGCCTGGCCCCGAATATTATGTGTTATCATAATTTGTTAGGGAAAATTTCCGGAGGGCATAACCAAATGGTAACGGGCAAGCCGCTTTTCAGCGTGGACCAGATACAAAAGAGGGTCCGGGAACTCGCCGACAGGATAACCAGGGATTATGAAGGAAAGGACCTGGTGGCCGTGTGCATCCTGAGCGGCGCATTCATGTTTTTTTCGGACCTGGTGAGGAACATCCGTATACCGATCAAGGTGGATTTTGTCACCTGTTCCAGTTACGTTAAAACTGACACCACCGGAGAAGTCACGGTGCATTCCGATATCCGTGAGGACATAAAGGGCAAGCACGTCCTTCTGGTGGAAGATATTGCGGACACAGGGATTACCCTCAACTTTCTGCGGGAGCATTACAGCCAGCGCGGGCCCGAAAGTATCAAAATTTGCACCCTCCTGGACAAGAAAGCCAGGCGCGCCGTGGACATCCCCATCGATTACTCCGGTTTTGATATACCCAACGAATATGTAGTCGGCTACGGACTGGATTATTCAAACAGGTTCAGGAACCTGCCATACATATCTGTCTTTAAAAAGTCCGTTTAGATAAAAGGAGCACACATGTACGAACTTACGGTAGAGGGATCATTTGCAGCCGCTCACCAGTTGAGAGGCTATGGCGGTAAGTGCGAGAAACTGCACGGCCATAACTGGAAGGTGCAGGCCCATGTGACCGCAGACAGGCTTAATGAGATAGACATCGCGATGGATTTCAACGACCTTAAAAAGATGCTCAGCGAGTGCCTGGCCCCGCTGGACCACGCATTCCTTAACGATGTTTTCCCGTTCACGGAGAAAAACCCTTCAAGTGAAAACGTGGCCAAATGGGTGTATGATTCTCTTAAAAGGAGATTGAATAACGGCGTGCAGCTTTCGGCTGTTACCGTTTGGGAGAACGAAACATCTTCGGCAACATACTATGAGGATTGAGACAGATTTCGCGGAGTCCGCGCTGGATATGGCCCTTAAAGGGGGCGCGGAATCGGCTGAGATATTCATCAAAAGCAGGGCCGGGGTAAGCGCCGAGTCCAAGGGCGGGGCGCCGGAGTCGGTCAAATCATCCGAGGACCTTGCCTACGCAATCAGGGTATTTGCCGGCGGCGGCACGGGCCTGTCCTATTCCACCCGCAAGGAGGACGCCGCAGAAGTAGTGCGGGCCGCCATTGAATCCGCACGGCACACTTACAAGGACGCGGCCTCTGCCGAGGCCGGACTGCCGGAAGGCCCCTTTGAATATACGGAAATAGACATTTACGACTCCGAAGCGGCCCAGCTGGATTCAAAACTGGTTTTTGAAAAAGCCAGGGAGGTGGAACTGGGGGCCACTTCAGCAGATCCGCGCATTAAAAATATCCGGAGCGCCACCGCCTCTTTCTCCGTGTCCGAAGCCCTTATAATGAACACAAAAGGCGTGGCCGGCTCCTATTCGGCCACATCCGCCTCCGCGCAGGTAATGGCCGTGGCGGAAGAAGGCGCAGATACCCAGATGGGATGGGATTTTCAGAACAGTTCTTACCTTGCCGGGGTTAATTTCGCAGAGGTGGGCAGAAAGGCTGCGGGCAGGGCGCTGGAGCTTTTGGGGGCCGGAAGGACAACGCCTTCCAAGGCGATGATTGTGATAGAAGCGCCAATAATGGCGGAACTGCTGGAGGTGCTTTCGTCCATGCTGTCGGCCGAGGCCGTGCAGAAAGGGAAATCTCTTCTTGCTGGCAAGCTGGGCCAGAAGATAATATCCCCCATGCTGAACATAATAGACGACGGGCTTATGGCAAGGAGGCCAGGCTCCAGGCCATTTGACGATGAGGGGGTTGCTGTGTCAAGGAAGGCGCTGGTGAAAAACGGCGTGCTCCAGGGCTACATGCATAACTCGAAGACAGCGGCAAAAGACAAAATAAAATCCACTGGAAACGGGGTGAGGCCGTCGATAATGGCGTTCCCGGGCGTAGGCCCGCTGAATATCTACCTGGAAAACGCATCCAGCCAGCCAGTAAGCAAAAATTCACTCTTCAGCCAGGCGGGAAACGGCGTGTACATAACAAACGCAATGGGCATGCACACCATCAACCCGATCTCCGGCGAATTCTCCATAGGCATATCGGGCCTGCTCATTGAGGGAGGCAAGGCAGGCAGGCCGGTGAAGGAGATGGTGGTCTCCGGCAACGTGCTGGACCTGTTTGCAAGCATAGTTGCACTGGGGGATGATTTCAGGTTCTACGGCGAGGCGGGTTCATCAAGCGCCCTGGCCGGCCCGGTGGACATCAGCGCGTAGCCGTATCCGGCTCCAGCTTAAACCTTATCCGGAATTCCGTCCCTGCATTTGATCTGGCTTCAAGGGTGCCGCCAAGCTGCTTGGCAACCAGGTTGTTAACCAGCCTCAGGCCAAGGGTCTCCACTTTTTTCATGTCCCCGGGCAGTTTGAATCCTACGCCATCGTCCGCGTAAACAAACTCAACCTGGTTTTCAGCGGCGCGCCGCATGTATATGCTGATAGTACCGCTCCTGTCTCCCGGGAAGGCATATTTAAGTGAATTGGAGATCAGTTCATTCAGGACCAGCCCGCACGGCATTACAACGTCTATGGGAAGGGCGAAGCTTTCTATGTCCAGCAAAAGGCTCACCTTTTCCGGCTGGCTCTGGTAGCTGAGCACCATGACATTGGCCAGTACTTCCATATAGTCCTTGATATCCAGGCTGGCCAGGTCCTGAGATTTGTATAACTGCTCGTGCACAATGGACATGGCCCTGATCCTGTCCTGGGTATCCTTTAAAACATCCAGGACTTTCTTGTCTTTTAACGAGGAGGCCTGAAGGCTCACCAGGCTTGAGATCACCTGCATATTGTTCTTTGTGCGATGATAAAGCTCGCGCAGGAGCATCTCTTTTTCTTTCAGGGCCTGGCTTATCTGGCCTTCCGTCTTTTTAAGGCGGGTGATCTCGCGCGCTATGCCCTGCACGCCGGTTATTGTGCCGTGTTCGTCCCGCAGCAGCTTCATATTATGGAGCATATATATTATCTTTCCGCTTGAGGAAACCAGCCTGTTTTCAAACTCGAAGGTGTCCACGGCCTGCTCGATCATTCTTGTAAACACCTCTTTGCTTTTTGCCCTGTCTTCCGTGTGCACCCATCTGTCCCACGGCTCCCCGATCACTTCTCCGGGCGTGGCCTCCAGCACCTTGTAGAAGGCATCGTTTACAAATGTCTTTATGCCATTTGTGGATGTCTGATAAATAATGTCGGGCGTCAGTTCTATAAGGTTTTTGTATTTTTCCTCGGACCGCCGGAGGCGGGCATTTGCAAGTTCCAGTGCGGCGGTGCGCTCGCTCACACGGTTTTCCAGCTGCGCCCGGGCCTTCTTCAGGGCATTGATGGACTCCAGCTCGAAAACGCCTAGAACCCTTACAAGCCAGTAGGCCACAAAAACAACCGAGATGGCGCGCAACAGCTGCACCGCATATCCGGCACCCCCATGGGGCATTCTATAGTCCAGAACGGATGCCGGGAAAAAATGGCCTAACGGCACTATTACGGCGGAAAGGACACCGTAAAAGAAAAACCCGGCCGCCGCAAGCCTCAGATGCCGCACCGGCCCTTCCTTTGCAATCATTTTTACCTGGTTGGCATGAAGCAGCAGGGCGGCAACGGCCAATCCCGTCCCCGGGATGCCCAGCAGATACCGCGATATTATTTCACTTGTAAGGTGTTTTTGCCCGGACGGAACAACGATTGCCGCCCAGGCCGTCAAAAGCAGGAGGGGCACGGCATTGAAAATGCCGGGTTCCCTGTTCTTCAGGCTGGCAAAACTGCTGATGCCAAACTGGACCAGGAAATAGAATGACAGCGGCAATGTAACAAAATGGATTACTTTAAATCCATCGGTTTCCCCTGCCGGAAACATCTCAAGCCAGTCATGAACGCCGTGCAGCACCGCGAAAATTGAGAGCAGCCACAGGTTTTTTGCAAGCGCAAACCGGCTTGTCCTTTTCGGGTATATAAAAATACTGAACCCGAGGATGAAAAAGGCCAGCCCGGAAATAAAAAAAATGAATTCCAATGGGAAGGGCCTCCACAAAAGCGATTTTGACGAATTAAATTATAGGGCCAATCAGAAAATAAGCAAATGACGCTCATGGTACCACATTGCCCGGATTGCCGGGCCTGAAAAACCCGTACCTGTTTTCCATGCGGCCTGAATAATGATATAATTTCGCTCTTATGAAGATAGCGGTAACAGGCAAGGGAGGCGTGGGCAAAACCACCATTTCAGCGGCATTGGCTAACGAATTTGCCGGGGAAGGCAGAAAGGTGCTTGCCGTGGATGCGGACCCTGATGCCAATCTGGCATCGGCCTTCGGAGTGCCGCCGGACAAGGCAATGAAAATAAGGCCGATAGCCGAGATGTCGGACCTCATAGAGGAACGCACTGGGGCCAGGCCAGGCGCGCCAGGCGGCATGTTCCGGATAAACCCGCGCGTGGACGACATCCCGGAAGAGTTTGGCTACAGGGTAAAAGAAAACCTCATATTGATGATAACCGGCAGGTCCAAAGAGGCATCGTCCGGATGTTACTGCCCGGAAAACATATTTCTACGCAGGCTTCTGAGGCACCTTGTGCTGGAGAGGGGCGATGTGGTAGTGATGGACATGGAGGCTGGTATTGAGCACCTCACAAGAGGCACCTCGCAGGGGGTGGATGCCTTTGTGGTGGTTGTTGAACCCGGCCAGAGGAGCATCCAGACAGCCCGTACGGTCCTTGCCCTGGCCGGAGACCTTGGGGTAAAACGGGTGCTGGCCATAGCAAACAAGGTAAAAAGACCGTCGGACACTGAATTTATCAAGGAATCGCTTCCGGGCATCGAACTTCTGGGGAGCATTTCTTATGACGACCAGGTAATCGATGCAGACATGAAAGGCGAACCGCCCTTTGCCTCATCCGGGGAACTGACCTTAAAAGTAAAAGAGATAAAAAAGAGGATCGAGGAGCTTGCAGCCTCTGGATAAAGCCTCTATCAGGGCAGATGCCCTTGAAAAAAGAAGCGCAATACCCGGAGCGCAAAGGTCGGCCAGAAGCTGCGAAATAGCGGCACGGCTTGCCGCCATGCGCCAGTTCAACACCGCCCTTACCGTACTGCTCTATGCCTCTTTCAAAAGCGAAGTGGATACATCGGGGCTAATCCGGAAATCGCTGGAGGCGGGCAAGAAGGTCCTTTTGCCGCGGGTGGCAAAGGACGGGCTGGAAGTTTTCGAGATAAAAGGCCCGGAAGACATGGAAAAAGGGGCCTGGGGCATACCGGAGCCCAAACGGTCATCCAGGGCGGCCGATGTGAACGAAGCGGATGTGATAATCGTGCCCGGAGTGGCCTTCGATTCAGCGGGAGGAAGGGTGGGTTACGGGAAAGGCTATTACGACCGTTTGCTTTCCGGGCTGAAACATCCCGTCCCGTTAATCGCGCTTTCTTTCGAAGCTCAGATGTATAATAATAAACTTCCCGTTTCCGGGCATGATATATTGATGGACTTCATAATAACCGAGCTTAGGACCATTGAGGCCAAAAAACATGGACGCTAAAAAGATTGAAAAAGCCGTAAGGCTTCTGCTTGAGGGCATCGGGGAGGACCCGGACCGCCCTGGGCTTAAGGCCACGCCGCAGCGCGTTGCCCGCATGTGCGAGGAGATATTCGGGGGGCTCAAGGCTCCGGAAGAGCCTCTTTTAAAGGCCATAGAGGGTGAGTCCCACACGGAGATGGTGCTCCTGAAGGACATCCCGTTTTACTCGATGTGCGAACACCATCTGCTGCCTTTTACAGGCAGGGCGCATATCGCATATATACCAAACGGGCAGATAGCCGGCCTGAGCGAGCTTGCAAAGGCGCTGGAGCACCTGGCCAGAAGGCCGCAGGTGCAGGAGAGGCTTACGGCCCAGCTTGCGGATATGCTGATGGAAACTCTTAATCCCCAGGGCGCAATGGTAATAATTGATGCCGAACACCTCTGCATGATAATGAGGGGGATAAAGAAACCCGGCTCCAGGACCATCACTTCGGCAGTGCGCGGCATATTCAGGAGCAAGCAGTCAACACGCGAAGAAATGCTGATGCTTACCAACTACAGGAATAAAGGAGGGTTTTAGCAGATATGTCCGCCGTGATTATCGATGGGAAGAAAGTGGCCGCCGAGATGCGGGAGAAGCTAGCCAAAGAGATAGAGGGCCTGAAGGCAAAAGGGATAACCCCCGGCCTTGCCGTTGTCCTGGTGGGCGAAAACCCGGCCTCAAAAAAATACGTGGCATCCAAGGAAAAGACCTGCGGAGAGCTTGGAATAAAGAGCTTAGGGTATAAAATGCCGGAGACCATCTCGCAGGCCGAACTTATTAAATTAATAGATGACCTGAACGCTAACCCGGAGGTGCACGGCATTCTGGTTCAGCTGCCGCTTCCAAAGGGGCTGGATTCCAAGGCGGTGATGAACCGCATATCCCCGGCCAAAGATGTCGACGGCTTTGGTCCGGACGCGCTGGGCAAGCTTGTTCTGGATGAACCCGGTTTTGTCCCCTGCACACCGCATGGCGCGATGAAAATGCTTGAGTCCTACGGGGTAGACCCGGCAGGCAAGCATGCGGTTGTGGTGGGCAGAAGCATAATAGTGGGCAAGCCGCTTGCGATGCTTCTTCTGAGGAAAAACGCCACTGTCACCATATGCCATAGCAGGACCAAGGACCTGAAGGCAGAATGCCTGAGGGCAGACATCCTGTGCGCCGCAGTTGGCAAGGCCAGGATGATAACCGGGGACATGGTTAAAGAAGGTGCGGCGGTCATAGATATTGGAATAAACGTCACCCCCGAGGGTAAAATAGTCGGAGACGTGGACTTCGATGCGGCCAAGGAGCGGGCGGGCCATATAACCCCCGTGCCGGGCGGCGCCGGTCCGATGACAATAGCCATGCTGATGTACAACACCGTCCTTTCGGCGAAGATGTCGGCCGGGCTTGCGCTGGATTTTTAGACAGGAGGTTTAAGGCGTATGATAATCACAAAGAAAAAGGACAGGAAAAAACTCCTCGAAAGCATGGGCAGATACAACAGGTTCTTCCTGCTTGGATGCTCCGAGTGCGCCACGCTTTGCGGCACCGGAGGCCAGCCTGAGATTGAGGAACTGAAGACGGAACTGGAGGCTGCTGGCAAAACCGTGACCGGCGGCTTTGTGGCCAAAACCGGCTGCCAGGCGCTTGGCACCAAGGTGGAACTGAAGCAGTTCAAGGAGGCCCTGGACCAGACGGATTGCGTAATCGTCATGTCCTGCGGGGCCGGCACCCAGAGCGCGGTGGAGATATTCCCGGAGAAGGCCGTCTATCCCTCAAATGACAGTCTGTTCCTTGGAAATATGACAAGGCTGCAGATGTTCGACGAACGGTGTTCGCTCTGCGGAGAGTGCGTGCTGGACTTGACCGGGGGGGTATGCCCGGTAACTGCCTGTCCGAAAGGGATTTTAAATGGCCCTTGCGGCGGGACAAAAGATGGCCATTGCGAGATAAGCGCGGAAATACCCTGCGCATGGGTGCGCATATACGACCGCATGAACAAACTGGGCAGGCTTGAGGAGTTCGGGCAGACCACGCTTGCCGCAAAAGACTGGTCAGCCTCGATAAAGCCCAGAAAACTGAATGTCAGGGAACAGAAAGATAAAAAGTCCGGCGGGGAGGAAAAGAAAAAGTGAGTTCTTCTTTCAGGGAGGCGTTGGAATCCGGCAAGTTCGTTGTAACGGCCGAGGCGGGGCCGCCAAAGGGGACGGACATATCCACGCTGCTGCACGACCTTGACCTTATGAAGGGCAAGGTGGACGCCATAAATGTGACGGACAACCAGTCGGCCGTGATGAGGATATGCTCCCTGGCCATCTGCAAGATCGTCCTGGACAAGGGGATGGAGCCTATATTGCAGATGACCTGCCGGGACAGAAACCGCATCGGGCTCCAGTCGGACCTGCTTGGGGCGGACGTTCTGGGCATCAAAAACGTGCTCTGCATGACAGGCGACCACGTGCTGGCAGGCGACCATAAGGGTGCAAAGCCGGTCTATGATGTGGAATCGGTTCAGCTTTTAAAGGTTGTTGACGGCCTGAATACCGGAAAAGACATGTCCGGCAACGAGCTTAAGGGGTCCACCCATTTCTTTCAGGGCGCGGTGGTCACCCCGGAGGCCACCCCTCCGGAGCCTCAGATGCTCAAGTTCCAGAAGAAAGTTGCAGCCGGGGCCAGGTTCTTCCAGACCCAGGCCATTTATGATATAGACAAGTTCAAGGAGTTCATGGCCTTCGCCAGGAAGTTCCCGGTAAAGGTGCTTGCAGGGCTAGTTATCCTGAAAAGCGCCGGCATGGCGAATTTCCTGAACGCAAACGTGCCCGGCATACGTGTGCCCCAGGAGCTTATAGACGAGATCAGGGGGGCCGAAAAAGGCAAGGCGCTTGAAACGGGCATGAATATAGCGGCCAGACATATAAGAAGACTAAAAGAAGAAAAAATCTGCGACGGGGTGCATATAATGGCCATCGGCATGGAAGACAAGGTGCCGGTCATAATGGAAAAAGCAGGGCTTCTTTAAGCCCAACCCGGATTAAACCAAAAAGACCTTCCAGGCAAATGCCCGGAAGGTCTTTTTTTTGTCCTCTTGATGGCAAAATTTGTCAGGAAAGCGGGAAACTGCCTGGAGAAAAAGACGTCTTTTGGTGGAGGCGGCGGGAATTGAACCCGCGTCCGAAAGCACTGTACCCAAACCTCTACATGCTTAGGCCGCTTTTTAAATCTCGGCCCGCTTAGCGCGAGCGGCCGCGCTCACTGCAGGCCCAGTCTCCTCTTTGGTTTTAGTCCCCCGGGTGAAGACTCCCCTTGGGCTTAGCCCGCTAGCTGTCGCTTCCCCGGACCGCAGGCCCGCCCATGGAAAGCGTGCTGCTTTTAGTTAAGCAGCGAGTGCCAGTTCGTTATTGGCGTTTGTGTTTTCCCTGCCTTTTTACGTGGCGGCAGAGACCCACGGCATGCCATCAGGGCCTGGTAACCCCCGTCGAGACCTTTCGCCCCCTTGCAAGCGGCAAGCAACAAGCGCAAAGAGATACTTTGCCTTTACCTGTTCCTTGCCTTCACCGCCCGTTCAATCTGGCGGCGGGCCTCTTTCTCCTTAATCGTGTCCCGCTTGTCAAAGAACTGCTTGCCTTTGGCAAGCCCTATCTCTATTTTAACATGAGACCCCTTAAAGTAGAGTTTCAGTGGTATTAACGCATATCCCTTCTGGGCGATTTTGCCCCTGAGTTTTTCGATCTCTTTGCGGTGCAGAAGGAGCTTCCGGGTCCTCAGGGGATCGTGGTTCATTATGTTGCCATGGCTGTACGGGCTTATGTGGCAGTTCAGAAGCCAGGCCTCAGAGTTCTTTATAAGCACATAGCTGTCCCTGAGATTGGCCTTCCCCTGGCGTATGGACTTTACCTCTGTGCCAACAAGGGAAATACCGGCCTCATAGGTTTCCTCGATAAAATAATCGTGGAACGCCTTCCTGTTTTCAGCAACCGGGCGCATTTAACTAGAATACTAGAAACAGGAGGCCGGATACCATAGTGCGCCTCCGGTTCCTGCCTATTTGCTATGGTTTCCGTTCAGCTTTGTGCGGAAAAGGTGTTTCCGGTATTCGTCAATGTAAGGCTGTATCTCGAACATCTTTTCCTGGATCCTGCTTTCGTCCGCGCCCTCAAGCTCCCTGGCGAAGATCAGAAGCAGGGTCCCAAGTTCAGCAGTAGCGGTGGCAAAATCCGGCGGTATTTTGCTCTTTAAACAGTTGCTGCCGCGCATCGAGGCAAATTCCATAAGGCATTCAAGCGGTTTATCCATAAGTCCCCCTTATTTTTACCCTGAAAAGGGTCGAAAGGCCGAATTTACCATTTTCTGCGCCATTTGGCCAGCCTTGTACGGACTGGAAAGCGCCGGTTGCGTCATTTAACATATTCCCCTGCCGGTTTTCATTAATTCAGTTCTCTTCTCTGAATATTAGAAAGCAAATCTCATACCGGAAACTGGGAAAAACCGCAATTACGGATACAAGCTTTTTACCGTACGGTTACAGGATCGGAAGGAAGACTTTCTTTTACCGGGCCAAGCGCTGTCACCCGGTAACGGCCGCTGCGGGCGCCAAGGTCCAGGAAAGAGGGAATTGTTCGATTTCCAACGGGCTTGAACGCGCCATTGATTTCCTTGTAGACGCGGTATCCCTGCACCCAGGTCTCCGGATTGGGGGCCCAAACCAGCATTACCCCGTTTGAGATTACCGCCTCCTGCGGCTGGGCAGCCTTTGAGGGCACATAATCACCGGGGGTTATGGAAACCGATGACGCATCCCCTTCGCAGGGCACAGGCCCGTTTATAAACGAAACAATCTTGTAAGTAACTATCTGCCGAGGCTCAGGCATATCTGTAAAGCTGGTCTCCTGTATCGGAGCAGGTGTCACGAGGGCCGCACCCGCACCCGGCCCCCCGGTCTGCCTGTAAACCTGGAAGAGTATTTTTTCATTCCCAATGGCCGGCGGGCTTGCCCATTTAATTTGAACTCTGTCTGTTTGTATTGAAAACCCAAGCCCCTGTGGCGGGCCGGGCGGCACGATAGTCTTAATCAGGATGTAGGCCGGATAGCCGGGCACGTCCACCTTTGAAATTGCCCGTATCCTGTATTCGTATTGCTTGCCTGGGTCTATAAGGTCCGCCAGGGAAGTGTGCTTAGGGTCCGCAATTTCGGCAAATGCACCCCCCTGCTGCCTCCGTTCCACCATGAAAAATCTGATGTGCTTTTCTGCAAAAGACCAGTGCAATGCAAGTATATCCTTAGCCTGGCTTGCCGAGAGAGCGGTTGGGGCCGGCAAACTAAGGTAAGGCGCCACGGAGAGCGGCCCTTTTTTGCCGCATCCAAATAAAAGAAAGGCAGCCAGGCTGGCTGCCGCCGCGAATGAGAGCAGAAAGCTTTTCTTTTTCAACCCTTCTTCCGCGCCGGGCCCTTCCGTGCCTGCTGTGCTCCCTTTGCAAGCCTTTTTTCAGTTGCGCCCAGGCTTTTGCGGACCAGTTCCGGCGCAGTGCCGCCAAGGCTTTTTTTGGCGCGCACCGAGGCCTCGGGGCCAAGCACTGCAAAAACATCCTTTTCAAAAGCAGGGCTCAATGCCTTAAGATCAGCCAAAGGCAATTCCTCAAGTTCTTTCCCGCTTTGCAGGGCCAGAAGCACCGCCTTTCCCGTTATCCCGTGCGCCTGCCTGAACGGGACGCCTTTTTTTACCAGGTATTCGGCCATGTCGGTTGCCGTGGAATAGCCTTCCGCCGCAGTCTCCCGCAGCCGCCCTGTCTTAAACGCAATCCCCCGCACCATGGGTGCAAGCACCCCCAGAACGGATTTAAGCGTGTCCACGGTGTCAAACAGAAGCGGCTTGTCTTCCTGCATGTCCCGGTTATATGAAAGGGGAAGCCCTTTCATAATCGTGAGCATTCCCATAAGGTTTCCGTACACCCTGCCTGTTTTTCCCCTCGCCAGCTCCGCCACGTCCGGGTTCTTTTTCTGCGGCATGATACTGGAGCCCGTGGTAAAAGAGTCCGGCAGTTCTATAAAGGAAAATTCCGTTGAGGCCCAGAGTACCAGCTCTTCAGAGAACCTGGATATGTGGCTCATAAGTATTGCCGCATTAGACAGGAACTCCATTACAAAATCCCTGTCAGACACGGAATCCATGCTGTTTTCAGACACTTCCTTAAACCCCAGGAGCCGCGCAGTGATCCGCCTGTCCGTGGGCAGCCCCGTGCCTGCCAGGGCGCAGGCCCCAAGCGGCAGAACGTCCAGTCTCTTAAGGCAGTCCTCCAGCCTGTCCCTGTCCCTTTCAAACATGGCTATATAGGCAAGCAGGTAATGCGAAAGCAGCACCGGCTGCGCCCTTTGCAGGTGCGTATAGCCCGGCATGATTGCGCCGGCATGTCTTTGCGCCTGCGCCAGGAACTCCTTTTCAAGGCCCCTTACAAGCCCCTGTATTGCCTGAATTTCATCGCGCAGGTAAAGCCTCAGGTCCAGCGCTATTTGATCATTGCGGCTTCTGGCCGTATGCAGTTTGGCCCCGGCCTGGCCGGTGCGCTCTGTAAGGGCGTGCTCTATGTTCATGTGCACGTCTTCAAGCCCCTGCCGGAACTTGAACCTGCCATCTGCGATATCCCGTGCAATACCGTTTAAGCCCTTTATTATCAGGTCCGCATCCAGCCTGGAAATTATCCCCTGTTTTGCAAGCATGGTGGCATGCGCTATGCTGCCTTGTATATCGTATTTCCAGAGCCTCGCGTCAAACGAAATGGATTCGGTAAACGCCTCCACCTCGCGCGCGGTGCCCTCGGTAAAACGCCCGGCCCATGGTTTTTTGCCCTGGTTCTTCTTTTTTGGCATAAGCAAAAGGATAAAATTTTAACGGCGCCGCGGTCAAGGAATTTGTAAGGGGGTTAGCTGGAAACCGGTAAATCTGCGGACATGCGGCCAAACGGCAAGCATGGAAATCAATTTATCGTCTTGAGGGTCTTCAGCTGCGTTTCGGCAGTACCGGCAGCCTTCCTTATCTCCGCGTTTGCCGGGTCCATCAGAAGGGCCTTGCGCCACTGCACAATAGCGGCCTGGAGCTTTCCCTGCCTGTAAAGGGCAAGGCCTTCGTTTTCCAGCCGCGTGGAGCAGCCCTTTATCCGCCTTGCGTCAGCACCCGCGGCTTCTTTCTGGCCGTCAAGCAGGTAATAAAGCCATCCGGCCGTGGCGCAATCCTTTCTCTCGTAAAAATGGTCCGCGTCCACCCTGATGGCTTTATATAAGCCGGAGCACCCGGCCCTGAGTGGTTCTTCAGATGGATGGGCCGCCTCTGCTGCCCTGCAAATCCCCACAGCCCCCGCGTAATTACCCTTTGAAAGCATCAAATTCGCGCTCTCAACCGTTTTGGCGGAATTGAAAACCGGCTTTTTCACGGTTGTTGCCGGGGCGGGCTTAATCTCTTTGTGGGTGCACCCGGCAAAAAAAACAGAAAACAGCAGAAGAGCAAAAAGACTCCCCGCTAAAAATGGCCACCTCTGGCTGTATTGTGCGCAGCCGGAAAGGAGCATCCTAGATCATCCCTTGCAATACGTCCTGAAGCCCATTGTTATAAATTTTAATGAAGATACCGGCTATCTCCGGATCAAACTGGGTGCCGGAGCACCGGCGCAGTTCCTCCAGGGCCTCCGCGTGGCTCCTGGGTTTGCGGTATGGCCTTGTAGAGGTCATTGCATCGAATGAGTCCGCCACCGAGATTATAGACGCAAGAAGCGGTATCTGGCCGCCTGAAAGCCCGTCAGGATATCCCTTGCCATTAAACCATTCATGATGGTGCCTTACGGCCGGGATGTATCTTTCAAGTGACGCAGCCTTCCCAAGTATCTCGGCCCCGTGGTGGGTGTGCATGGCCATCTCCTTGAACTCCGGCTCGTCAAGCCGCCCAGGTTTCAAAAGCACGTGGTCCGGCGTCTTTATCTTGCCCACATCATGAAACAGGCAGGCCACTTCCAGGTCCTCCAGCTGTTTTCTGCTGAGCCCCATCGCCTTGCCCAGGGCTTTAGAAAGGGCCGCCACTCTTTCGGAGTGGCCCATCGTGTAAGGGTCCCTCGCGTCTATCGCGGCCGCTATTACCTTCAGCAGGGAGGCAAAGGCATCTTCAAGATCGCTGGCGTACTGCCCCAGCTTGTCTTTCTGCTCGGTTATAAGCGAGGACATCTCGTTAAAACTTGCCGTAAGCTGGCCAAACTCGTCTTTGGAATATATTCTAAGTTTTTTTTGCCTTCCCTCTTTCAGCTCCTTGACGCCCTCGGAGAGTTCCTTTACCGGCGCGGTTATGAAAGAGGTGAGCACAAATACGCCAAGCGCGCCCAGGATGAGCGCCGCGGCAAGCCCCTTCAGCACAATGCCCCTTGCAATGTTGCGCGCCCCTCCGAAAATAGAGCGGTTGACGCCTACTACGGCAAAACCAAGCTGCTTGTTCATAAAGGACACGGGGGTAAGCACAAGCATCTGCCCTTTTGCCCCGCTTAATACCGCAGCGTTGCGGTCCAGGGCCATCAGTTTGCCAGCAGCGGGCAACACCTTGCCCCTTAAGGAAATACGGCTGTGGGCCACCGCTTTCATGTTATTGTCCACAACGGCAATGAAGTCCAGGCCGCTATGGGCCTTGCTGATCTTGGACACCAGGTTGTCTACGGCCAGAACGTCCTGCGAGGCCAGGCTGTATGCCGCGCTTGCCGCCACGCTTGCGCCTGCCGATTCGGCGTTGCTTATCTCCGCCTGCACAAGGTAGCCGCTTACCGCTCTGATTGAAAGCACGGAAAACGCTATTGCAATCGCAGCCAGCAGCGTGAATATAACGAGGAAGAATTTGAACCTTATTGTTGCAGTCATTTAAACACCTTGCGGAACGCAATATTGTAACACAAATCACCAGAATGCCGCCGCACTGCTTCATGCCGCTCTGCAATGCCGCACTGTCTCTGTGCGGGAGCACTGTGCTAAAATCCGTGATGGCCCTGGCGGACTTGGTATTCCCCCGCAAACTGAAACCCCTCACCTACCGGATTCCGGCGCACATGGGCCGGCTGAGGCCCGGCGCAATCGTACTGGCGGAGCTTGGCAAAACAGTTCTAAATGCGCTTGTCCTGGATGTTTTTGAAAAGGCAAACGGCGCCGCTTCCGGCCTGAAATTAAAAGAAATCACGGGGCTTGCCGAAACAAAAGCCGCGCTTTCACCAGCGTTGGTAAAGCTGGTCAAATGGGCTTCCGGCTATTACATGGCTGAAGAGGGGCTGGTGCTGAAAGCCATGTTCGGCGGCGGGTTGTTCGAAAAGAGGAGGCCGCGCAAAAAAACAGTTCCCGGGCCCGTCCAGATGGCCCCGGAAACTGTTGGCATTGAAGAACCGGCCCTGGCAGACGGCATCGCGGGAAACGGTTATAAAACATTCCTTCTGAAAGCTCCTGACACCGCTTTTGAGCGCGCTTTTGCCATTCGGGCCTCCAAAGGCCAAAAAGGCGTAGTCCTGCTTTGCCCGGAGATTACCATGATACCCGCGATAGAGCCCCTTGCCAGAAACACGTTTGGTGACAGGCTGCGGGTGCTGCACAGCGGCATAAGCCAGGCCGCCAGAAGCCGGATATTCAGCGAGATCGCCGATGGCGTGGTGGATGCGGTGCTTGGCACGCGGATAGCCGTTTTTGCGCCCTTTGAAAGGGTGTCCATGATAGCTGTAACATGCGAAGAGAACATAAACTACAAAAACATGGAATGGCTTAAATACCACGCCAGGGATGTGGCCGTTATGAGGGGATATCTGGAGGGGGCCAGGGTGCTTCTGTCCTCAATTTGCCCCTCTGCGGAATCCTGGGCAAATGCGGCGCGCGGCAAGTACCAGCTGATTGAACCCCCGCCCGCCCGGAAGGAATTCCGGCTGAAGACCGTGCGCTTCAGGCAGGCGGACGGCAAAAGTGAGGGCTGCGTGGCCGGCACGGTGCGCGACGCGCTTTCAAAAAAGGTTTCATCCGGTGGCCGGGCGCTGGTAATAGGAAGCCACACGGGCCATTCCGTCCCGCTCTGCGAGGACTGCGGCCACATCTCGCGCTGCAGCAACTGCGGCCTGCCGCTTATCTTTCATAAATCCGGCGGGGGAAATCTCCGGTGCGGCTGCTGCGGGTTGCAACAGAGCGCCAGGTCCGGCTGCGCCCGCTGCCGGGGGGTAAATATAAAGCTGCTTGGGGCTGGAACCGAAAGGCTTGAAGAGGAACTGAAGGCGTGCTGGCCTGTAAGGCCTGAGGACGATAAGGACGGACAGGAAGAAACAAAACAGGCATTTGTAATTGGCGCCAGGCCGGCTGTCCGCAGCAAAAAAACAGGCAGTAAAACACCGGAGGAAAAATTCGATATCGTTGTTATAGTGAACCCGGAGGGGCCGCTCTTCAAGCCGGAGTTCCGCGCCAGGGAAAGGGCATTCCAGGACATGTGTTACCTTTCAGAAAAAATAGCGCCCGGCGGCTCGTTTTTATGGCAGACGGCGCAGCCCGGCCTGCTTGGGAATTTAAAAAGGCTGGATTACCGCGAGTTCATGGATGCCGAACTTCAGGAAAGAAACAGCATCGGGCTGCCCCCTTTCTGGAGGACCGCGCTGATATCATTCAAATCCGCCCCGAAAGGCAAATTCCCGGACATGCCGGATGTCCTGTTTCTGGGCCCGGTCCAAAGGCTTGGAAAGAAAGGGGCCAAAAGCTTTTCCGTAATCGTGAGGGCAAAGGACGCCAAAAGCCTTAAAAAGGCGGTGGCCGGATACCTCGAACTGATTGGGTTTAAACCCGGGCGGGAAAAACCCGTTGTGGATATAGACCCTCTGTAAATTTATTCAAGAATCAGACTATAACCGTTTTGCGCGAGGCAAGTATTTTCCGGGCGGCTTCGATGTCTCTGGCGATGGCTTCCTTAAGCGCCTGCACTGAGGCGAAGGTCTCCTCGCTTCTCAGCCGCTCCACAAAGTAAACGCTTAACTGGCTTCCAAGCAAGTCCGCCTTGAAATCCATTATATGTACCTCGCAGGCAAGCGTGTTGACCCCGAAGGTAGGGTTTCTGCCAATGTTTAAAACCGCGTCCCGCAGTTTGCCCTTCACAAGGGCCTTGACCACGTAAACCCCTTCTTTTGGTATCAGCTCGTGCGGGGTGCGTATATTGGCCGTGGGGAACCCCAGAAGGCTTGCGCCCCTCCCGGCCCCCTTCTCCACCGTCCCCTCTATCATGTATGCCCGGCCAAGCATCCCGGCCGCCTCTGAAACCCTGCCTCTTTCAAGAAGCGCCCTTATCCGGCTGCTGCTTACCACCTGGCCTTTTGCCATGGCGTGCCTTACTACATGAAGGCCAAAGCCGTACTTGCGGCCAAGCTTCCTTAAGAGTTTTGTATCGCCTTTCTTGGCCCTGCCAAAGGTGTAATTGTGGCCGACAATCACATGCACCGGGGATATCTTTTCAACAAGCACGCGCCTCACAAAATCCTCCGGTTCCAGCCTGGCAAACTCCCGGTTAAAGTTTACAAGCAGCAGTTTTTTAATCCCCTGCGCCGCCATAAGCCGCGCCTTCTCTTCAACGGGGGTCAGAAGCCTCAGCGGGCTGTCGGGTGAAAATACTTTTACCGGATGGGGGTCGAAGGACATCGCCATCGGCGTACCGCCCACCTGCCCGGCCTTGCGGGCAACCTCCCGCATGATCTTCTGGTGGCCAATATGAACCCCATCGAAATTGCCGATGGTTAGCACAGTTTTGGGATATGGTTTTTTGAGTGCCGGGAGGCCTCTTATTATCTCAATGCCGCTCACGTCCGGCCTCCGTCAGCCTGCGGTAAATCCGGCCCACCTGCCAGCGGGCCTGCTTTACAGAGCCCTGATTGTTTATGATAATCCCGGCCCGCCTTGCCTTCTCCAGCGCGGGCAACTGGGCCTGAAGCCTTCCGGCCGCCTCCTGTCGCGGGATGCCGTTTTTTTCAAGACGGGCAAGCGCCGTTTCGTTGTCGGCGTACACATCCATTGCCACGTCGAACCTGGATTCGTACCCGCACTCAAAAAGAAGCGGTATCTCAACAACCGCTACGTCCCCTTTGCATGCCGCAATGGCATTATCAATCTTTTCAAGAACAGGCGGGTGCAGTATGGCCTCCAGCCTCTCTCTGCCGGCAGGGTCTGAAAAAATTATCGAGGCCAGCTTCTTTTTCTGAAGCTGCTCTCCTTCAAAGACCGCGCCGCCAAATGCGGAATGGATCCTTTGCAGTATCATGGGATCGGACAAAAGCTCTTTCACAATATCATCAGCGCTCAGGCAGCATGCCCCAAGCTCGGCGAAAAACCCAAGCACGCTGGATTTCCCGCTGCCGTAATTGCCGGTTAATGCCGCCCTGATCACGAATTCGTATTATAACTCAGAAAACGGCAGCGCCCGTAAAATCTTGAAAAATGGCCTTTCATCCTATATCTTAAAACTAGAAACAATTACAGGAGAAATATCATGAATATAAAGGACTTAGTCAGCCAAAAGGCCGTTGAGGCCAAGGCCGGGGCAAGGGACCTTCTGAAGGCAAGGCCGGGCGTAAAAAGCGATCTGTTATTGAAAATGGCCGGCGCCCTGGAGGCCGCCACGGGCAAGCTGATAGCTGAGAATGCAAAGGACGTGGAGGCGGCAAAAAAGAAGATACTCTCCGGCGCGCTTATAGACAGGCTTACGCTTGATGAAAAGCGTGTAAAGGAGATGGCCTGCGGGCTGAGGGAGGTTGCGGCCCTGCCAGACCCGGTGGGCGAGATAACAGGCGTCCGCCAGAGGCCAAACGGGATGTCCGTGGGGCGCATGCGCGTGCCCATCGGGGTAATAGGGATAATCTATGAATCCAGGCCTAATGTTACAGCGGACGCAACGGCGTTATGCCTTAAATCTGGCAACGCGGTGCTTCTTCGCGGCGGCTCCGAGGCGATAAACTCCAACCGGGCCATCGTGGAGATACTGCGGGCGGAGGCCAAAAAGGCAGGCATAAACGAGGGCGCAATAAGTTTCATAGACATCCCGGACAGGGAAGCCATACTGGAGATGGTAAAGCTTGAGGGGCTGGTGGACGTGGTAATCCCGCGCGGCGGCGAAGGGCTTATACGCACCGTTACGGAAAACTCCCGCATACCCGTTTTGAAGCATTACAAAGGGGTGTGCCACATATTTGTGGACAGGGATGCGGACCTTATCATGGCCGAAGAGCTATGCATAAACGCCAAGGTGCAGAGGCCGGGCACTTGCAACGCCATGGAGACGATGCTTGTGGACGAGCAGATAGCCGAGGGCTTCCTGCCAAAGGTCCTTGCGGCAATGGAGAAAAAGGGGGTTGCCGTAAAAGGGGACCAGAAGACCCGCGCCATTTATCCTAAAGCGGACGAATTGTCTGAGGACGATTATTACAAGGAATATCTGGACCTGATACTAAACGTGCGCGTAGTGGCGGGCATCGACGAGGCGATGGACCATATAGCCAAATACGGCTCCGCCCATTCCGACGCCATCGTAACCATGAACTACGAAAAGGCGATGAGATTTTTAAGGGAGGTGGATTCGTCCGCGGTGCTTATAAACGCGTCCACAAGATTAAACGACGGCGGCCAGTTCGGGCTGGGCGCGGAGATCGGAATCTCCACGGACAAGATACACGCCAGGGGGCCGATGGGGCTGGAGGAGCTTACCTGCGCCAAGTTCGTGGTGCTTGGCAGCGGACAGATACGGCAGTAGAATCCCCCTTTCCTGCAAGCAGCAAATTGGCCCACGTTCAATAAACGGGGGCCTGTTCTCACAGGAGGCGTGACTCAGGCGCATCCAGAAGTGACTTTCAGTTACGTCCAGAAGACCTCATCCGGCAGTATAATAAAAATTGTGCACAGTTCGGCCATAACTCGGGAGGGATTACGAATCAACAACGGTGCGGATTTCCAAAGGAAAGCCGTGAAGTGTCCCCAGTTTTATTGTAGCCACGTTTTTTATTTTGGAAATAATCAAGGAAGGGTCATGTGCTTTGGTTCGAGGCCGCGATTAATTCAAGAAAGGCAGCTTGCAAACTTGGTCTGATTGTATATAGATCGCGATGTTTCAATCTTCTTGTTGGCTGACCTGCCTTGTCTCTCGGATGGGCCGTTAATGATTGCAATCTCAACTGATGTAATAGATTAAAGGCAAGACAGGTTTTTGGTAAGTTCTCCTGCATTGTAGGATTTTGAAGCATGGAGCCATATTTACCGTAAGTTCTATCCGGCAAAATTCTTTTAAATAAGCATTCAAATAATAAATCACAGAAGCTGTCTAATGCTATTAAACAAGCATTTATATTTGATTCGTAATCTTTTTTTATCGTGAAGGCAATCATTTCGCCATTTTTATGCTTATCGCCTAACACTCTCGCCCAATCAAATGAAGGAAGTTGTATACCGATCACTTGACAAATTACTTTTCCAATTAAACTTTCAATTTTGCCAATGTGTCGAATTTTTCCCGCGCTAAAAAATAATAAGCGGGCCGCTTCATGAGCATCCACCGCCGATCCTATATCAAGGCCATCCTCAATAATTTTTAGTGCTGCTATACGGCTTACGTCACTACTTCTGGATTTAATGGCCTCGTGCAAGAATGCTTGATAGCTGGCTTTGCCGTACTGGTTTATTTCTAAGTACTTAAGAGAATTCTTTGTTATCCACCAATCAATTTCTTCAATTAATAAATCATGCATTTCAGCATAGGTGATATTGTTATTTTTTAGAACCCACGCAATTAATGCAGCTTTTAAAGTGCACTGCGTAGCAACAACATCACCAGTATTTTTAAAGAGCCTCTTGTAGCAAAACCCTAAACATAAACTCTTATAGGGTTCATTCATAATATCTAGTGTTGCAAAGAGTACATCGGCTTGCACAGCATGAAATATATCTTCATTGACGATAAAAGAAAGCAGTTCCTCTGAGGCTCTTTTGGGCAGCTTACTATATCTGCCAAAATAGGAACAAATATTTGTTGACAAATGAGGATATCTTTTCAGGATTTCTATCAGCTTACGATTTAATTGACTGGCCGGTGTAGTTCTAGATAGCAGATATTTAAATTTTGTTAAAGATGTGCTCTCAAGATTTCCGCGCCTGCATAATTCCGAAATTTTAGAACGCACACGGGGCTGATCGGCTGCTGGATCAAATGGCTCCTCATTCGGCAGACTTATTGATTTGATTTCCTTGCGAGGATCAAAGACTTCTCTTAAATTGATTTTTGAGCTTTGTGGAAATAATCCAATCTCTTTAGCTGCAAGATCGAGAGAAACGTAAGCGTTTAATTAACCGCATCTACCACTGAAACAGCCTGCCGTGCCATGCTATGCCTGAATAAAAAAAAGGAGGCACTGCATGGAAAAATCATCGAGC
Organism: Nitrospirota bacterium; assembly: GCA_021813405.1. Taxonomy (GTDB): domain Bacteria; phylum Nitrospirota; class Thermodesulfovibrionia; order Thermodesulfovibrionales; family JdFR-88; genus JAKAKS01. The sequence continues at coordinate 32,530 of JAKAKS010000040.1, forward strand.
ATTGAACGGCGTAAATACTGGACAGGG
>JAKAKS010000053.1 GCA_021813405.1 Nitrospirota bacterium
GCTCTACCAACTGAGCTAGCGGCCCGCATCAGAATATATAAATTACCTTCTTAAGCCCCTGCTTGTCAATAATATTGACTTATTGCTGGCTTTTGAACCAAAATCGTCGTTATGTCTTTAAAAACTTTGATCCTGGCCTTTTTGCTTTGCGCGGCTGTCTCCTGCACGTCCGAAGTGCCGCGGAAGGACCTGCCGTATCCGCTTACAAGCAAGTCCTACGGTGATCCGGTGAAGATGGTCACCATCCCTCTGCCCGCGATATCCACGGACCCAAACGAAGGCATAACCGCTGGCGCCCTGGCCGCCATGCTTGTATACGACAAGAAAGACGACGTAAGGACCCTGCTTGCCCCTCAGCTTAACTACAACAAGAATTACGGGATTAGCGGGACCATATACGGGGCCATCTATCCCAAGCCCGGCCGGAGCCTGGAGATAAACATCTCCCAGTCCCAGCGCCGCAATTACGATTACGAAATGACGCTGAAGGACAGGGGAAATTTTGTGCACGGGGTGGCGATGAAGGCCTTTCTGTTCCACATGAAGGACGGCTCCGCAAGGTTTTTCGGCTTCGGCTCCGCCAGCCCGCTTGAGCAACAGACCAATTACGCCGACACCGAAACGGGATTCGATGTTTCGGCCATCATCGATGTGCTGCCGAAATTCAAGATAGCCGCCGGCGAGAAGCTGAAGAAGGTGGATATCCTGCCGGGGGCAATCAGCTCGCTGCCGTTCATACTGGACCGCTTTACCCCGCAGGAAGTTCCGGGATCAACCGGGTTCACAACAAACGCCCAGAGGATTTCGCTGATTTATTCAACGCTTGATTCCAACAAGGCCCCCACATCCGGTATTTATTTTTCGGGGACGACGGAATGGAGCAGCAAGGTGCTGGGGAGCACGGCCAATTTCTTCCATTATTCTTTTGAGGCTGAGGATTACATGCCTTCTTCCACAAAAAGGTTCATAACCATTGTAAGGGGCGTTTACAACCAGACCATAGGGTCCGACGTGCCGTTCCTGGAGCGCAGCATCCTGGGCGGGGAAGACACGCTGAGGGGTTACGGCAGAAACAGGTTCATAGACAAAAGCTACACGCTGTTTAACGCGGAGGAGCGGATCAGGCTTTTCACCTGGCAGGTTTTTAACGTGAATGCCAACTGGGAGCTGGCGCCGTTTATAGACCTGGGCGCGGTGAGCAGCTCCATATACACCCTGTCCGCAAAGGAGTTCAAGCCTTGCCCGGGCATAGGCTTTAGGGCCATAGTGCCGCCGTATATTGTAGGCAGGATAGATATTGGAGTAGGGCAGGAGGGCCCCGCCGTGTTCGTGGGCCTGGGGTATCCGTTTACGTTCTAGAACATATGCGTCCAAAATGAAAATTTAAAATAAAAATCTTGCACGGGATTGGTTTTAAGATTTGCTTTTGCCCTGGGGCAGCGGGGCGGTTGGTGAGCGCAGTGGCCGAGCGAGCCGTAACGGACCAGTGGCGCGGCGGTGGCCGTTTGCTGTATTCATGTGAGCCGCCCGGCACAGGCCTTTAATTTAACGAAGCGAGGCGAGGTCTAACGGAGACGAGCACCGCCCCGCGAAAAAAAACTCAACTTAGATTTGGGGTCCAGGCATATCGGCGTACGCCGCTACAGTAGACGTTTGTTTTTCCCGCTTCGTTTTATAATAGCTCATGCGTAACAGGTTTTTTACGGTCCTTTCAGTTTTGGCCATTCTGCTTTATCCGGCCGCCATGTTTGCGGCGGAAAGGCCCGGCATAAATCCCGGAACGCTGGAGGCGAGGATACACCAGCTGATAGATGTGCAGCGGGTAAAGGCGGGCCTTAAGCCGCTTGCGCTTTCCAAAAGGCTTTGCGCGATTGCCAGAGGGCACAGCCGTGACATGGCGCAGAGGGATTATTTCTCCCATTTCAGCCCCGAAGGCGAAAGCCCGCTGGCCCGTTACAGGCAGGCGGGATTTTCCTGCCGGATACGTGTTGGCTATCGCATTTACGAGGGCGGTGAAAATATTTTCCAGAACAACCTCTACTCCTCTGTTTTGTATATAAACGGGACGCCGCATTTCAACTGGAACAGCATGGAGGAAATAGCGCGCTCCACCGTAAGCGGCTGGATGAACAGCCCCGGACACAGGCGCAATATTCTGGAGCCCGTGTTCAGGGCTGAAGGGATAGGGGTATATATAAAGGGGCGGAAGGTATATATAACTGAAGATTTCTGTTAGTTGTGGTGTCTGGAATCTTTCCGGAAAATAAGGATTCCCGGCGCGCTCCGCTTGCGGGAATGACACGGATTAATGCAGCGGACTTTTCAGAAGGTTCTGCGCTCAGAGCGTTCTCTTGAAGGTTAATATGGAGAGCGTCATCATAACAGCCGTGAAGAGCACCAGGAACATGAGATCGCCCATCACGCCCGTCATCCCCGCCCCTTTAAATAGCACGGACTTGAGGGCATCCACGGCGTACGCCTCCGGGTTTATCGCGGCAAAGCCTTTCAGCCAGCCGGGGAAACTGGCTATCGGGTAGACAGACCCGCTTGGGAAAAACAGGATAACGTTCAGAAATCCGCTTAGCACTCCCACTATCCTTGGGTGTTTTATCCGGCCCAGTATCGCAAACATCAGGCTCAGAAGACAAAGCGTGGTGAGGGCAACGATAATGAAAAGAGGCACAAAGTTCAGAAGCCCTCTTGAAATGGGTATGCCGGTGATAAGCAGGCTCACCGCAAACACAAGCCCGGCGTTCATCAAGGTTATCCCAAGCCCGCTTATTATCAGGCCGCTTACGATATCCGCCTTTGTAAGCGGCGTAAGCAGATAGCTTTCGTCTATCCCCAGAAACCGGTCCATTACCAGATTGAATGCCCCTGTTGTAAGCGTGCCAAGGAATATCGCCATTATCACTACGCCGGGCACAAGGGACTGGTAATAGTCCACTTTGGGGTAAAGGTTTATGTCCCTGAGCAGCGGCTGGTTGGTCACTTCCCTTATAGGCACATAATCCACGCCAAGCGAAGCCGCGGCTGCCAGTATAAGGCTTCTGATGTTGTCTGCGGAGATGCTGTCCGTGTTGTCCAGGAACAAGCCCAGATCGGGCCTTCCGGCCACCGTCATTCTTTTGCTAAAGTCCTCCGGGATTATGAGCGCGGCCTTGTATAACCCGGCCCTTACGCCGTTTACCGCCTTCTGCTGGTCTGTGAGGTCCACAAGCCGGAACGTCCGGGGGCCGGCCTGAATGGCCATCAGGTTTTCCACAAGGCGCTTGGCAAACGGGCCGGTGTCCTGGTTTACCAGTGCCACCGGCAGGTCTGTAAGTTTACCCTGGAAGGAGTTGCCCAGGATTACCAGATAAATAATGGGCATCAGTATGCTCATGGCCAGCACAATGGGGTTTCTTCTGAACTTCTTTAAGTCCCTTTCAATAACGGCCAGAAGTTTTATCATCATCTGCCCAGCCTTTGGGGCAGGCCTGCGCCTATGAAGAAGCTCACTTTCTTGGCCTCTTCCTCACGGATGGATTTGCCGGTGTAGTGAATGAATACGTCCTCCAGCGATTGCTCATGCACCGAGGCCGAAGTAATCTCGCCGCCAACGGCGCGCGCGGCATCAATAAGGGCGGGAAGGTCTTTGGGGCCGTTGTCCACGTATACCCTTATCTCGCCGCCCTCCTCGGGCTTTATCTTGTGCACGAAGGGAAGTTTTTCCACGGCCCCCGCGACGTCCTGGGGGGCAGCCTTCCCGACTGCAAGCGTAATAATGTCGTTTCCGGGAATATTGGCCTTCAGTTCCGCGGGGCTGCCCAGGGCTATAATCTTTCCTGTGTCTATGATGGCAACCCGCCCGCACAGCGACTCCGCCTCGTCCATGTAATGAGTGGTAAGGAATATTGTCATGGAGGCTTTTTCGGTAAGTTTCCTTAGGAAGTCCCATACCACCCGGCGGGACTGGGGGTCCAGCCCGATGGTTGGTTCATCCAGGAAGAGCAGGGCGGGGCTGTGCACAAGCACGCGCGCAATCTCCAGCCTTCTGCGCATGCCGCCGGAGTAGGTTGCCACTAAGTCGTCCGCCCTCTGGGCAAGCCCCACGGTGTCCAGCAGGTTTTTTATGCGTTCCCTTCTTTCTGCGGCCTTTATGCCATAGAACCTGCCGTAAAGGTCCATGTTCTCACGGCCGGTGAGGTCCAGGTCGCTTGTGGAGGCCTGCGGCACAACGCCTATGTGCTTTCTCACCTCGCCTGGGTCCTTTGCCACATCGAAACCTGAAACAATCGCCTGGCCGCTGGTGGGCTTCAGAATCGTGGTGAGCATCCTTATGAGTGTTGTTTTTCCGGCCCCGTTTGGCCCCAGGAAGCCGAAGAATTCGCCCCTGGGCACTTCAAAGTCTATGCCGTCCACCGCCGTGACAGCGCCGAATTTCTTGGTTATCTGCGATACTGTGATGGCTTTATCGTTTTGCATGTTTTTAGTGTTTCAGGTCTTTTCGGCCTTCGCCGATATGCCTGAATGCCAGTTTCAAAGTTTTTGTTTTTTCGCGGGCAGTGTTCGTTTCCGTTGGGCCTCGTCTCGTTTTGATATTTCGCAGTCTGTGCATCGCGGCTCACATGAATACGTCAAACGGCCACCGCCGCGCCCCAGGTCCGATACGGCTCGCTCGGCCACTGCACTCACTTACCGCCCGCTTTTGTACGGTACGTCAAACCAAACGGCCAATAAAAGGCATACCCATTCCCCAAAATAGAGCCTGAAAAGCCCGCTTCGTTACCGCGCTGTTGCTCTATCTATTTTGCTTCCGGTATCCTGACCTCTACGGTCATGCCGGGTTTCAGCAGGCCTTCGGTGTCCTTTACCCGGACCTTCACCCTGAACGTCTTGATGTCTTCCCTGCCCCGGACAACGTCCCTCTGGGTGGCGAATTCCGCGTACCGCCCTATCTCGTCTATCTTTCCATCGAATACCTTGCCGGGCATGCCGTCCACAGTTACATAAGCCGGGCTGTTCAGGACCACGCCGCCTATCTTTGTCTCATCGATGTCCGCCCTTGCGTACAGGCTGTTAAGGTCCACCACGGTCATTATGGTTTCCCCGGGGCTTACGGTCTCTCCTTTTTCCATGGATTTGAAAATCACTGTGCCGCTCACCGGGGAATTAATAATAGTGTATCCAAGGTTGGCCTTATAGAAGGCAAGGTTTGCCTCCGCCTGCCCAAGAGCGGCCTTTGCCGAGCCAAGCTGGCTTATGGATGCGTCAAGCTGTGTGGCAGCGGCTTCTTTCCTGGCGCGCGCGGAATCCAGTTTGCCAAGGGAGGATTCGTATGTGGCCTGGCTGGCAAGGTAAGCGGTTACAGACTGGTCCTTGGATTGCGCGGATATGAAATTTTCCTTGTAGAGCTGCTGCGCCCGCCCGGCGTCTTTTTTGGCTTCCGCCATCTGTGCGCGGGCCATCCGGGAGTCCGCCGCGGCGCTCTTTATGTCCGCTTCGGCGGACAGGAGGTTGGCCCTGGAGTTTTCAACCGACGCCCCGGCTGTCTTTATATTTGCCCTGGCCTGCTGCACCCCTGCCGCAGCCTGCTCCACCAAGGCCTGTACGTCCGCGCTGTCCAGCGTGATTGCCTTCTGTCCCTTTTTAACATTATCGCCCTCGTTGCAGCAAACCCAGGATATCTTGCCGGCAACTTTGGGAGAAAGGTTTACCTCATAGCCGTCCATTATCCCTGTAACATGGATGGAATTTTCTTGCCTGCCCCTGCCAAGAATGAAAGTAAGCGCGGCAATGGCAATCGCTATGACTATCAAAACAACTGCCAGCCGGACGAATGTTTTTTTGTTCATCTAGACTCATGATAACATGAAAAGGCCTTGCCATGTAAGCGTTTGCTTACATGGCAACCGCTTAGGGAACCCATCAAAAGTAAAAGCGCCGGGCTGCTTGCGCAAACCCGGCGCCGGAAGATATGGGGCCAGCCGCTTTAGCAGCCTGTTATCATTCTTCTTGCCCGGTCCGGCTGGATGGATTTCAACTGGTTTTGCTGGGTGACCGTGATCTTTACCTTGTCGCCCTTTTTGAATTTTTTAAGGTCTAAGGATTTGCCGGCCTTGAAATCCTGATGGCCGGTGCTTCCGGCAGGGCAGAAGCTGACCTCACCCGTGCTGGCGTTTATGCCCGTTATGGTACCCCTCAGCGTTTTGTCAGCGGCAATCGCGCTGCCGGCAAACGATACGGCAAAGATCAGTGCAACAAGCAACACAGACAGTCTCTTCATTGTTAAGGCCTCCTTGGTATTTATTTGCAGTTATATTGCGGCACGGCAATTTCCTCAGGATGCGATAAAGCCGGTCCTCTTGCTCCGGGCTTCGGCGGCCTCCCTTGCCTTTTCCTCAAACCCCTTGCGGCCCATAAGCCCGAATGTGAGCTGCTTGCCAAGTTCAACCGAGGGCTGGTCGAACGGGTTTATACCAAGCATGTAACCTGTAAACGCGGTTGCCGTCTCGAAGAAATAGAAGAGCTGCCCAAGGTGATATGCGTCCACCTTCGGGATTTTCAGGCTGATGCTTGGCCGCCCCGCCTTGGCCAGGGCAAGCTCCGAGGCCTCCTCTTCGGCCTTTATCAGCCCTGACAGCGTATGGCCCCTCAGGTAAGACATACCCGGAAAGTCCCCGAACACATCGGGTATCGTGTAATCCGCTCCGTAGTCGTCCACCCTTAAAAAGATAACAACCTTGTCCTGCGGCCCGTCCATCCAAAGCTGGAGCTGTGAATGCTGGTCCGTTGTGCCGGCGGAGGGGTACGGCGTAAAACCGGTGCCGTCTTTTCCCAGGCTTTCGGCCCAAAGCTGGCAGAACCACTCGGAGAAGGCGCGCAGCCTGTCTGAATACGGGATCAGTACGTTTATTCCCTTGCCCTCTTCCTTGCCCATAAGATAAATGAGGGAGGCAAAAGCAAGGGCCGGGTTGGCCGTGAACTCCTCGTTCAGGCATTTCTCCTTTATATCCATTGCACCTTTTAGCAACTGGTCACAATCCACCCCGATTACCTCGGCCAGAAGCAGCCCCACGGGGCTAAGCACCGAATATCTTCCGCCCACATCGGGAGGCACCGGAAGCGACAGCATGTTCCTGGCCCCTGCCAGCTTTCGCAGATCGCCTTTTGCCGGGTCTGTGGTAAGTATGAAGCGCGATTCTGCGCTGCCTGAGGCCCTGTCGCCGTTCAGGCTTTTTTGCAGCCTGTCAAACAGAATCATGAAGGAGGCGGCCGTTTCGGCCGTCCCGCCGGACTTGCTTATTACGTTTACCGCGGTCTTGGTCAGTTCCGCTATATGAAGTATGCTGTCCAGCGTGGAGGGGTCCACATTATCATAAATAAACACCTTCGGGTACTTGTCCATGCGCACGTTATGAAACGGGCTCAGGGCCTCCAGGATGCATTTTGGCCCCAGGGCCGACCCCCCGATGCCAAGCAGGATGAAGTTTTCCAGCCCCACAACTTTTTTTGCCGTGCTCTTGATCGCCGATGTGTCTTGGGAAGGCAGATCCAGCCATCCCGCCCCGCCGGATTTCCCGGCCTTCAGGTCCGCAAGGGCCGCCAGCGCCTTTGCCCTGATGCCCTCCATTTTTCTCTGGGGGATGCCTTTTTCGCCTATCGCTTCGGACATCATGAAAGAAAAATCAAGGCTTAACATACGGGAAAACCCTCCTGGGGTGCGGTTTTTATAAAGGGAACGTTATTATGGGGAGATTATATCATGGTCCCCGCCAACTGTCTTTTCATCCGGCCTGGCATCGCCTTCGTCCGCCTTTGAACTGCGGGCAATCTTGACGCCTTCAGCCAGTATAAAGATGAACACAACCGTAAGCCCGGCAAGCAGCCCGAACGGGTTTACCACATGTCTTTTAAAGAGTACGGAGAACACCATGAACAGGGCGGCAAACCTCAGCGCGCCCAGAAACCGGAGCTTTCTGTTGGCATTGTTGGCCCCCAGGAACGAGGCCGTGCTGTTGGCGATTGCCCTCAGGTTCACAAGCGCTATAACGCCGCCTGCAAGCACCCCTGCGGGCATCTTCCAGCCGTAATAATATGACAGCGCGGACAAAGGCAGAAGGCAGAGCAGGGATTTTTTGGCGATGCTTGCCACCAGAGTATTTGGTGATTCGTAACCGGTCCGCGTGCTACTTTTTTTCATCCGGTTTTGAGGCGTCCACAGGCTTTTCCGTGTCTTTCTGCGCTGTTTTCTTAATAATCTCCTTGAAGCCGGCCGCAACGCCCATCAGGAGAAAAAATATTTTAAACCATGGGAAAGAAGTATGAAATTCCTTGTCAAGGAAATAACCTATCGCCAGCCCCACAAGTATGGAGACAATAAAATTGATCCCCAGCTCGCTGGCGTCCAGCAGCAGCCTGAACGTGGATTTTTCCTTTTCATTATTGTTACCCGGCATTGGCGGCGGAATTATTTCTTGTTTTTAAGATACTCGTCTATTGCCCTGGCGGCCTGGCGGCCTGCGCCCATGGCGGAGATAACCGTGGCCGAACCGGTTACAATGTCGCCTCCGGCATAAACGCCTTTCCGGCTGGTTTGGCCAGAGGCGTCCTTTGCCAGTATGTATCCCTTTGCGTTCAGCTCCAGCCCGGGCGTGTCCATAGGCACAAGCGGGTTGGCCCCGGTGCCGATGGACATTATTACCGTGTCGGCTTCAATCCGGTACTCGGAGTTGGCAATAGGGCGGAATTTCTTTCTTCCGGAAGCGTCCACGGCAGGCGCCTCGGCCAGGGGGTCCGGCTCGCAAACGCTCATCCGCACGCACTCCACCGCGCGCACCCGCCCGTTTTCCCCTATAAGCCGCACCGGGTTTGAGCAGGTCTCGAAAATAACGCCTTCATCCTTGGCGTGATGCACTTCTTCCTTGCGCGCCGGAAGTTCGTCCTCGGAGCGCCTGTAAACAAGATATACCTTCGGGCTGGGCAGTCCGCGCTCCCTGGAAGCCCGCCTGGCAAGCCTCAGCGCTGTGCGCGCCGCATCCATTGCCACGTTTCCGCCGCCCACTACCGCTATTTTCAAACCGGTCTCCACGGGGGTATCGTATTCCGGGAAATCATAGGCGCGCATCAGGTTTACCCTGGTAAGAAACTCGTTTGCCGAATACACCCCGTTTAAATCCTCGCCCTCTATCTCCATGAATCTGGGCAGCCCGGCCCCGGTGCATATGAAGCAGGCATCGTGTTCGGCAAGCAGGTCGTCAACGGAGAAGAGCTTCCCTATAACGGCATTTGTGGTAATCTCCACGCCCACCTGTTTAAGTTTTTCGATCTCGCTGGCCACTATCTTTTTTGGCAGGCGGAACTCCGGTATGCCATAGAACAGCACGCCGCCAGGGGCGTGAAGGGCCTCGTATATCTTTACCTGATGTCCATGGCGGGCCAGGTCGTAAGCGCAAGCCAGGCCGGCAGGCCCGCTGCCCACAATAGCCACGCTTTTGCCGGTCTTTTTTACTTCAGCCGCTTTTTCGGCTGCGGCGGGATTCTCCGCCATATAATCCGCGGCAAACCTTTCCAGCCTGCCGATGGCCACCGCGCCGAATTTCTTGGAAAGCGTGCAGACCTTTTCGCACTGGCTCTCCTGCGGGCAAACCCGGCCGCAAACCGCCGGAAGCAGGTTGGCTGTTTTTATTACTTCCAGGGCCTTCTGGATTTCGCCCTCTTTTATGTGCCTTATGAAATCGGGTATTGGTACGCCCACGGGGCAGCCGCTTACGCAGGGCCTGTTCTTGCATTGTATGCAGCGGGCGGCCTCGGCGCGGGCAAGCTCCAGTGTGTACCCAAGGGCCACCTCGCCGAAATCCAGCGCCCTCTCTTCAGCGGGCCGTTCAGGCATAGGGGTGCGTCCGGGTATTGCTTTGGATTTTTTTTCCGGTCCGGCCATCTTTATTTTGCGGCGCCTTCCTCGGCCAAGCCTTTATGGCGGTTCTTCCAGGCCTCGAAGGATTCCTTCTCTCTTCCTGTGTACATTTTTTGCCTGTTCATGAGGCAGTCCCAGTCTACCTCATGCCCGTCAAACTCCGGGCCGTCGGCGCAGACGAACCGTGTTTTGCCTCCCACGCGCACCCTGCACCCTCCGCACATCCCGGTGCCGTCCACCATTATTGCGTTCAGGCTCACAACGGTTTTAACCCCGAAAGGCTTTGTGGTGTTGCAGACCGCCTTCATCATTGGCGCGGGCCCGACGGCCACCACAAGGCCTGCCCCGTTTTCTTTTATTTCCTGTTCAAGCGATGAGGTTACCAGCCCCTTAACGCCTTTGCTGCCGTCGTCGGTGGCCACAATAACCCTGTTGCAGGTTTCAGACAGTTCTTTTTCATATATCAGCAGGTCCGCGCTTCGCGCCCCGATAACAGCCGTAACATAATTGCCCGCATCCCTGAATGCTTTAGCCATCGGATACAGCGGGGCCGCCCCGAACCCGCCCCCCACCAGCACAACCCTGCCAGCGTTTTCTATATGGGTAGGCAGCCCCAGGGGGCCGCAAAGGTCTTGTATTTGTTCGCCAACTTTCAGCCCGGCCATCTCCGCCGTGGTTTTGCCTACGGCCATAACCACAAGGCTTATGGTGCCGTCTTTAGGATTGATGTCCGCAAGCGAAAGAGGTATCCGCTCGCCTTTATCATGGAGCCTCAGTATAACGAATTGGCCGGGTTTGGCTTTTCTGGAGATAAGTGGTGCTTCGAGCCTGTAATAATAAACATCAGGTTCGCGGATGATGCGTTTCTCCAGAATTTTCGCGCCCACATCGTATTTTAACGCTTAAAGTCAAAATTAGTCACCCCCCTTGGGGTGGAAACGGTTTTTTTTTACATCCCTCCTGGGAGGGGCGGGGTATGGGAAAATCCGTGTGTCCGTGATAGCAGAAAGAGCCCAGCGGTATCGCTTCCGCCACTCTTGTCATATTTGCCCGATGCCAGTTCGCTTATCCTCTTTTTTTGCGGGGCGTTCGGCTCCGTTTGGCCTTGTCTCGAACGACACCGTTTTTTCATATCCTGCGGCGCGGCTCGCCTGAATACGGCAAACGGCTAACGCCGCGCCGGGCCCATTGCAATAAAAGGAAACGCTCCGATCCCGCTTGTGTTTGGGGTAAACGGGTTTATAATAGCCCCATTAAATTTTAGTAATGGCGTAGCACAGGTTTTTATTCCCAAGGAGGTGCTTTTGGAAAATTCCTATAATATTGCCGAGTTTGTTCCTCCATTTCAGGATATCCGGACGACGGAAATGCATCTGACGTTCAAAGGATTAAGTTTATCTGAAGTGCCTCTAGGATTTTCCAAAAGGGAACGGGACATAAGCTGGTTTGAGCGCCTACCAGAAATACGCTAACAAATTTCAATCAACAGCAAAAGATATACTGAGGTGAGGGGTTTCGAACCAACAACCAGCACTGCCTTGGCATTCCTCAAAACCATGACATCAACTTCATGACATATGTCATATTGACAATGTCATGGATGGCTAGTGTATGATGGGCGTGAGGTTTGCCGTTAACGGACAAGGCGGGGCGGGTTGTGAGCGCAGTGGCCGAGCGAGCGGTACTACCCGTTCAAGGCCCGCTAGGGCCGCGCACAGGAACTGACCACTTTACAAGCGAGACGAGGACCAACGGAGACGAACACCTCCCCGCAAAAAAAGCAGAGGCCAAACTGGCTTGGGTAATCTACAAAGCGTGACAGAAGCAGGGGCTCTGGGGAAGGATTCCGGGCAAGCCGGGATGGCGGCTTGCGGCAAAGCCGCTGGATACCGGTTTTCAACGGCAGGACAAAAGAACTTTGTAAAAATCAGGCGCTTGGGTTGTTCCAGGCGGTTTTCTGGTGGAAAATGAAAATCCTGTAAAATCAACAACTTGGGAGAATAAAAAACTGGCACTTATGGAACAGATGGAACAAAAAAATGAAGGCTAAGTGCCTGAAACTGCTAAGAAATCCGGAAATGGTTGGAACATATAAAAAGAAAAGGAAATCAGGAGGCGATGCGGCGGGAGGACAGGGGCAGCCGTATCCTGAAGGTGGTTTTTCCGGGGGCGCTTTCGGCTTCGATGTTCCCGCCATGGCTTTCAATTATCCCGTGGGCTATGGCAAGGCCAAGCCCTGTGCCCTCTTCCTTGGTGGTGTAGAAGGGCAGGAATATCTTTTCCTTCATCTCTTCGGGTATGCCGTGGCCGGTGTCCGATAAAGAGATAATCGCCTCGCCGCCGGATCTTTCCGCCCGCACCGTAAACGTCCCGGCGCCGCCCATCGCCTGGGCTGAGTTCCGGGCGATATTCACGAACACCTGCTTTAGCTGTACGTCGTCCGCTTCTATGGTGAATCCCTGGCCGTCCATCTCCAGCACCGTGCGTATGTCCGGGTTTTCCTGGAATGACTGGGCGATGCAGGTTTCCAGCAGCAGCTTTAAATCTTCGTTTGTCATGGGCGCGGTTTCCGGGGGCTTGGGCCTGGCAAACGCTAGGAAGCCGTTTATGATGGCGTCCATCGCGGCCACCTCCTTGGATATGGTTTTTAATATCTTTGCGTCTGCATGATGGAGGTGCTGCTTTTCAAGCATCTTTACGTACCCGGCGATTACGGCCATGGGGTTTCTAAGTTCGTGGGCAACTCCGGCCGCTATCTCGCCAAGGCTTGCCAGCCGCTTCCTGAGCTCGGCCTGCCTCTCAAGGATTTTAAGCCCGGTCAAGTCCGTGAACACCAGTATCCGCCCGCCGGGTTCGCCGGAGTCGCCGATTAACGAGGTGAGCGAGAAGCCCAGCCACAGTTTTTTGCCTGATGCGCTTGTATAAGCGATTTCGCAGCGCTCTACCGGGGCCCCCGCTTCAATGATGCCGGTGAGTTCTTTTCCGAAGACCTCGCCGGCCTTTTTGCCGTCCAGGCCCGGCGGCAGTTCCAGTATGCGCTGCGCGCTGGAGTTGGCCATGGTGATAGTGAGCCCGGGATCGAAGCTGACTACGCCGCTTGGTATGCTTTCAAGGATGTTGCGGCTGAGGTCCTCGATCCTGTTGGCCCGCGCCTCGGCCAATTTCTGGAGCCTTTCAAGCTCCTTCTCATTTGCCCGCAGCTTGATAACCAGTTCCTGAAAGGCATTCGTTACGAACCGGGCCTCGTCGGTTTTTTCCCTGTTCTTTTCGGATTGGGGGCCATTGGCTGAAAACCTGCGCAACAGGCGGCGGGTCATCACTATCAGCGCCGGTATCCCCAGGGCGGGGATCATCAGCATGGCTATCAGCAGGGGGCTAAATGTTACCACGGTGCAGATACCATCCGGCTATTTCCTGCCCGAACAGGATGCAGATAAGCGCCCCCAGGGCCAGGAACGGCCCGAATGGGATTTTAGTTTTCCTGCCGCCCCCCTTGAAAACTACAACATAAAGCCCGGCAACGGACCCAACCAGGCTGCCTGTAAACGTGGTAAGGAGCACGCCTTTCCAGCCCGTAACCGCACCTACCATGGCCATCATCTTTATGTCGCCCCCGCCCATGCCGCCTTTGCTTGCTACGGCTATAAGGTAATAGATGGAAAACCCGGCTGCCGCCCCGATAAGCGACGCCTTTATTCCCAGGGAGTGTGCGCGCAGGAAAGGGTCCGGCAACAACAGCCATCCCGCTATGATGCCAAGGGCCGTGCCGGGCAGGGTGAGCTCGTCCGGTATCTCCTGGAATTCAAAATCTATAAGGGTTATAACCAGCAGGGCGGTCAGGAAAACGAAGTAGAACAGCAGGGAGGGCGTGGCCCCGTATTTCCATGCCGCGCCCACATATAGCAGGGCGTTTGCCAGCTCCACCAATGGGTAAATGGGCGAGATGCGCTCGCCGCAATTGCGGCATTTGCCAAGCAGAAGGAGATAGCTTACAACCGGGATGTTGTCATAGGCTTTTATGCGGTTGCCGCAGCGGGGGCAGGAAGATGGTGGCGAGACAACGGATTTTTTTCTTGGCATCCTGTAAGCGCAGACATTTGCAAAAGAACCAACCACAAGGCCCAGCAAGGCCGAAAATATGTACAGGGGAACGCCTTGAAGCAGAAGGACTGCACTCAAAACGTATTGTTTTCCTTGCAGATCTGGCAGGCCCGGTCGGAGAGGCCGGCCAGTTCGTTGTCTATGGATTCCAGCTCAAATACGGCAGCTTTTATATATTCGTCATTTTCAAGGGCGCCCATGTGCCCTTTGCTCTCGTACACTTTTTCTCCTATGGCCCTGGCAACCTCGTCCCTGCGCTCCTTGAGTTTTTCGGTTTTGGCCGCAAGCTTCAAAACCGCCATTTCCACACGGAACCTCTCATTAACCAATTCGGATACACGCCGCAGCCTTTCCACGCCGGCGTTAAAACTGCTTCTGATTTGCCCAAGGACGGACATAAAAAGCCCCCCTTTCGAGATGCTTCCGAAACTCACTTTAGTATATCAGTTCCGGCCTGGGCGGGTGAAACAAGTAAAAAAGGCGGGAGGCCTCCCGCCTTTAATGATTATTTGCTTTTGCCGCCCTGCTACTTGTCGGTGGAATCTGCCGCGGCTTCCTGTGTTTCCGGAGCGCTTTCCTGGGCTTCCTCAGTCTCCTCGTGGGGGCGCTCCCGGTCCTCTGCCGTTTCGCCCTCGGGTTTTTTCCGTTCCCGCGTGACTTCGCCGAATGCGGCTTCCGCCTCTTCCATCTTTATCTTGGCGTACTCGGTGTCACTGATGATATCTATGTCCCAGCCGGTAAGTTTCATAGCAAGCCGGACGTTCTGGCCCTTTTTGCCAATGGCTATGGATAACTGCTGATCGCTTACCACTACCATGGCCGTCTTGTCATCTTCGTTCACCCCAACCCTGTCTATTACGGCAGGGGAGAGCGCGCGGGCAATAAGAATTCTGGGGTCATCCGTCCACGGGATGATGTCTATCCTTTCACCGCGAATCTCGCGCACTATGGACTGTACACGAGTGCCCTTCATTCCAACGCAGGCGCCCACGGGGTCGATAGATTGGTCGCGCGAGTAAACGGCTATTTTTGTCCGCTCGCCGGGTTCGCGCACTATGTCCTTTATCTTTACAAGCCCTTCGGCGATCTCCGGGACCTCCATCCTGAACAGCTCCGCCACGAACCGGGGATCCGTTCTGGTTACATGTATGTTTGGCCCCTTGGGGGTGAGCTTTATGTCTTCGATATACGCTTTGATGAAATCCCCGCGCCGCGGGTTTTCCCCGGGCAAAGCGTCTTTAAGCGGCAGGACCACCTCGGTCTTGCCTATGTTGATGAAGTAGGCGCCTTTTTCCTTGCGGATGACGGTGCCGCTTACGATCTGCCCGACTTTGTCCTTGAACTCATTGAAGAGCACATCGCGCTCGGCCTCGCGCATCTTCTGAAGGATTATCTGCTTTGCAGTCTGGGCCGCAATCCTGCCGAAATCCTGGGTGGCAAGAGGAATCACCAGCTCATCACCAGGGAATTTATTCTCGTCAATCGCTTTTGCGTCCTCTTCCGAAATCTCCTCATCCGGGTTCTGGACGGAGTCCACTATCTTCCTGGTTTCAAACACGCTTATCTGCAGCGACTCCGGGTCTATCTTCAGATGAATATTTTCCCGTCCGCCATAGCGCTTGCGGGCCGCCGATAGCAGCGCAGCTTCCAAGGCTGAAATCAGGACGTCCTTGGATATCCCCTTCTCGCGGCATATCTGGTCGATTAGCGTCATTTCCTTCATTTAAACTCCACCTCCAGACGGGCCCTGTCCAGCACCTCGTAAGGAATCCTTAAAATTTGTTCTTTTTTCCCTTCAATCCGGAGCGTGAACTCCGTGTCCCCCGCCTCTATCAGGCGTCCTACAACGAACGTCTGTCCGGCAAACGGGGCCTTTGTAACGGCCCGCACAAGCTTGCCGATCTGCCGCTTGAAATCCGCCGGTTTTGTAAGCGGCCTGTCCATCCCCGGCGAAGACACCTCCAGGCTGTAAGGTCCCGGCACAAAGTCTTCAACGTCCAGGACGGCGCTTAGCTCCTTGCTGACTGCCTCGCAATCGGCCAGGCCCACCCCTGCTTCCTTGTCAATAATCACCCTGAGGACGCGGCTTCTGCCGCTCCCCTTCAATTCAACGGACTCTATCGCAAGCCCCATCGGGGCCGCTATATTCTCGGCCAGGAGCCGCACTTTTTCTTCTATTCTGCCCATATAAAACAAAAGAGTGGTCGCCCACTCTCTTCAGTAAAACCAGATTGCTTTATAAATGATATCAGCTTGCCGCCCAAAAAGCAATTGCGGCGGCGATGCGGTTTTTGTGCATTTCTTTCTTGACAATCAGGTATGTCCTCAATATAATTAGAAAAACTTGATTCGAGGTTATGAATGACTAAGGCTGACCTGGTCGAGATCATTTACGAGAAAGTCGGGCTTTCAAAGAAGGAGGCCCAGACAATTGTTGAGACGATATTCGACACCATAACCGAGTTCTTCAGGAACGGAGAAAGCGTAAAAGTATCTGGGTTCGGCACATTTAATGTGCGAAGCAAAAGGGCCCGAAGGGGCCGCAATCCAAAGACGGGGGACGAACTGGAGATAACACCCAGAAAAGTCCTTACGTTCAGGGCCAGCAATCAGCTGAAGGCGGCAATAGAGAAATACGATGCAAAGGGCCTCGCAGAATAGGGCTTCAGCCCAAGATAAGCAGCAGTTTCCCGACAAGCTGTTCTATAAGATCGGGGAAGTAAGCCGCATCGCCCGCGTAGAGCCCTATGTGTTAAGATATTGGGAGTCTGAATTCCCGAGCTTGAGGCCAAGGAAAAACAGGTCCGGGCAGCGGGTGTATGTAAAGAAGGACCTGGAGCGGATTCTCCACATCAGGGATCTTCTGTATGATGAGAAGTACACGATAGAAGGCGTAAGGCTCAAGCTGGAGTCCGAGGGGCTTAAGAAGACCAAAGAGCAGCAGGCTTTGTCCTCCGATACCCTGCAGTACATAAAAAAAAGACTTGGCGACATATTAACCCAGCTCAGTTGACCTTCTGTTGTTTCCCATCATGGGGTTCCCGAAAAGTCATGGCTTTTCGGGATTGTAGTTGCGCCACTGAAAAGCTGTAGCTTTTCAGGGCAAAAATCCGGGGTGTAGCGCAGTTTGGTTAGCGCACTCGCTTGGGGTGCGAGAGGTCGGCCGTTCGAATCGGCTCACCCCGACCAATTGAAAAGGGGGCCGCTGTTTTTGCAGCGGACCCCTTTGATTTAAGTGATCAGAATCTGTAACGAAGCCCGCGTAAGATTTGCGGGGCGGGCATCCGGCCTGACAAGATATTCCATTAAGTTTACGCAAAGGACTTTTAATCTTTTTCACAGCAAGTGAGACTCAGGCGCACTCAGAAATTGCATTCAGTTACGTCTAGGACCCCTTACGTGTGCGGTCACTTACAATTTCATCATGTTTCGCCTATAACATGCGCCACCTCCGGGCAGGCTGATGCACACATTCTGGGTTGCTAGTGCAATTTCCGATTCCTTCGAAAAAACTGACGCCTCCACCTTCGGCCCTGGGACAGAGCCCATTTATGCAGCATTCAATGGTTTGATCCTGGCCAAATTTATTTTCCCCTCTTTCTCCACCAGCCATAAATCGACTTTGCTTTGCGCATTGATCCAGAACAGAGGAGAGTTTCTGAAAAGACGCGACAGGCGTAGCGCCATCTCAGGAGTTACCGCCCGTTTCTCGCGGAGCAGTTCGTTGACCGTTTGGCGCGACACCCCCAGCTGCTGCGCCAGACTGGCAACCGTGAGCCCATAATCGGGCATAAAATCCTCCCTCAGCATTTCGCCTGGGTGTGTTGGCTTTACCGTGCGATGCGCTTTCTTGCTCATGGTAATGAAACCTCCGCTTAGTGATAATCGGTTATTTCAACGGATGCGTCGCTATCGGCGAATTTGAAACATATGCGCCACTGATCGGTAATAGAGATCGAATATTGTCCTGCCCTGTCTCCCTTTAAAGCATGCAACCTATTGCTAGGCGGTACTTTCAAGTCGTCAAGACAAGTTGCAAGATCAACGTACTCAAGGCGGCGGATTGCCCGCCTTATCAGTTCCGGCGGCAGGTGCCGTGATTTCCCGGTTTTGTACAAGTCTTCGGTATCCTTGTCCAAAAATGACTTTATCACTTTTTGTTATTGTATCGTGTCTCGTGACACATGTCAAATATTTTAAAAGAAACCCGTCAACTATCAATTGAAACATGCAATCCGCAATGACCTAATCCAGCGCAAAGTTTAGGTCATACTCTGGTATCCGTGGCATGAGCTCGCGAGGCAAAAGTAGAAGGGGAAATTCGCACCCCGCCAAAGAGATGTTGAGGTGAGGTGTTTCAGGTGTACTCAAAACCTGACGGCCCCCAAAAACATGACATAGCGCCCCTTGACCATGTCATGGTGTGCCGGGTTAAGATGGCGGTGTGTGAGGGGAATCCGTCCTTCAGGTTGGGCTTGCCCGTGATCTTTGAAAACAGGGGAAAGGAGCGGCGGAGTCCGGGTTCCGGAGGTAACTGGAGAGGGCTGTCCGCAAACATGGAAGGCGGGTGTGTTCACGGGCAGTGAACAGAAAAAACGGTAAAAAACGGTTTTAAGTCGGTTATTTACGAATTTGACCGTGAACACATAAAAAAGGGGGGTTGAACGGTATGGCTTAAAAAGACTTCACAGATGTAACAAAAATTTGAACTCAGGCAGCCGGAATCAAAATAAAGTCCAGAAATGGCTGGAACATATAAAAAGAAAAGGCGGCCCAATTAAAAAAGCCCCCGCGGTTTTCAGCCAACGGGGGCTTTGGTTTTAATCTCTCGTCTTTACTTCATGCTTTTTTCGCAGACCGGATGTTTTACATACTGGTCCACTAAATCCTTGGAGCCCACTACCTTAAGCCTTTCAAATAGCAGGTCGAACTTGAGCTCCAGTTCCTCCATGATGGGGGCCTTTACGCTATTGGGGAGGTCCCACCAGTCTTTCTTGAGCGGGCCGAAACCTTTCTTGCGTGTTTTGTATATGAACTGATCCTCGGTTTCTCCTTCTTTCTGCTCGGAGGCATACTCCTTCTTTATGAAATCGTACACCTTCTTCCTGAAATCGGCCGGCAGGGACTTGCTGTCGTAAACAATATTCTGGAAGCCTGTGGCCAGGTGCACTTCCGATGTGCCCGTTTCCGGGAATTTGCCGAAGGCCTCTTCAGGAAGCGTGGATGCCCCATGCTGCACGCAGCCGGACAGTCCGTAATCTTTCCTGGCATGATCGGAGAGTACCTTCAGAGTGTCGAAGTCGATTTTAACCTTGGCAAGGGTGCCGTCCGGCAGCACCACTCCGCCATGGGCCGTGCCGGTCTGAACGGATAATTTGGATAAACCGTCCTTGCCCTTGAAACTTTCACTGAACCCATCAAGGTACGCCTTAAGCTCGTCGGGGTTGCTGTTTTTTCCGCCTATCTCGCCTATCTCGCCGCCGATGGATACCGTGATCCCCTTGGGCTCCAGGCTTCTTATATGTTCGGCCATCCTGGCGGTGATTTCATAATTCGGTTTTTGCTGCTGCTTTACCGTGGGCTGCGTAAGGTCCACAAGCGTTGATGCGTCTATGTCTATGTTATAGAATTCCGCCTCTATCGCTTCCTTGATAAGCCCTTTAAGATACGTTTCTTCCGCAGCGGGGTCCTTCTTGTAATTTTTAAGCACAAACTGGAAGTGGTCACCCTGTATGAATACCGGGCCCTTGTAGCCTTCCTTGAGCGCCGCCGCCATGACCACGGCGGAATACTCCAGCGGGCGCTGCTTTGTGTAGCCTATCTCGGAGCGCGCGATCTCGAATATAAAAGCCCCCACCCTGGACTTTATGGCCTGCCTGAAAACAGCCTTGCAGGTATCATAGGTAAGCCCCCTTATATTCATGGCCGGCACCGTGAAGCCCGGATAGGAGCGCCCCATATGCATGTACAGGTCGTGTATCGAAGCCGGATAAGCCCCGGCGGCCTTGGCCGCCTCCTTTATCCCGGTAAGCGTCTCTTTTCTTTTCTGCTCGTCTGCCTCGAATACGGCTGCATGGACCAGGTTGTCCAGATTCTCCAGAAGCCCCGCCTTGTCCTTAATGGCTGCCCGCCCGTCTTTGAATTCCATGAAATCGGATAACTGACTCATCAAAAAGACCCTCCTGTGCCCTTAAAGGAATTTGCGCCTAAATATTATACTATTACTGCGGCCCGGCTGGAACACGCCCCCTCTTGATAACAATTATACGCTGTCTGTCCTGCGCCCCGTTGGCTGCTGTATAATTACGCCATAAACCGGGAAAGCCGGTAATATCATCAATAAGGAGGCAAAGCGGTGAAAAAAAGGATTTTAGCCGTGATTATGGCGGCGGTTTTGGTAATGGGTTTTGCGGGCGGGGCCTGGGCTGCAAGGCAGCCGCACATGCGTAAGGCCCTTGTGCTTTTACTGAAGGCAAAGAAGCAGCTTGAAACTGCTACGCCAAACAAGGGTGGGCACAGGGCGGCTGCAATCGCGGCAGTGGATCAGGCTATCATGCACACAAAAGAAGGGATCAGATACGCAAACAAGCATTGAAAGAGTTACAGGGGGGCGGTTTCTTTTGCCCCCCTGTGCTTTTCCCGCCTGCATGGGGCAACACATAAATTCCACTGCGGTAATCATTATCTGATCGTAAGGAGTTGAAAAATGAATTTTAGAATCAAATTGGCCGGGGTTGCCGGGTTAA
Organism: Nitrospirota bacterium; assembly: GCA_021813405.1. Lineage (GTDB taxonomy): Bacteria > Nitrospirota > Thermodesulfovibrionia > Thermodesulfovibrionales > JdFR-88 > JAKAKS01. Next base: position 20,746 of record JAKAKS010000053.1, read on the forward strand.
TATTATTTTTGGCGGGGTCTGCGGCTGCGGGCACAGATTTGTGTTATCAGTACGCCAGCCAGGGACAGTACGGAAAAGCCATAAGCGCCTGCACCAGCCAGATCAATTCCGGCAACTATAACGCCGGCAACCTGGCCGTCCTCTACAACACCCGTGGCAATGCTTATGAGCAATCAGAAAAATATGGCCTTGCGATAGCCGACTACAACAAGGCTATCGCGCTTAACCCCTCGTATGCCCTTGCATATAACGGCCTGGGCAACGTGTATAGCGATAAAGGGCAGTATGACCTTGCGGTATCCCAGTACAGCAAGGCCATCCAACTGGACCCTTCCTATGCATATTCATATAACGGACGCGGCAACGCCTACGGCGCCAAAGGCCAGTATGATCAGGCGTTGGCAGACTTTAGCAAGGCCATAAAACTGATGCCTTCATACGCCCAGGCCTACGGTAACCGGGGTGTGATTTATTACAACAAGGGGCAGTACGATCAGGCTATAAATGACGCTGACAAGGCTATCCGGTTAAATCCATCCTTTGCGGAAGCGTATACAACGCGGGGCAACGCTTATAACGCCAAAGGCAGGTACGGCCTTGCGATAGATGATTTTAACAAAGCCATTGCGCTTAAGCCATCCGCTGATGCATACAACGGTCTTGGCAATGCTTATAGACAAAAGGGGCAGTACAATCAGGCTATAATGTCTTATACGAAGGCCATTAATCTGAACCCTTCAAATCCGGCCCCGTATTTTAATCGCGGCATTATCTACAGCAAGAATGGACAGTATGACCTTGCGATAGCCAGTTTCAACAAGGCCGTCGAGCTTAATCCAGCATTTGCAAGCGCCTATGCAGAGCTGTGTACTGCCTATTATGGCAAGGGTCGGTACAACCTTGCCATAGCCGATTGCGGCAAGGCTGTCAGGCTGAACCCTCCGGCTGAAAATATTTATGTAACCCGTGGCAAAGCCTGCAACGCCAACGGCCAGTTTGACCTGGCGGAAGCCGATTTCAATAAAGCCATAAGCATGGCCCCTTCGGATGCAAGCCTGTATTTCAACCTTGGCGCCGCTTACTACTATGGCGGCCTGTACGAAAAAGCGGCGGGCAGTTTTAAAAGGGCCATTGCGCTTGAACATAACAGGGCTCAGAATGATCTGGACAGGGTTTGGCTGCTGCTTTCTTACAGGCATTTCTCCAGCGATAAGGCTGTAGAAGATTTCAACATGTTGGGAACTTATGTAAACGTAAACCCCTCCGGGGGCTGGGCCAGGAGCATATTAAAATATTTCCTTGGGCAGACCGCGCAGGAAGGCCTCTTAAACGATGCCCGGCAAGGGAAAAACAAGCAGGATATTGCAGTGCAGCTCTGCCAGGCTTATTACTACGCCGGGGAGGAGATGCTCTGGGAAGGCAAGAAGGACAAAGCGCGGAAGTTCTTCCGGAAAAGTATAGCCAGCTTAAAATCCCATCAGGCGGATTACGCCGAATATGAAGCGGCCAAAGTGATGCTGAAGAAGACGGGGGGGAAGTAAACAATATTAAGCATTAGCCTGGCCGGGGCCCGGTTTAGGCAAATGCCAGACAAGTTGAAAACCAGAGCTGAAACCTCCCTTGCGGGAATGATGATGAAAAAAGGGCCACTGCCCCCCGGCTTTCGCCGGAGGGCCAAGCCCTACATCAGCCTTTTTAGTTTGCCTTCGACATCCGCCCTTATTTTTTCGAGGGATTTTTCGTCCTTGGCCTCAAAGCGCAGCACCAGCGCGGGCTGGGTATTGGAAGCGCGCACTAGCCCCCATCCTTCGGGATACTGAACCCGCACGCCATCAATACCGATAATAGGATGCTCCTTGGCAAGCTCGGCCTTAACCTTTTCCACCACGCCGAACTTCTTTTCGTCCGGGCAGTCCACACGTATTTCCGGTGTGGCAACCATATCGGGCACGCCGGCAAGGAGTTTTTTGACTGAATAGGGGGGGCCGTTCTTTTTCACTATCTCCATCAGCCGCAGGCTTGCGTAGATTGCGTCGTCGTATCCGAAATACCTGTCCGCAAAGAATATATGCCCGCTCATCTCCCCTGAAATAAGCGCGCCGGTTTCCCTCATTTTGCTCTTTATAAGAGAATGGCCGGTCTTCCACATGAGGGGCTTGCCGCCATGGGCCGCTATGTCGTCATAAAGGGTCTGGGAGCATTTCACCTCGCCTATCACCATTGCGCCGGGATGCGATTTAAGAAGGTCCCTGGCAAATATTATCATCATCTTGTCGCCCCATATCATCTCGCCGTCCTCGTCCACAATGCCAACCCTGTCCGCGTCGCCGTCATATCCCACGCCCAGGTGCGCCTTTTTCTTGCGGACGGTGTCTATGAGGGCCGTGATGTTCTTGACCACAACGGGGTCCGGATGGTGATTGGGGAATCTGCCATCAGGCTCCATAAACAGATTGGTCACATTCGCCCCAAGCCCTTCAACTATTTCCGGGGCGCACAGGCCGGCAACGCCGTTTCCGCCGTCCAGAACAACATTCAGCCCATCGAGTGGGCCAAACTGCTCCCTCATGTATTTGATGTAATCCGGGATGATTTCGTAAGTGCTTACGGAGCCGGCAGCGGCCCCATCGATGAATTTGCTCTGCTCGATAAGCTTTTTTACTTCCTGGATCTTGTCCCCGTACAGCGTTTCTGTGCGAAGGGAGAGCTTCATTCCATTGAATTCCGCCGGATTGTGACTGGCGGTTATCATTACGCCGCCGTCCACGGGAAGTTTAAACAGGGAGAAATACTGAAGCGGGGTGGGGCACATGCCTATGTCTATAACGTCTATCCCGCTTTTTGTGAACGCCCCGGCCAGCAGGTCACGCATCACGGGCGAACTCAGCCGCACGTCCCTGCCGATGGTTACGCGGATTTTTTCATTCTCATTTTTGCCCAGGTGTTCTCTAAGGTAATAAGCGAAGGCCCTGCCTATGGAAAAGACAACGTCCTCCGTGAGGTCCTTGCCCCATACTCCGCGTATGTCGTACTCCCTGAATATATTGTCCGGCAGAACCGTCTGCATTTTAATCATTTCCCTCCGGTATTTATTTCTTTATTCAGGACTTCCGGTTTAAACTCCGGATCCAGCAGGTAAGCCTGGTCGAAATTTACCATAGCGTCTTTCTTTCGGCCCAGCTTGTAATATGAGTAACCAAGAAGATAATAGCCTTCTGCCGTAGGATGGTCTTTAAGGTAATTTTCAAGCAGGGCGGAAGCCAGTTTATAATTGCCGCCGCGGTAGGCAAGCATCCCCTGCTCGTAAAGCGAGGATGCAAACGCAACGGAGCACGTAAGCATGAAGAAAAGGACCAAAGCCGGGATTACAGCCGGGGACTTTTTCATCGTATAAAAACCTCCTTTTTTTAGAGCGCCTGCCGGGGGGGCTTTTTTTCAGATACCGCCAAAAGCGGCCACAGCCAGCCCGGCAACTAATATAATACAGCAATGCGCTTCGGAATCAATGTGTTCAGCGCAGCAGGATGGCAGTAATGAAGTAATAGTGATTTGAATTTCAGGCTTTTGTCACGGAACTGCCGCAGCCAACTCCGCAGCCGGGCTCAGTCTACGTCGTTGCTGACGCTTCCGCCACCCTGGATCATGGGATTCAGCATGGTGCCCTGCGGAGGGGCATCTTTTTTGAAATACTCCTCATAAACAGGTCCCTGCGGCTGGGCGCCTGGCGGCAATATCTGGCCGGTCTGCGCGTCTACGATGTACTCGATCATGTCGTCCGGCGGGGCCTCGAACTTGTCGCCGGGCGATTTCTGTGCCACGTATCGCATGAAGTTGGTCCAGATAGGGCAGGCGGCCACGGCCCCCGTCTCTCCGTATCCAAGCGGCGACATATTGTCAAAGCCAACCCAAACTCCGGCAAGCAGGTCCGGATTGAAACCGATGAACCATGCGTCGCGGTAATCGCTTGTGGTGCCGGTTTTGCCGGCCACGTTGTCCCCCAGCACCCGCGCTTTATAACCGGTCCCATACCTGATAACATCTTGCAGCATGGAGGTCATTAAAAACGAGGTCTCCGGGCTCAGCACCCGCTGGGTCTGCGGGTCGTTGGACTCCAGTATCCTTCCGTTTTCATCGGTAATATATTTTATCGCGATCGGAGTTACCTTGTATCCGGTATTGGCGAACGGGGCGTATGCGGTTACAAGGTCCAGAGGCGTTATGCTCAGCGACCCAAGCGCCAGGGTAAGGTCCTTCGGCATGGGCTCCGTTATCCCGTCCTGTCTGGCGAAATCGATTGCCTTATCCACGCCAAGCTTGTCAAGGAGTTTTACAGAAACCACATTCCTTGAATGGGCCAGCGCCATCCTGAGGGAAGTTGGCCCCCAGAAATCGTTTTCATAGTTGTGAGGGCTCCAGGACCCTCCGGCCCAGCTGAACGTTATCGGCGCATCGTTTATAACGCTGGATGGCGTAAATCCGTTCTCCAGTGCAGCTGCATAATAGATCGGCTTGAAAGAAGACCCTGCCTGCCGATGGGCATATAAGGCACGGTCGTACTCGCTGGACAGGTAGTCGTCCCCGCCAACCAGCGCCCTTATGAACCCCGTTTTGGGGTCTACCGCAACAAGCGCGCCTTCAACCGTGGGCTGCTGGTCCAGCACTACCTGGTAGCCCCTGGCGGTAACCGACTTTACACCAACTGTGATTACATCGCCAAGGTGAAGTATCTTTTCCAGCGTGAAGTGCTTGATGATCCTGGTTTTGCCGTTCCTGTCTATTACGCGCTGCGCCCACATCGCGTCCTTGATCGAAAGCGTGCCGGTGCGGCCCCCAAGGTCCAGCACGGCCACTTTTGGGGAAAGTTTTATTACAGTGCCGTCTATCAGCTCGCGGTTTGCCGGCTCCAGCGACAGCGCCAGGCCCGGCTTGCCGGTCTGTTTGTAATTATCTACATGGCCCACGGGCCCGCGCCAGCCCCTTCGCTTGTCCACGTCCATCAGCCCCTGCCTCAGGTCTGTCTGGGCCTGCGCCTGAAGGTCCCTCTGAAGGGTTGTGTACACCCGCAGCTTGCCAGAATAAACCTTTTTGGCGCCGTATTTATCTATGAGGTATTTCTTTATGTAATCAACAAAATACTGGTTGGCTTCGGACGGCGGCCTCTCGGTGCTGAGCCTTATCGGGGCCTTTGCGGCGGCCAGCATCTGGGCCTTGGTGATGTACTTTTCCTTATACATGCGGTCCAGTACCACCAACTGCCTTTCCTTGCACTTCTTGGGATTGCCAAAAGGCGAAAATTCGCCAGGCCCGCGTATGAGCCCGGCAATCAGGGCTGCCTCCGGCAGTGTCAGTCTTTCAACCGGCTTGCCGAAATAAAGCCTGGATGCCATCTCCACGCCGTATGCTCCATGGCCGAAATAGACACGATTAAGATAAAGCTCCAGTATCTCCTGTTTTGTGAGCTGTTTTTCTATCTTCATGGCCAGTGCGGCCTCACGAATTTTTCTTTTGAAAGTTCTTTTGGGTGAAAGGAATGTTATTTTTGCAAGCTGCTGGGTGATGGTGCTGCCGCCTTCACGGATCTGCCCGTGGATTATGTCCACAAAGGCCGCCCTTATAATCCCGATATAATCTATCCCGCCATGTTTGTAAAAGCGCGAGTCTTCAACCGCTATAACTGCGTCCTGGAGATTTTCCGGTATCTTCCTCAAGGGCACATGTATGCTTTTGTGGCTGCTAAGCTCGGCAAGTAGTGAGTCGTCATCTGCGTATATTTTTGTGCCTGGGACGTTGTCTTCCCTCAACTCGGCAATTGACGGTGTGCCTTTTAGTATGCCCAAATAACCGCCTATCGCTGTACCGGCCATCAGGGGGATAAACAGGGCGAGAGCAAGGAACCTGAACTTCATTTGAATGATTATAAACCCGCGTGGGAAAATCTGTCAAAGCCGGCGCGTTTGAATTTTCCCTATAAAGGCTAAAAACTGCAACAGCTCGCCGGAGGGACGGGCCTAAACAGGCCGATGCATGTTAAAATTATGTCCTAATGATAGCGGACAGGGGCTACTTTTTTCTTTTCATTTTCTTGGTTTCCGCATATGCGCTTACCTTTTCTTCAAACATTACTTCTTCTGCGATAGGGGAAGGGGACTCAAAAATTGCCCTGCTCAATTCCTTTATAGGTGGCGGGCAGGTGAATGTGCTGCCGCACCGTGGCGTTGAGGGCCTTTTTGGAAAATCCTATACGTGGCACGAGTTCGGACAGAATTTTTTTGTGCTTCCATTTTTTCTGATATTGAAATCCCTCCGGTGGAGCGGCTATCCGTTTTTCATTTGCAATGCCGTCCTTACTGCCTTGGCGGCCGTTTTGCTGATGAAAATCCTTGTTGCGTTAGGTTATGGACCGAGGGCTTCGCTGCCAACTTCTGTTATTTACGGGCTGGGCACATTCGCCTGGTTTTACGCGGCCAAGGCACCGTTTGAGCAGCCCGTGGCGGTATTTCTTCTTCTGGGTGAGTTTTATTACGCCCTTAAATACATTCTGGAAAGCCGGAAAAGGCAATATCTTTTTATCTCCGCCGCCTTTATGGGGTTTGGCGTATTGACTAAAACAGAAATTGCCCTTAGCGCCATCCCGCTTGCGGTGCTGTTGTGGGGTGGTCTGGGCGGAGTGCCTGAACGGAGGAGGATTTTCTCCGGTGCGTTCCTGGTGTTTTTTTGCCTGCTCATCCCCTTTGCGGCCTTTTATCTTTTTTACGACTTTATAAGATTCGGGAGCCTTTTTCAGACCGGGTATCCCAGGTACGTTGGCCCAGCTTTCTTCAAGCTGCAATATCTGCCCATGGGCATAACCGGCTTCCTGCTTAGTCCGGGGAAGAGCATTTTTCTTTACAGCCCGGCCATTCTGCTTGCCATGTTTTCAGTAAGGGATTTTTCAAGAAGGGTCCCACGGTGGGCTTTCAGAGGGATATGCGCAACAGTGCTTGTCTATTTTCTCTTCTATTCCTACTGGGTGGACTGGCACGGTGATTATTGCTGGGGGCCAAGATATCTGCTTCTTATCACCCCTTTTCTGGCTATGCCGCTTGCCTCATTATTCGAGAGGTGGAAGGGCCTTGCCCGCGGATGGAAAGCGATTGCGCTTGCAGTGCTTGTGATAAGTTTTACCGTGCAGGTCATGCCTGCTGTCTCCAATTATTATCTTGGCATAGTTATGAAGTACGGATGGAACGACAACAATCCGTCCGCCGCAAGGCTGCGCCTTGGCAGCGAGGGGTCCGTCGCTTTATGGCAGAGCTTTTTCCGTGTGAAAGAGAGCCCTTTAATAAACCAGTTTGGCATCTTTGCCGATACAGCAAAGTACGCCATCAATAAAAAAAGCGCGCCTGAAATTGCGCTGAATCTGAGCCGGCGGTGGCCGCCCGATATCTTTAATGCCCTGATGCGATGGGCCGGGCTTTACAGGTTCGACCTCTGGTGGGCGCAGGCAGGCACGCCGGGGGCTTATTTCTGGGCTGGCGCATTTGTGCTTCTGTTTTTTTTAAGCATGTTTGGCATTTTCCACGAGTTAAAAAGAGGGTAGCCCTGCACCTTTGAAAACGGCCGTGCTATTGTAAATTGTAATTTGTATGCTTAAACGCCGGCTCCATATATTGTTGCTTGTGCTTGTTGCAATGGCCGTTTACGCCAACTCGCTCCCCAACTCGTTTAATTTTGATGACGCACAGTTTGTGGTGGCAAACAGCGCTGTACACGGGTTTTCGCTTCATAATTTAAAGGCTGTTTTCACGTCCGTGCCCAATGCGGTTGAATACCTGCCTGTAAGGGACCTGACCTATATGCTGGATTATGAACTCTGGAAGCTCAATCCGCTGGGTTATCATATATCGAACCTCTTTTATTTTGTGCTTGCGCTTATAGCACTGTATTTTCTGTTCTTACGGATTTTTCTCATGATCTTTTCCGGGCATGAGGACGCGGAAACATCCGCTGGCCGGGCCGCATTCATTGCTGCCCTGATCTATGCTATCCATCCGGTGCACGTGGAATCTGTTGCCTGCATCTCGCAGAGGAAAGATATATTATCGGGGCTTTTCTATTTCACCGGGCTTTTCTTATACATCGAAAGCTGGAAGAAGCCTGGGGGCCGGTATCTTCTTTCCCTGCTGATGTTCCTGCTGGCAGGGCTCTCAAAAATGACGGTTGTGATAATGCCTGTTTCAGTGCTTCTCCTGGAATTGTATTTCGCCCCGCAGGAAATCAATTCAGGTAAAAGACCGCTTCGTACAATTCCTTTCTTTGTTCTGGCCGCAGCCCTGACTGTTCTGGGTATTTATATAGCCAGATTGACTGGCGTTTATACCATGGCCGAAGCGGGCCTCTCAAGCCGGATAGCGGGATTTTTTGAAGTGGTGCTCATAAATATAAAGATGCTTTTTGACCCGTATCCGCTGGTTGTCTGGCATCAATTTGATATGCCGGCGGGGTTTTTATCCGGGGCGATACCGGCCTTGTCCATTGCTGCTGTGGCAGCATTGGTTTATCTTGTCTTCCGGTTCCGGAAAACACGTAAGGCTCTTTCGTTTGGGTTTGCATGGATGCTTACCAGCATGGTCCCTGTTTCGGGCCTCTTCCCCACTACGGTGATAGTGGCCGAGAGATATATGTTTTTGCCTTCGGCCGGGTTTTGCCTGGCCGCGGGCTGGGGCATATTCAGGCTTTTGCCCTTCCTGAATAAAGGGGTTTTCAGCCGGTTGCCCGCCTGGGCCGTGGGCGCGGGGGCTGCGTGGGCGCTGGCCATGGCCGTTGCCTTTCCGGCAATAACGGTTGAAAGGAACATGGACTGGAAAGACAAGATTACTCTTTATACGGCTGACCTGGCGCACCACCCGGACCTGGTAAAGACATATATCTGCCTTGGCAAGGAGTACATAAACCATGGGGACTTCCAGGTTGGCCTTGCATATCTTTTAAGGGCCAAAAAACTGGACCCTTCCGATTTCGAGTATGATTTTTATACGGCTTATTATTTATACAAAACCGGGCAGCCAGATTTTGCCCTGACTGTCTTGAATAACCTCAGAAGCCAGCTCCATATGGAGGTGGTGGATGTTGATTACCTTGCCGGGATGATCTACCAGGGACGCGGGGATATATCCAAGGCAAAGGAATTTTATCTGAGGGCGGCACATTCCGGTTTCCCGCTTGGTGTGTATATGAGGGGACAGGCCCTGGCGGCCCTGAACAGGCTTAATGCAAAATGAGATTAAAAAAAACGGGCAAAAGAGCTCCCGATAATAAAAAGGACCTTGTTTACGGGTTTAACCCGGTGCTGGAAGCGGTACGGTCCGGCCGGGCGCTGAAGGTGCTTGTGTCCACTGCCCGCAGGGAAGGGCTGGAAACGCTTGTTGCCGAAGCATCGAGCCGCGGTATACCAGTTGAAAAGACCGCCCCTGCCTTCTTTGAACCTCTTGCCAAGGGGCATCAATCCGTGGCTGCCATAACCGGGGCCTTGAAGGAAGCCACCCTGGAAGACATGCTCCAGGCCGCCCAAAATAGGGGGGAGCCGCCGCTTGTCCTAGCCCTGGATGGCGTGGAGGACCCCCGCAATCTGGGCGGGATAATGCGCTCCGCCCTGGCGGCCGGGGCCCACGGCCTGATAATGGAGAAGCACCGGTCGCCGGGGCTTATTCCCGAGGTATTCAAGTCTTCAGCCGGGGCGGCGGAGTATCTGCCCATCTCAGTGCAGCCCAATATAAAATATTCCATAGATGAACTGCGCGATCAGGGGATCCTTGTGGTAGGGGCGGAGGCCGGAGATCACCCGGCTCCGTGGCAGGCCGGTCTGTCCGGCCCTCTTGCGCTTGTCCTGGGCGGGGAGGCATCAGGGATAAGAAGGATTGTAGCCGCCAGGTGCGATCTGATGGTAAGTATCCCCCTTTCCGGGCCGGTTTCGTCGTTAAATGTATCGGTAGCGGCTGGAGTAATCCTTTTTGAAATAAAGCGTCAAAGATCGAGTAAAATGAAGATATAGGTTGTTTTTGGCTTTATTTTCAAAAAAATGGCTTGAAATCGGCGCTTGACCGTTTTATAATATAGTCCCTATATTAAAAGTTTGTTGACAGGGGATTTTTGCGCCCTTGACGCGGGATACGGACCCGTGAGCTATAACAGAAATAGATTTGCTTGATTTTATTGATTGCTTAGCCACCGTAGCTCAGCAGGCAGAGCAGCTGATTTGTAATCAGCGGGTCGGGGGTTCGATTCCCTTCGGTGGCTCTGTTGCGAAGGACGGAAGTGTGCGGCCCCTGCGGGGGCAGGTTGTGTTATCAGGAGAGGTTCCCGAGTGGCTAAAGGGGACGGGCTGTAAACCCGTTGGCGTACGCCTACGGAGGTTCGAATCCTCCCCTCTCCACTTGAAGCTGTCAAGTGGTTTGCAGGCCGCCAGCAATGGAAAGGCCGGATGCCGGAGGCAAGCGGGAGTAGCTCAGCGGTAGAGCGTCGGCCTTCCAAGCCGAGGGTCGCGGGTTCGAATCCCGTTTCCCGCTCCAGCTAATAGGGCCCCTGAAAAAGCGCGGCTTTTTTGGGGTAGCAGGGTGCCCATGTAGCTCAGTCGGCAGAGCACATCCTTGGTAAGGATGAGGTCACCGGTTCGATTCCGGTCATGGGCTTTTTGAGGATTAAAGAGTAAATATAGATGCCGCGGTTACGGCCTTGCCGGACCTGCCGCAAACCGATGTTAAGGAGGAGAGCGTAATGGCGAAGGCGAAGTTTGAAAGGGTAAAGCCCCATGCCAATGTTGGCACGATAGGCCACGTGGACCACGGCAAGACCACGCTCACGGCGGCCATAACGAAGGCGATGGGCCTGAAGGGGATGGC
>JAKAKS010000009.1 GCA_021813405.1 Nitrospirota bacterium
ACCTCAAAATCAAATTCAGACAGCGCAGACTTCCTTGCTTCCTCGTCCATACAATCCTCCTAAATGAAGTAGTTTAAACGTTTTCTCCATTTCAGAGGATTGACACAGTTCAGCTAACAGACCCTTTTAATATTCCGGCGGCACGTAAAAATTAAGCGTCCTTAATGTCTCCCCGCCGGTATTTTTTATTTCATGCCGTGCGCCCTTTTCGATAAGGACGAGGCTGCCGGTTTTTAATTGCACTTTTTCGCCGTTTACAACCGCCTCCCCCTCTCCGGAGGCAACATAAAGCCACTGATCACTGTTTTCGTGCCGGTTCTCAGGGCCGCCTTCGGAATTGCCTGGCGCAATCACCATCTCGGCCGCCTGAGCCCTGGAGTTTCCTAACAGGACCTTGAATTGCTTATCGTATTTCACTGCGGTGCTTTCCATATGTCCTCCCAAAAAAACCGGCGATTCACTCCATATATTGAATTTCTATCAGGTATTCTTTTTACAATCAATACGGACCGCCTCCGTCCGTTATTTCTGAAAGACCAAATTGTGATTGGAATCACAAGTTTTTCTGCCGGAAAGAGATAGCATATCATAACGGTTAACAGCAGAAAAATGATGCCGGAAGGTGCTGAATGAAACTCCAGCCCCAGGAAGTGGACGGGCTCCTTGCAAAGCTCAGGGGAAATAATATGGAAATCCCCATGCTTGACGGGGAGATAAGGAAAATAGCCGCGGGCCCGGACCAGATATTAAGTAAATTCCGCGAGATTCTGGGCCTTCTTGAAGAGGTTATTGCTGACGAGAAACGCAGGTATAAAACCGCCATCAGGACGCTTGCAGCAGCATCGGGATTAAACCAGCAGGATGTGCTTAAGGCCGCATCCAACCAGCTTGAGGAACTTGAAACTTTAAAAGATGAATTCATGGCGGCCCTTTCCGGCGGTGATGAATTTAAGGCCATGGAATCCAGGGTGCAGGAGATAAGAGGCCAGAAATCGAATCTGATGGAAAAACTGGCCCGGCTTGAAGCTGAGGAGCAGAAGGTCCTTGGTGATATGGCGGATAAGGAAAAGGACACGGGCCTGGCCAAAAAGTCCCTTGAGAAAATATTTACAGAGGCCATGGATGAAATCTCCGGTATAAAAGCAAAACTGGAGGGGTTGTCCCAGGAAAAAACGGAAATCCTGGAAACGGTAACGCCGAAAACGGCAGCTGCACCCTCCCAGCCGGCTCCGCCGGAAAAAGCCCAGCCTTTGCCTGGCAACGGGCTGCCTGGCGAGGGGGAAACGGCTGCCGCGGAATCAGCAAAAACCGCAGATCCATACGGGACAGACACGCAATGGCAAAAGAAATGCCCTAATTGCGGAAGCAAGATGAACTTCTTTTTGAATGATAAAAAATGGCTGTGTTATGTCTGCGCGTTCGAGGAATTAAAAGACGGCTCCGGCAGGGACAACGACGAAAGCGCAGGGCTGGCGTCTGAAGGCAAGCCTGAACCCCAATTGCAGGCCGTAGCGCAAACTTCAGAGGCGGTTACAAACCCACCTGGCTTATCGGTGGTGAGGTATTCAGCTATGAATGCAAAAATGCAGGTCAAAAAAAAGAACTGCCCTGTCTGCAGGAAAAAGATGGTATGGGGCGAAGCGGACAAAACCTGGCGGTGCACATCCTGCGAGTATTTTTACCGGACGGGATATTAACTGCGCGTAATTTTTCATGCCATATCGTGCGCGCATGGCGGGGGGACGATGCCGGCCTTTTTTTCTTCCACATAGTGCGCGGCGCCAAGGGCGGCTATGCATCCGTCTGCGGCGGCAACCACAATCTGGTTTGCAAATTTCTGCCTTAAATCCCCTGCCACGAATATCCCGGACACGCTTGTCTCGCAATTATCGCCGGCAATAACAAAGCCCTGCTCGTTCATCCTGACATCCGGAGGTATCAGTTTATTATTTGGAGCATAACCGATGAATATGAAAACGCCGTCAACCTGCAGTTCGCTTTTTATGCCGGATTCCACGTTTTGGCAGGCCACGGACTCAACGGCAATTGCCCCTTTAATTTCTGTAAGGACAGTGTTTAAGGCCAGTTCGATTTTGGGCTCCGCCTGCAAACGGCCCTGGAGCAGTTTGCCTGCCCGCAGCCCGTCTTTCCTGTGGACCAGGTAAACTTTATTCGCCAGCTTTGCAAGGTACAGCGCTTCCTCCACGGCCGTGTCGCCGCCGCCCACCACGGCCACCGTTTTGTCTTTGAAAAAGAGGCCGTCGCACGTTGCGCAATATGAAACGCCGCTTCCCAGATATTCCGTTTCACCGGGTATGCCAAGTTTCCGGACCGTGCCGCCAAGTGCAAGTATAAGGGCGATGCAGTGCAAAACCTCGCCGCTGGCCAGCCTTACCGCATGTGTGCCAGCGCCGGTTTCAATAGACGTCACCTCCTGCTGCACCATTCGAAGGCCAAAGGATTCCGCCTGGCGGACCATGTTCTCGGCTAATTGGAAGCCGGTTATGCCCTGGATGCCGGGATAATTTTCAACCTCTTTTGAAATGGCGATTTGCCCTCCGGGCAACCCTTTTTCCACCAGCACTGTTTTCATGGCGGCCCGCTGGCAATAGAGGCCCGCAGTCAGGCCGGCGGGCCCTCCACCAACAATGATTACGTCATAGCACTCTTTCAATTGTTACCCCTCTGCTTCTGTGAAACTATTAAAAAAATGGTGATCCGCACCCCCCAAATAAACGCATTTGAGGCCAATCCACTCTTCATCATATTTCTTGCATATAGCGCAGAGCTCATGGGCAGCCTTCGGAAAATCAAGGCATGTCCTCCAGTTTTTTTTCCATTTTGGCCAAGCAATCCGGGCAGATGCCGTGGGTGAACTGCGCCCCTATCTGTTTTTTGAAGTATATTTCCAGCTGGCTCCAGTAGCCCTGGTCGTCCCTTATTTTTTTGCACCAGGCGCATATGGGGACAAGCCCTTTTAATACCTTTATCTCCTCAAGGGCGCTTTCCAGTTCCAGAACAAGCATCCTCCGCTCTATTGCGTAACGCATGGAGCGCGCCAGCCATTTACCTTCCATGTCTCCCTTTACAATGTAGTCCTGTGCGCCCGATTTTACGGCGATTACAGCCGTGGCCGCATCTTCAAGCCCTGTTAAAAGCACGATCGGCAGCGTGGGCGCTCTTTCACGGACTCTGGAAAATGTGTCCAGCCCGTGGCTGTCCGGCAGGCTGAGATCCAGCAGTAGGATATCCGGGCTTTTTTTCTCCAGGCACTCAAGCCCTTTTGCAAGACTATCGGCCCATTCAAGGCTGATGCTGGCATTGCTTTCGGCCAGCATCCGGCGCACCAGCGCCGCATCGGCGGGATTGTCCTCTATTATCAGCGCCCTCATGATCCCCATTTTTGGATTATATCAGATACAAACTGGAGGTAATCCATCCCTCCTGAAGGAGTACCAAGTGATATTCAGGGTGGTCTGCCACTACAACCCCCCGTCTTCTCTAACGCGGGGATAGACTCCGCCTGGCCGCATTCTTTGTGCAGAGACAGGCATGTTTCAAAACCACTATGATTGTCTTTCAGCCTCATGGAAGCGGGTGATGAACATGGCAGCGGAAATCACGGTTAGACTTTAAGGGTTTACCTTATCAGGAAAGAGAAAAATATTGTAATTGCAAAAGTCCCAAGCCATCCGGATAAAATGGCCCTGGCAACCGGCAGATTTCTCTTTTTGAGGTGCTCGTCAATAAAATCAATCCCGATGGCACAGGCAACCGAAACCGGCACTAAAAGGCCCAATCCATAGTGCGCCTTAACGATTGCAAAAGAAGGCACTTTCAAGCTCAAGTAAATAATAGAGGCCCCCATGGCGGGAAAAGAGCAAACCAGCAAAAGAAAGCCGGTATTCATCTCTTTTATGGCCCCTTCAAGCAGCCGCCATAAACCTATCAATATAGCCACAGTTGCCGGGACAGCAAGAATAAATATTAAATTCATATATCCATAATTCCACGGCGGCGGCGGTGTGCATTGAGGCCCTGGCAGGTATGCGACTGCCCCTCCAAACATGCTATCGCCCCAGAGACTTGAATAAATCCCGTCAAGGAAAGAGTGGAAGCTTGAAAAAAACGGTCTCTCAAAGGACATTCCAAAACTGGTGTAGTATTGCAAAGTATGATATCCCGGGTCCTGCCACCATAGAAAACCAAGCGATTTATCCATGTTTGTGACTAGGAGTTTGCCGTAATGAAGCCAATTCCTGAAATAAAACCATCCTGAAATGGCAATCATGGGCAGAAAAATCGCAAGATAAATTCCGCACATTTTTATGATGCCGGCCTGTTTTTTTAAGGCATGATACAAAATGACAAGGCAGAACGCCGGTAAAAAAACCAGAACCGTTACCTTTGTTAAAAAGGCCAGGCCCAGAAGAATTCCCAGAAACCAGAATGATGAAACTTTTAAATCCTTTTTAAGGATGCCAAGGACATAAACGATGCAACTGCCTATAAGAAAAGCAGACAATGATTCATTGCTTAAGAAATTTGCGATGTATATATTAAAAGGCAGGATTGAAGCCATTGCCGTTGTCAGCATTTGTTTTTTATCGTCTTCCGGGAAAAGGGTTCTGGCAGCTATAAAAGCCAGGTAAATCTGCCCCATTGCGCTGGCAAACGTCACCAGCTTAAAAGATAACAGGAACGCATGCGGCAGGCTGGAAATTAAATGCCGGGTTAAAAGGAAAGAAAAAGCCGTAATCAGATAAAAAAGCGGAGGCTGGTAGGTTTCCCATCCATCGGCTGCAAGTGGCAGTGAATGCTTTTTAAGGAGATATTCCACATATGAAAGGTGGCTTTTGGCGTCGAATCCATTGTACACCATGGTTTTATATAAATTATTGACAAACAGAACGCACCAGAATATAAGCGCGATTATCAGCACCGCTTGCGGAGAAAGGACCGGTTTTGCCCATTTGATTTTAAAAAAATTTACAAGAATGAAGAGCAGGACAGATATAAGGGAAAAAGAGATAAGGGCAGGATATTTACCGGCAAAAGATTCCCACGGAGAGGGCAGGGGCTGCTGGAATGAAATGTCCGGCATGGCGGTGTCATCTGCAATTGCCGCCATACTATAAGGGCTGTTATCAACTGATGCTATCCAGGTTTCATCAGTTTTAATTTCAGGGGATATGCCTTTGGTGTATAGCCACAACAGCGGGGGCCCGGTAATGTTGTCCACCCTCACGGTTATATTATTTTGCCCCTCTTTTAAATAAGGGGTAATATCAGTGGTTGTAATTTTCTTCCAGTCCCCGGCCGGACCGCTGGCCCGAACTTCGGCCCCATTTAAAAAAAGGGCCCATGTTTTAAAAGCCCGCATTTTAAGCAGCGCCGTTTGGCCGGAAGTGAATTGAAATTCTTTTGAGAAAAGACAAAAATTGCTTCTGTATGTGATAGTCCTGAGCGGCGAAGGGAATTTAATCCATTGCGCTTTGGAGTTATGGGGCAAAAAGGGGATGTTCGGGTCGTAAACAGCCTTGGTATAAAGGAATAACGCAATTAAGCCAATAAAAGCAAGCAACAAAGCGCCTAATGCAAACTGTTCCTTTTTTCTGTTCACTGGGGTAAGTTCCGATGCTTCAATGCTACTTGTAATATGCACATTTTGGCACTCGTTTTCAAGGCAGGCTTCGGGGCATAACCTGCTAATTTGAATTTCATATAAGCAGCCCTAATCCTTTACCCCGCTTGACTGTGAACGAACGTTCACCGTATAATCTTGCCATGGACAAGGCTGGTGATGCAGGCACAAAGGCCGGGGCGCAGCGCATAGCCCGGTTTCTCCAGGAAAAAGGCAGGATGCCCAGCTATTCGGAGATAGCCCTGGCCTGCGGGTTTAAATCAAAGAATTCGGCGTTCAAGCTGGCCCGCAAGCTAGAAGATCTGGGCCTGCTGGCAAGGGACGCAAAAGGCAGGCTAATCCCGAAGGCGATAAAGGGTGAAAACCAGTTGAAAGCCGGTGCCCTCCGTATGCTTGGCACGGTTGAGGCCGGGTTCCCAAGCCCTGCCGAAGAGGAGCTTTCGGACGTCCTTTCGCTGGACGAGATGCTGATTACAAACCGGCAGGCCACGTTCATGCTGAAGGTATCCGGGGACTCGATGTGCGGGGCCGGCATACTGCCGGGGGATATGGTATTGGTGGAAAAAGGCCGCCAGCCAGCAAACGGGGATATTGTAGTGGCCGAAGTGGACGGGCAATGGACGATGAAGGGGTTTAAAAAAGAGAAGGGGAGCAAAGACGTATGGCTGCTGCCGGCAAACCCGAAATTCAAGCCGATAAAACCGAAAAGCGAACTAAGGATAGCAGGCGTTGTAATAGCCGTGATAAGAAAGTACAAATAGCGCGGCAGTGCGGCAGTGAAATGGGAAAGGCAAAAAACAGAGTATCGGTATTACAGAAAAAAAGCACTGTTCACTGTAGCACTGAATTGCCATGGAACAGCCAATTCTAATCCGGTCCTGGCCAAGGGCCATCGTTCATCTGGACGCAGACGCGTTCTTTGCCTCCTGCGAGCAGGCTGTAAAGCCGTGGCTTAGGGGCAAGCCGGTAATCACGGGCAGGGAGCGCGGCATCGTGGCCGCAGCCAGCTATGAGGCAAAGGCGCGCGGGGTGGAGCGTGGGATGAGGCTTTTTGAGGCCAAAAAAGTCTGCCCGGATGCCGTCTTCCTGCCCTCGGATTACGAGACATACAGCCTTATTTCATTAAGGATGTTCGATATCCTAAGGCGATTCTCTCCGGACGTTGAAGAGTACTCGGTAGACGAGGCATTTGTGGACCTGACCGGCCTCAGGAGGAGTTTTCACGGCCCTTACAGCCAGATAGCCAGCCGCATGCAGGAAGATATCGGGCGGGAGCTTGACATAAGCGTTTCCGTGGGTGTCAGCGTTTCAAAAGTGCTGGCCAAGATCGGCTCCAAATACAATAAGCCCCATGGCCTTACGCTTATCCCCGGCGGCGAGATACACCTTTACTTAAAGGACCTGCCTATCGAAAAGGTCTGGGGTATAGGGGCAAATACCTCCGCCCTGCTTAGAAAGCTTGGGGTGCGCACCGCGCTGGATTTTGCCCGCAGGGACGAGCGGTTCGTAAGAAAATACCTCTCCAAACCCTTCAGGGAGATCTGGGAGGAGCTGAACGGCAGAAGCGTTTACCCTGTTTCAACGGCCGCTAAAAAGGATTATCAGTCAATAAGCAAAACAAGGACGTTTACGCCCCCCTCCGGCCAGCGGGATTTTGTTTTCGCCCAGCTTTCAAAAAACCTGGAAAACGCCTGCATCAAGGCCCGGCGCTACGGGCTGGCGGCCTGCGGGCTGATCGTTTACCTGCGCGGCCAGGACTTCAGTGGCCATGGCGTGGAGATGCGGCTCAGTTCGCCAAGCGCATTTCCGGCACAGCTTTTTGGCCCTTTAAATGAGGGGTTTAACGCCCTCTTCACGCAGGACACGCTTTACCGGTCCACCGGGGTGGTGCTTACCGGGCTTGTTCCCGGCACTGGTACGCAATACACGCTATTTGACGACGTGCCGCGCATAGAAAAGATGGCAAGGCTTTACAAGGCAGTAGACAATCTTTCACAAAGGTTCGGAAAGCATACCGTTCAGCACGCGGCAAGCCTGCCGGCCAAGCTCTACGCCCGCCACCTGGGCGAGCGGGGGGATCTGCCAGCCAGGGCATCAAAGGACATCAAAGGGGAAAGCGGCCGCCAGCGGCTGGGCCTGCCCATGCTGGATGTGGATGTGTGAATGTTTTTTGCAGGCGGGAGGCTGTAATTTGGAAATGGGCCCCCGCCCATCAACCGTGTTGCAATTTGAAAGGTACAAGGAGTATAATTGCGATTGACCGGTAGAAAACACTGCATTATGTTTCGTCCCCGGTAATATTCGATCAGGCTTTCTCTGCATGGAGAACCGAGAGTTTTTTAGAATTTAAAGAGGAAACCCGCGCGGGATAATCACTTTCCGCCTGCGGTCAGAGGAAATGTCACATGAATTTTAAGTTCGCAAAAAAATTCCTTCGGCTGGAACACTCAGACACACTATTCAGTCCCGGCCTTGATCCGATGGTCCCGATGCTTCTGGTGGCGGCGGCGGTCGGCTTTGTCGGTTCCATTGCCGTTGAATTGTTCCGCAAGGCGATGTACGCAATCGTACAACTCTATTCCGGGCATAACCATCTGGTTGCGGCCGCACGCGCGTTGCCGTTATGGGCGCGAATCCTGGTGCCTACGCTTGCCGGTATCGCAAGCGGGCTGGCCATGTGGGCCGGCCGCCGCTGGATCAAGCAGCCGCGCGGGCCGGAATACATGGAAGCGGTGCATGTGGCGGACGGCAGGCTGGCGCTGGGCCCTAACCTCGTCCGGACGGGTTCCTCACTCCTTGGCGTAAGCGGAGGCATTACGATTGGCCGCGAAGGGACCATGATTCAGTTTGCGTCCCTGGCATCCTCACTGATTGGGCGGATATTCCGCGCCGATGAATCACACCGCAGGCTTATTGTGGCGTGCGGCGCGGCAGCAGGTTTTGCGGGCGCTTATCATGCCCCCATCGCGGGCACTCTGTTTGTGGCGGAAATAATTCTGGGCGGATTGGCCCTGCGCGAAATAAGCGCGGTGCTGGTGTCTGCCGTAATATCCGAACTGACCACCGAGGCGCTCTTCTCTACCGGGCCGCTCTATGTTGCGCACCTCGTGCCAGCCGTAGGGTTTAACGACCTTTTTGACGCGTGCCTTGTGGGCCTGGTGGCCGGCCTGTTTGGCCCCGTGTTTCTCTGGCTGCTAAGAACAACAAACCATAAATATCAGCCGATCTTTAAATTTTTGCCTGTGCGTCTGGGCCTGGCCGGGTTTGTTATCGGGCTGCTGTCCACTATGAGGCCCGAGGTCTGGGGCAATGGTTTCAGCGTGATGCAGGCCTTTCTGTCCACCCATTGGGCATTAAGCACGGTAATTGCCGTATTCCTGCTGCGGTTGGCCGCCGTTACGATGGCCAGCGCCGCGGGCGTCCCTGGCGGCGTTTTGACACCAACCCTGGTGACCGGCGCCTCCCTGGGATTGATCGTCGGCCACACGATGCTGATACCGGCGGCCGACCATTCCCTGACGCTCTGGACAATAGTGGGCGCGGGCAGCCTGCTGGCGGCAACCACACATGCCCCTGCAATGTCCGCCATTATGGTTTTCGAGACCACGCATGACTACCGCGTGGTCCTTGCGGCGCTGCCTGCGTGCGTTATCGCCTCGGTTATCGGCAGCCTGATCCGTCACGAGTCTGTTTATACGGAGGCCCTGGGGTTGGCGGAACACGGCGCTGCCGCCGCCGCCGCCGCGCGCCGGACTATAATACCCAGCGCCCAGCCATTTCATCTGAGGACCTCTTCCGTTGAGGTCAACGAAAACGGGAACACAGAGGCAGCTCACTAATTTAGTGATGCTCCTTTGCCTGTAATAAAGCGCTAAAGTCAGCGAGAGCCGGGAGTTTTTCACCGGCTCTCGTTCTGTTTCCGCCCGGCCAATCCAACGCAGGGTTTCACGTGCATGCGCGTGGGAATCTATTGAAAACATTAAATAAAAATTTCCCCAAACAGGACGTTGTCGATTTTTACTGCGGATTCAAGCGGCGCAAGAAATAACGCCCGTCCTTTTTCGATACCTTTGAAGACCCCAAGGGCAAGTGTATCGGCCCCCTTATTAAGCCCGGCTATATTACCGGCAAGGTGTTCCGGGTCAAAATCCATGGCGCAGATATCCAGTTGAGTCCGGCGGTAATTGAAGCGGATTTTATGCCTGCCCCCAAGCGGCACTTTAAGAAGCCGGGCGGAGGCGAAATACCGGCAATATCTTTGCCTTCTGTAATTTGCGCGCGAGGCCCGGCTTGTTTTTTTGGCCATGCGCGAAGGTTTGAAACGGATTATCTTTGGCCCGGCAATGCCGGAGAGCGCGCCTAAAATGTGCTCCAGCTCGTCTTCCTTCTGGATGGCTATAACATAGCCGGGGCGCAGGGCCTTTATCTTGCCCAGCTTTAGGACACGCCCCAAGCCTCCCGAAACCAGCCCGGTAGTGTCCACAAGTTTGGCATATTGCTTGCCGCAGTGGGCAGCCATACGCTTTACGCCTTCTATCATCTCCGGGATGCGCAAGGCGGGGTTTACGGCGCCAATGAATGTCATTCTGTCAGGCCAGGCATTTTCGCGGGTATGGAGAGAATATCTTTTAATCGAGATGGTCCCTGGAAGCCCGATGGAGGACTGGCCTACGTCGGCATCTACCAGGCATACGGGAAAGGCATTTTCTCCTGAAGCCAGAAACCGGGCCGAGAAGCGGGCAAATGCGGACTTGCCGGAATCCGGCCCGCCCAGGATAATCGCAGTCCGCCCGCGGCCGGTTTGGACAGCGAACTCCCCCAGAAAATCAAGCCATCCGGCAGCGGGCAATATTTCTTTGATAGGTGATATTTTTATGCCCTATCGTACCAAAACCCATTACAGGGTACAAGGCGGCCTGATTGACCATCGGTTTTAACAGTGATAATTTTTAAGCATGAAATCCATCTGGAAAGGCAGCATCAGTTTTGCCCTTGTAAGCATACAGGTAAAGCTATATCCGGCAACCCATAAAAAGGACATATCCTTCAAGCTGCTGCACAAGAAAGACAGCTCCCCTATTGAATATAAAAGGTTCTGCCAGGCGGAAAACGCCGAGGTTTCCTGGGGTGATATAGTAAGAGGCTTTCAGTATCAGAAGAACAAGTTTGTGGTGATAAACGAGGAGGAGTTTGAAAAGCTCCCGCAGAAGGCGTCCCACTCAATAAGCATAGAAGGGTTTATAGAGGCGGACGAGGTGGAGCCCATTTATTTTGACAAAGCCTATCTTCTGGAGCCGGAGGAGGGCAGCCAGCGGTCCTACGCTCTGCTGCGCGAGGCCATGCGGCAGACTGGGAAGGCCGCTCTTGCCCGGTTTACTCTTAAAGAGAAGGAACATATGGCCGTCATCAGGCTTTACAGCGGCGCGCTTTTGCTAAATACCCTTATGTATGCCGATGAGATAGCAAATGTAGAGGAAATCTTGACGCCGCCGGCTATGGATTTGAAAGACGCGGAACTCTCGCTTGCAAAAGAGCTTGTCACCCGGTTTTCAAGCGGCTTCAGGCCGGGCCAGTATAAAGACACATACAGGGAAGCGCTTATGGAGCTGATAAACGCCAAGGTGGAGGGCAGGAAGATCGCTGTGCCGCCGCCAAAGGGGCCGGCCAAGGTTCTAAGCCTTATGGATGCCTTGCGAAAGAGCCTTGAAAAAGGGCGGTCTGAGGGAGTTTCCGCCGAAGCCGCTAAAGTCCAGCCGCTTGAAGCAAGGCATGAAAAGGGGCATCCGCCTGCTGCTGAAGGGCCGGGCCACCGCGCCGGTCCGGAAAGAAAAACCAGGGTAAAGACAGACAGATAAAAAGGAGGCCGTTACCGAATGAGCAGGACCTATCTTCTGGCTAATGTAGTGCCCGGTAAGGAACGCACCATCAGGGACACCCTGCGCGGGATAAACGGTGTAAAGGACGCCGACGTTATCACCGGCCAGTACGACATCGTTGTTACCCTGGAGGCCAAGGACTCCAATGAAATATTCAATAAAATCCTGAAAAAAGTGAGGAAAGTTAGGGGACTTACCAGGACAGAGACGTTTGTGGCAGTAGAATAGAAAAAACAGCGCGGCAGAGCTACGGCGCAATGGTAAACTGCGGGACTGCTTTTTTATGCGCTTTGCTTTTGCCCGCTCTGCAGCGCTGCCGAATGTCATCTCTGATGTAAATGTTATTATTAACAAGCGGCCCCGGTGCGCCGCGCAAAGTGATGGGCACCCGTAACAGAAAAAGACCTTACTCATCCAGCTCCCCCGGCCCTTTCCGGGAATCTTTCAATCGGGAACAATCCTTGCGTATAAACACGATGCGGTCCGACCCGGCAAGGGCGGAGAGGCTCCGGGAAGTGATCGGCTGGCTTTCCGAGGTGAACAACCACGCGCCGGTGATTGTTGAAGGGAAAAAGGACGCCCAGGCGCTTGCCCGGCTTGGCCTTAAAGGTGAGCTAATCACGGTGCACAGGGGCAAGGGGCTTTATGATTTTTCCGAAGATATCATTTCGGCTTACAGGCAAGTGGTGCTTCTGCCGGACTGGGACGAAAAAGGCGAGCAGCTCATGCACGCGCTTGGGGAGCACCTGAGGGGGCATTTTGAGGAATTCTCTTTTTTCAGGGAGACGCTGAAGATACTTTGCCAGAAGGACATCAAGGACGTGGAGGGCATACCTTCGCTGCTTAATAACCTGGAAGGGTTCGCGGGCGCAAACGCCCCGGATATCGAATGATAACGCCCGGCGGAAGGCGGGCGGGGCTTGGCGCGCGCGGTGAAGACCAGGCGGCAAAATACCTGGAGAAAAAAGGGTACCGCATCCTCGAACGCAATTACAGGACAAGGGTTGCCGAGATAGACATAATCGCCATGCACGGCAATACCCTGGTTTTCGTGGAGGTGAAGACAAGGGCTTCGGACCTGTTTGGCACGCCAATGGAGGCGGTGGGGACAAAAAAACGGGCCAAAATAGCCCAGGCCGCCGTTCATTATATAGCCACAAAAGGGAAGGGCTTGACGGAGGCCCCGGCCCGGTTTGATGTAATAGCCATAGGGCCGGACGGCCTTGAGCATCTTCCCGATGCCTTCGAGATTCTTGACATGAGATGAACTTTTCTAATAACTTAGATACTGCGGTGAATAGAGACAAAACCATATTCGAGCTTCAGGCCGAGGTCTGCAAGTCCATTGCCAGCGCCAAGAGGCTGGAGATAATAAACGCCCTGAAAACCGGGGAAAAGAGCGTTACGGAACTTGTTGAAATCCTGGGTGTGCCGAAGGCAAATGTCTCCCAGCACCTTGCCACCATGCGCAACAAAGGCATCCTCAAGGCCCGAAGAAACGGCGTGAACATTTATTACAGCATCTCCAGCCAAAAGGTGATTGAGGCTTGCTCCCTTATGAGGGAGGTGCTTACGGAGATGATGCGCGACCGTAAAAAGATGCTGAAACTGATAGAGATTTAATGGGGCGCGCGCCGTGGCGCAAATTCACCGGGTGCCGGATGTTTTACCCGGGGCTTCCCTGAAACATGGAAAACAAATCCATATCCGTCGTAATCCCTGCCTATAACGAGGAAAAGCGGCTTCTGCCTACGCTGGAGAAGGTGTATGCGTATCTTTCCGGCAATTACCATGATTTTGAGTTGCTGGTTGTGGACGACGGCAGCGCGGACGCTACGGTGCGGGTTGCCGGCGAGTTTGCCGCAAATCATGATGGTGTCCGGATTTTAAGGAACGAGCGCAACATGGGCAAAGGCGCTGCAATCAGAAGAGGCGTGCTTGCCTCGGGCGGCGAGATGGTGCTTATCTCCGATGCCGACCTGTCCACCCCCATTGAGGAACTGGAAAAGTTCATGCCTTATCTGGAAGAAGGCTATCACAT
Organism: Nitrospirota bacterium; assembly: GCA_021813405.1. Taxonomy (GTDB): domain Bacteria; phylum Nitrospirota; class Thermodesulfovibrionia; order Thermodesulfovibrionales; family JdFR-88; genus JAKAKS01. The sequence continues at coordinate 13,562 of JAKAKS010000009.1, forward strand.
TGTCATAGGCTCCAGGGCCATCCCCGGCGCCGATATACGCATCCGCCAGCCCTTACACCGGGAGTTAATGGGCAGGGTGTTTAACATGTTTGTCCAGGGACTGCTGGTAAGCGGGGTTAAGGACACCCAATGCGGGTTCAAGCTGTTCAAGGGGCCGGAAGCGAAGATGCTTTTTTCCAGGGGCATTATAAACGGGTTCAGCTTCGACGCGGAAATCCTGTTTCTGGCCCAAAAAAGCGGGCTCAGGATAAAAGAGACGCCGGTTATATGGCTTAACTCGGCCGCCTCCACTGTAAGGGTGGCAAGCGACCCCGCAAAGATGTTTGCCCAGCTTCTGGTGATCAGGCTGAACTGGCTAAGGGGCAGGTACCGCGCCTAGCCTTGCCAGGGCGGCCCTGGCGTCCGCCTTCGGGAAAGAGCCAAGCTGAATCCCGGCATAAAGGGCCTTTTGGTAATTTTCTATCGCTTTTTGCCTCATCCCCTGGGATTCGTAAATCAGCCCGCAGAGGTAGTCTATATCGGTAACCTCCGCCTTTATCCCAATCTTCAGCCCCTTTAATATTTCCAGGGCCATGCCTGGCTGGCCCGTCCGGTACAGGTAGTCCGCCGTGAAGAAATCGTACTCAACGTTATCAGGCTGAAGCTGCTTTTCCCTTAGCAGGTATGCCAAGCCTTTCCTGTAATCCCCTCTTGAAAAGTAGATGCGGCCAAGAGACGAGTAGGTTTTTAAAAGGTCCGGCTTGTGGCTCAAGTCCGCCTCCAGAAGGGTCACATTATCTTTCCAGTCAAAGTTCCTCTCAAAAGAGATTACGCAAAAGGCCGTTATTGCAATTGCGGCCACGGCGGCCACGGTGGCCTTGTATAACGGCTTGGGGAGCATGAATATCCTTGCAAGCGCCCATGCGGCGGCTATGCAGAAACCGGCTGACGGTATGAAGGCGTATCTTTCAGCTATTACCACAGTGGTTGGGATTAGCCCCACCACGGGTATCAGGCTTGCAAGTGCCCATGCCGCGCCAAACGAAACCGCTTTATAACCGCGTTTTGCAAGCAGCACGATCAGCGATATCAGGCACGCCAGGCCGGTAAAGGAAAGAATGGGCAGGATATTAAAAAAACTTCCGTCCGGAGTGAACTTGTACCATACCTTTAAAGGGTAAGGCCAGGCGAGCATCTTAAGGTATACAAAAAACGCCTCTAATGCGCCAGGTATCCTCCGCAGCGGGCCTGCGGCGGCTGTTGAATAAACGCCGGTATATTTGGCAATGAATATTCCAAGCGCGGCCAGCCCTCCGGCAACAATGAAAAAAGGCACCGTGCGCGCAAGTTTTTTCCCAAGGGTCCCCCTGCCAAAATAAATCTCAGCCATCAGAACAGAAACCGGCATAAGCACGGCCGTCATCTTGGAAAGCACGGCCAGCACAAGCAGGAAAAGCGAAGCGGCATAATGCCCCCATCCATTACGGCGCATTCCTTTTAAATAAATGAGGAGCCCTGAAAAATAAAACAATCCGCTTACAAGGTCTTTTCTTTGGGAAATGCCTGCAACCGATTCCACATGGGCCGGGTGCACGGAATATATCAATGCAGCCAGAAACGCCGTCCAGCAGGCCCTCCGGCGGTCTGCTTGCCCATTGATCTCCGCCATGGAGAATATCTCCACGAATAGAAAATAAAGCACCGCTATTACAAGCAGGTAAAAAACAAGGTTTGTTATGTGATAGCCAAGCGGATTCAGTTTCCATATCTCATAATCCAGCATGTAAGTGAGGTCTTTTATCGGCAGGTATTCCACCTGGTTTGGCACGGACGTAAATACAGCCTTCAGATTGCCTAAAGTGAATCCATGCACCGCGCTGTTGTTTGTGACGAACATGCCATCATCGAAATTGAATGAGTTTGGAAGGCTGTTGGCGTAAACCGCGAAAGCCACAGCCAGCAGAACTGCAACATGAAATGTCTTAAGGTTATGAAACAGCCGCCTGGCGCCGTTCATTCCGTTATTGCCGGGCGGGCGGATGTTGTCTTAAAAATAGCGGCCCTGCGGTTAAGAAAAGAAACCGGGTTATCATCCGGGGACATCTGGAATGTTATCATGCGGGAAATGCAGATGTAAAACCTGCGTTGCCTGATTATGTAATCCGCTTCCCATTTTAGGCAGCCGGTTACCCAAAATCCCGTTGCCCTTGTTAAAAACTCTTTGAAATATAATGATATTTTTTCTGGTATGTAGCTTGCATGCTAAATATTCCAGAAATGGCACAAAATCGCGTAATAAAGAAGATTTGGCTTGAAGAAACTGGGATGGATACCTGCCAGCCGGAAGGGTTTACCCTGATAGAGCTGCTGGTGGTAATCGCCATAATCTCCATCCTGGCCGTTATCGGTTTCGGAGCGTTCGGCTATGACGTTACTTCAAATGCGGACGAGGCCGTAACCAATATAAGCATGGACATGCAACTGGCCAGGGCTGAGGCCATTTCGCAGAACACCCAATATAAAGTGGTGTTCATGTATCCCTCGGTAAATCAGTATCAGGTGCAAGGCCCTAATGGCGTGAAGACGGTCCCCCTGCCCCAGGGGATTATCTTTGGCGCGGGCAATGCCATAGGAGTGCCAAACGACCAAACGACCCCAAACAGTTCGGGGGTAGATTTTACCAGCGGCTCCGTGGCTAATACCGTGACATTTTCCGCCACCGGCGGAGCGTCTCCAGCCGGGGCGGTATACGTAGTGGTGGGGCAGGACGTAGGCTCCGGAAACGTAAACAGGGTTCGGGCCGTACAGATGCAGTATACCGCAACCGGAATGGTGCAGAGCTGGCTATGGTCCGGCACGGCATGGCAAAGCTATTAATGGAACTGGCAAGGAGGCAGCAATGAAGGTTTTAAAGGCCCTCGGCCGGTACGCAACAGGCCTGCTGATGAAAACACGGCAATGCGGCAGGGCGGCAAAAGCCGGCAAGGAAGGGTTTACTCTTATAGAGCTTCTGATTGCCCTTGCGGTCTTCAGCCTGGGTATGATGGCTGTTGCCAGCGGCTTCATGACCTCATTCGCCATGCTCCGCACGCAGGCGGAGTTGAGCACGGCCAACTCCCTTACCCAGCAGGCCATGGAGATGCTGGGCAGCCAGCCTCCGGTAGGTGTTTCGGGTGGCCTGGCGAACCTTGCCTCAATGGCTAATACCACTGACGTCGGCAATATAGTGAACGGGACAATCGCTATGAACGGCACAACTTACACCATGTATGTGCAGGTGCAGAGTGTCAACATCAGCAACACAAGCGAGTACCTGGCTGATGTGACCATATCCTGGCCGGATGCCAGGGGCGGGGCGGCACACCACGTAACGCATGAGCAGTTATTACCGCCGCCGCCATCACAGAGTTAAAGAGGAAAAATGGAAGAGCGCAAGAATAAAACCGGCTTTACCCTGATCGAGCTCCTGATAACGATGGCCATAATGACCATCGTGCTGGCGGTCATATATTCCGTTTACATGTCCGGGGAGAAGTCCACGCGCTCGCTGGGTCTTACCTCCACAATGCAGCTCAACGCACAGTCGGCCATTGACTACATGAACAAGGAGATAAAGCTGGCCGGTTATAACCTGCCAACCGGCGCGGGGCCTTCCATCGTGAACGCAGGCAATAATAGCCTGATGTTTGCGTACAGGGACGACTCTGTAAGCCCTCTCCTTGACGACAACGGCGTTTCTTTTACAAACGGCACACAGCTCAGGCGCACCAATTACTACATTTTGGGCAGCGAGATACGCAGAGCCACCTGGCGGGCTACGCAGGCAGGCAGCACCTATAACTGGGTCTTCCAGAGCGACCAGCCCATCATAAACGGTGTGGCCCTACTGAATTATGTCTATTACGACGGGTATAGCAACACCGTTGGCGCTTACACTATGGCCAACGGCATCTCGACTCTGACGAACCCTGATCCGCTAACCCCCGCCCTGATTACCAATGTTGTCTCGGTTAATGTTTCCGTGGAAACGCAGGAGGCCCAGAACGACCCCGTGCTGGGGATATTGAAAACATACAAGGCCTCCGGCATGGCCAGGATGATTAACATGGGCGCAACGCCGCTTGACTGTACCCAGCCCCCGGTGGTGACCGGCGTTACCGCGATCAGCAATGGCGTTTGCGGGAAGCTTGTTGTAAGCTGGAGCCCTGTAAACGACTCGTATCTTCAGGGTTACGTCGTAAACGTACAAAGCGGCGGTTATACCTACAGTTACAGCGCGCCTTCCAACGCAACCAGCATTTCGGTTGGCGACTACTACGTGGACAGCAACGGGAACTATCAATACGACCTTATGAGCGGAGTGCCTGCCAGCGTAACGGTAACTGACGAGGACATCTGCGGCTATATATCGAATCCGTCAAGTGCAGCCACCGCAACGCCCTCCGCCGCGCCTCCGGACATTCCAGGCCCGATCGCCGTCATAAACAGCGGCGATACTGTGACACTCTCGTGGCCGCAGGGGACCAACCCGCAGGACACGGACGTTTCCTACTATCACGTATACAGGAGCGCTGGCGGCTCCGCCTACACATTTATCGGCAACGCTACCGGGATATACAACATAAGCTATGCGGATAATGTTCCGCAGCAGGACACGTGCACACCGCTTACATACCTGGTAAATGCTGTAAACGCATGCACCGGCGCCGCGAGCGCGGCCAATTCGGCATCCATAAGCGTTTATGACCCTACCGTACCTGCCACGCCATCGGGGGTCACAGGCAAGTCCGGCTACAGGAGAAACTTCCTGAACTGGACCAACCCTTCGGATGCGCTGCTCAACTCGATAGCCATCAGGTATAATTCCGCTTGCTCAGGCAACCCGGGCTACCCTCAGTCTCTAACCGATGGGACCGGAGTTGAAAACCCGAATGCCGGCGAGACGGTTGTCAACGGGCAGATCATGAACGCGACGCCCGGCCCGGGGCAGAGTTATATACATACGGGGCCCGGCAACGGGCAGACCGGTTACCTGCCAGACCTGGGCTACTCAACTCCCGGTTACACGGCATGCACCGATTACCAGGCGAACTATGACTATACTATTTTTGCCGTAAGCCACTGCGGAATAGCCAGCAATGCTACCAATATTAATGAATTAACCGCCTCGCAATGCGGCGAGGAAACAAGCGGATGCGCGGCCGGCGCGCCCACGTGGAACAACTCCGGCTGTTCGAACGTTTCCGACAGCAAGGCGGACCTTACGCTGGTAAATAACAACGGCGGCCCGTATACGCTTACCTGGAACAGGATAGACGATTCCTCAGGCGCCATCTACGATCTGGCCGGGTATTACATATACGGGCTTACAGGCACCGGCAGTTTTAACAACAACGATACGGACGCGAAGGTCTCCGGCCTTGTGCTGAACCCCGCCATTGGCTATCAGCCGCAATGGGCCGACCCAAATCTTGCCCAGGGCGGGTATCCAAGTGTGGATGACAACCCAGGCACGCAGGGCACTACCCATCAGTATTATGTGATACCGATAGACTGCAACAGGGAAACCAACATGGGCGAGGACCCCTGGGCGGCATACGCCAACGCCCCCACGCCGCCCCCAACATCGTCTGCAATGTACGGCGGGCTCACCACCTATAGCGGGAACATTCTTTCGGTGCAGCCGGGCAGGATAACGTTTTCTAAGCCAAGCGCTCCGGCGATTACTTACTACAGCAGCACCCCGGCTGACCCTGCCGTCGTTACGGGCCAGCTGAGCCTGACAAATCCTCCGTCTTCGTACTCCAATTTCATGCGCAACAGGGTGAATTTTTACGCCTATAACGACAGCGCGGCCCCCGTCCAGCTGGACAGCTTTAACCTTTCGTGGAGCAACACCGACGCCCACCTGGCGCGTGTATGGAGGATGGACACCGGCACATGCATATGGGGTACGTGCGCCGGCGGAACCCCCTCTATCAGCAATACCGCAACCGTGAACCTGACGGCGGCCCCGGGGACCGGGGCGATACAGCTTGGCGGCGTTACGGGCAGCACATGTAACACGGGCGGGGGGACAAACGGGGCGTTATGCTACCTGCCGCTTAAAATGGCGTTTACGGACCCCAACGGCAACGTCACCTCCTCGCAGAACATGGTGGGCGTTACCGTAAATGTAGACAGCCTTACTTACGAGAAGATATTCTCTACAAACAGCAGTCCGTCCGTGACGCAGAATTTCTCATGCACCATGCCCAGCCCCAGGATATCAACCGGCGCGTGGGACAATATCGTAAACCCGCTTGGGCCGTATTTCCTGAATAATTCAACACAGCACACAGCGCTGCAGGTAAACGGCGTCAATTACACGTCCAATACCACTCCCGGCTCCGAATTTCCGTATGGGGCCACATTTAACGTGCTTGCGCAGCTTTACGACAGTTCGGGAACGGGTCTTGCCGGCGTGGACCTCTATTACGCCACTACGCCACAGGACCAGGGCACGCCTCCGTCCATATCGAATTTTTCAAACCAGATACCCATGAGCGTAAACGCCCATTCAGGCAACCAGTACACTTATATAACCAGTACGCCTCTAAATGTAAGTAAAAACGACAGGGTGTGGTATCTGCTTCTGGACAAGGACAACCAGGGCAACTGGGACGAGGCGCCGGAGCAGACTTACGGTGGCGGCAGCGGCACGGCTTACAGCTTCGACGTGAGCAATCCGTGCAGCGATACGCCCAATCCGCCAACCGGCCTGTTTGCGACGACTTCGCCGTCTGTAATCGTCAACGGGACCACCGGCAATAGCATAACTGTGAACTGGACCGCCCCTACAACCAACACCACGGGGACCACGCTGACGGACCTCGCGGGATGCAACGTTTACGTTGCAGTAAACGGAGTGCTTAACACTACGCCTGTATATTACGGCGCCTGCTCGGGGTCGTTCACGGATTCGGTAACGGGCAACAATCAGCCGTCTGGCACTCTGATACAGTATGCGGTAATTGCTTACGATATGTGCCATCAGCTTGGTCCGGCGGAGTATCCGGGCCGGAATATAAGCTCCGGGAACCCGGGGAGCAATATTATACAAGTCCAATAGAGAGGGAAAGGGGCCTTGAGGGCCCTGGAAAAGGAGGAGAGAGATGAGATATTTGGAAAAGGCTAAACGATTGGTAAAGGATGAAAGCGGGATGAGTCTTGTAGTGGCAATGACCACCCTGCTGGCGATGACGGCCCTGAGCGCCCTGGTCTTCTATTCTTCGGTAAACAGCACGAAGATACAGACAAACATGAAACAGGGCGTGCAGGCCGACTACGCGGCCCAGTCCGGGCTGACCGTGGGCGAGCAGTATATGCAAAATGCCGGTGCGGACCAGAACACCACGGACCCCACCTGGAGCTATACGCTGCCCAGCGGCACGTTGCCCAACGGCTCCAGCTACACCGTCACCATAACCCACGTAAGAACGGACGATGGCACGGGCGTATATAACGCTACGGCAAACGGCAGTCCGCTGTACCGTATTACCAGCACCGGAACCGCGAACGGTTCCACCAGCGTTATGGAAGAGGTTACCGCGATCAACAATTACCAGACGCTCTGGGGCAACGCGATAACGGCCTGCGGTTCGCTGAACCTCAACCAAACCTCATATACGGACAGCTACAATTCAACAAACGGCGCATACGGCGCCCAAACCCACGGGTCCCTGGGGCAGGTTTACGCCGAGGGCAATATCTTCTTCGAAAACAATTCCCACGCAAACGGCAACGTGTTTGCGGCGTACATTAACAGCAGGCAATTGGGCAATGTCAGTTATGACAACAACTCATACAGCATCGGAAATACCACTGCCGGCGGAGGCATAACCATCAATGGCCAGATCGAAAAGACGACGGGTGGAACAGGCGGCAACGCCGAATCCTGGAAGGCGATAAGCGGGTCCAACCATGGCACCATCTTTGGCACTGCGGATTCCGGAGGCTCGGTATCCGGCGTTACCGTTGATGGTACGACAACCCAGAATAACAGCAACATCCAGCAGAGCCTGGTGCCACCACCTGTGGAGTGCAACACGACCAACCCGAACATACCACAGGTTCCGTCCAATATCGCAACCAGCAATAACGACGGCGCGGTTGCGCACAGTTCGTCTTACTCCTCCGGCTGCTGGGGCGCGGGCAGCGGTGACGATAGCGGCCCGTACGATTGCGAGGTGACAACAAACGGCGTGCTGTCACTTCCGGGCAGCAGTGACCCTCAAAATCCTGATATTTACTACTATACCTCGCTGAAGCTTGGCGGTGATGAAGAAGACGATGACGGAGAGGGGCACGGCGGAGGCCATCCCAAGATCATTACCACCGGTTATGTGAGGATATTCGTACAGAATGAACTGCAACTGGGCAACAATGCCGGAATATGCGGAAATGTTTTGGCTGGCAACTGCACAGCTACTTCCACTGTCGCCCCGGCCCCGGCCGATGTGTTCCTGGATGTGTACGGCGGCCACAGATCGGGTGACGACGGAGAGGGCGACGATGAGGGCGCTGGCGTGACGATGGATAACAACTCGTTCATATACGGCAGTCTGTACGCGCCGACGGTCTCCAGCACGCTGAAGAACGGCTTCCAGATATTCGGGCTGGCGGTCCTGGGCCCCGGCAGCGGGGATGAAGAGGACGACAGCGGCGAAGACGGCCACGGCGACAGCGGCGCCGTTTCGCTGGACAATGGCGGCGCAGTGCATTATGACGCCGCGCTTTTACAAGCCATTGGTTCCCCAGCTGGCTACACAATGCAGTACCGGAAAAAATGCCTGTACGGCATTATGAGCGCGCCCAACGGGCAGTACATGGCCGGTTCCTGCAATCCTGGTCCCAGCAACTAGCAGCCATTAAGCGGGCAGTAACCGCAAAGGGAGGCGTGAAATCACGCCTCCCTTTTTTTATGTTTTCCCCCACCCCCGCCCCTCACTTGCTTGAAATCCTTGGAGAAGGGCCTTCCGGCCGGAAATATGTTAAAATAAGAGGCTTTTATCCACCTTTAAAAGGATTTAAATGAGGACTCAGACCAATATAGAACAGGAGATGAAGGTCTCCTACCTGGATTACGCGATGAGCGTAATCATCGGCAGGGCGCTGCCGGAAGTAAGGGACGGGCTTAAGCCCGTCCAGAGGCGCATACTTTACGCCATGTTCCGCGAAGGCCTGCTGCCAAACAAGAAATATTCCAAGAGCGCCGGTGTTGTGGGCGAGGTGCTCAAGAAATACCATCCGCATGGTGATTCCGCAGTTTACGATGCCATGGTCCGCATGGCGCAGGACTTCAACATGCGTGCCCCCCTTATTGACGGGCAGGGCAACTGGGGCAATATAGACGGGGACTCGGCTGCGGCCTACCGTTACACCGAGGCCAGGCTGTCCAAGATAGCCGAGGAACTGCTCCGTGACATAGACAAGGAAACTGTTGAGTTTATCGCCAATTTCGACGAGACCACCGAGGAGCCGGTTGTGCTGCCCACCAGGGTGCCCAACCTGCTCTTAAACGGCTCTTCCGGCATCGCCGTGGGCATGGCCACCAACATCCCGCCCCATAACCTGGCGGAGGTGGTGGACGGGCTTGTTCTCCTTCTGGAAAGGCCGGAAGCCGGCGTGGCGGAGCTTATGACGTGTGTCAAAGGGCCGGACTTCCCCACGGGCGGCGTAATCCACGGAATGGACGGTATCAGGCAGGCCTACCAGACCGGCAGGGGCCTCATAAGGATAAGGGCAAAGGCCCGCGTTGAAAGCGAGCACCGCGGCGGACAGAATATCATCGTCACGGAACTGCCATACCAGGTAAACAAAAGCAACCTCGTCAAGAAAATCGCTGAACTGGTAAGAGAGAAGAAGATTGAAGGGGTATCGGATTTAAGGGACGAGTCCGACCGCGAAGGCATAAGGGTAGTGGTGGAGCTCAAGCGTGGCGAGGTGGCCGAGGTGGTCCTCAACAACCTCTACAAGCACACCCAGATGGAATCCACCTTCGGGGTGATAATGCTGTCCATCGTAAACGGCGCGCCAAAGGAGTTGTCTCTGAAGGAGATGCTGGAGCAGTTCCTCAGGCACCGCCGCGATGTGGTAATAAGGCGCACCCGCTTCGACCTGAGAAAGGCGCAGGAGAGGGCGCACATACTGGAAGGGCTGAAGATCGCGCTGGACCACCTGGACGAGGTGATCGCGCTTATCCGCGGGGCGAAAAGCCCGGAAGAGGCAAGAAACGGCCTCATGACCAGTTATGGCATGACGGAGGTGCAGGCCCAGGCCATCCTGGACATGAAACTCCAGCGCTTGACCGGCCTTGAACGGCAGAAGATCATAGACGAATACAACCAGACGCTTAAAGAGATAGAGGGCTACAAAGAGATACTCGCAAGCGAAGAGCTCCAGAAAAAGATTATCAGGGAAGAGCTGCTTGAGATCAAGGAAAAGTACAACGACCCCCGGCGCACGGACATAATAGAGGCCCAGAAAAATATAACCATAGAGGACCTTATAACCGAGGAGGAGATGGTGATAACCATCTCCCACAATGGCTACATAAAGCGCAACCCCATCTCGGCGTACCGCAGCCAGAGGAGGGGCGGCAAGGGGCTCATAGGCATGGAGACCCGCGAGGAAGATTATGTGGAACAGCTCTTCATCGGCTCCACCCACGATTACATGCTCTTCTTTACCAACCGGGGCAGGCTATACTGGCTGAAGATTTACCAGCTTCCGGAGGCCGGAAGGGCCGCCAAGGGCAAGGCCATAGTGAATATGCTTGCGCTTGGCGAGGGCGAGCGTGTGAGCACGGCGCTGCCCGTAAGGGAGTTTACCCAGGGCAATCTAGTATTCTTTACCAAAAATGGAATAGTAAAAAAGACACCGCTGGTTGAATATTCTAATCCCAGGGGGAAGGGCATTATAGCTGTCTCTCTGGATGAAGGCGACGAGCTTATAGCCGTGCGGCGCACATCTGGTCTTGATAACCTCATAATAGGTGCGCGGGGCGGCCGTGCAATAAGAATCGAAGAGGAAGATGTCCGCACTGTAGGCAGGTCGGCCAGGGGAGTGATCGGGATACGGCTGGACAAGGGTGATGCAGTTGTTTCCGGAGAAATAGCAGAGGACAGATGCCTTCTTCTTACCGTAACCGAAAAAGGCCTGGGGAAACGCACCAAAATTGAAGAATATCCGGTTCATGGCAGAGGCGGCAAAGGGGTGCTCTCGATTAAAGTCACCGATAAGGGCGGCCAGGCCGTAGGGCTCATAAAGGTGCGGGACGAAGACGAACTGATGCTTATAACCCAGTCCGGCAAGACCATAAGGATGCCAGCCAGCGGCATATCCATAATCGGCCGCAACACACAGGGAGTGAAGCTTATGGACTTGGAAAACGGGGACCGGATTGTGGCGATAGGGAAGTTGGTAGAAAAAGACTGACGGGCGCAGTTAACGGTTCCGCAAAAAAATTAGAGAGCTAGCTGGCGCTGGCCAAAATGAACGAGAGTGAAGGAAGCGAAATCGCCGGGCTTCACCTGCATACCTTTGAGACTACTTAATCTCTCTCCCCAGAACCCTGAAAACTTCCATCAGCGGCAGCCCCTTTTCCCGGGCAATTGAGGCGCAGTCCTCATACTCCGGCGCCTTTATGGCCTTTCCTGCGCGGGCACAAATCTTTACCCTAACAGGGCCAAGGCTGGTCCTCACCGTCTTCTGCTCTCTTGAAAGCACCACCCTTTCCGTTTCACGCCGCCTGATGCCAAGCGTGGTGGTCTCGGCAAAAATTATCTCTTCCACAAGGCCTGCCGTCTCAGTTTTACACAAAACGGTAAGGGCTATGGCCGGGCGCGATTTCTTCATGATGATGGGCGTGATAAAAGCATCCAGCGCACCTGATGCAAGGAGTTTTTCAATAAGGTATCCATAAACCTGCGGGTTCATATCGTCTATGTTTGTATCAAAAACGGTTATTTTTTCGCGTGTTGTCCGCTGGCCGCTCGCAAGCCCTTCCCCAACAAAGACGCGGAAAATGTTCGGGCTGTCCTTAAATTCTTTCTGCCCGGCCCCGCAGCCCGTTTTTATGTTGCGCGAGGGCGGCATCGGGCCAAACCTGCTTGAAAGCCCTTTTGCAAGCGCGGCCCCTGTGGGCGTGGTAAGTTCGAAGCCGGAGGCGTCTGCGTAAACCGGAATCCCCCGGACCAGTTCGGCTGTGGCTGGCGCGGGTACGGGCAGCCTGCCATGTGCGGTCTTTACAAACCCGCTGCCCAGGTTTATAGACGAGCAATGGATCTCATCTATCCCAAGCAGCTCTATTCCTGCTATCACGGACACCACGTCTATAACTGTGTCCGGTGATCCAAGCTCATGCAGGTGCACTTTTTTTATATCGTAAATTCCATGCACTTTGGCTTCCGCCTCGAACATGGCCCGGATTATCCCGATTGCCTTGCCCTTGCCCGTTTTTGACAGGCCGGAGCGCAGGATGGTCCTTTCCATCTGGTGACAGTTAAGGGCGATATCCGGATTGACAAATACATCGAATTTGATAGCCGCAAACCCTGCCCTTTTGACCTTTCTGGCGGAGACGGAGCAGCCCTTCAGATTGAGGGTGGAAACGATTTTTTCAATTTCTTTAAAGGGAGCGCCAGCCGATACAATCGCGCCAGCAAACATATCGCCGCTTATGCCGGAGGAGCAATCAAGCCATGCGGTTTTCATCTCCTGGCAGCCCTTAAGGACTGCAACTCGCCGGCCGGAATGCGCTTAAGCTGCCGGGTGCCTGGCAGCTTTATAAGGAGCATGCCTTCCTGGTCAATCCCCGCCGCAGTCCCTTCAAACTCCATCTCACCGGCCTTTATTTTCACCTTTCTCCCAATTGTATCCGAAATTCCCGTGTAAGCCTTCAATAATTTCTGCACACCCTTTTCGCCCTCTTTGCGGAGTACTGAAAGCCAGTAGCCAAATTCCCGGCAGACGGCCGCTATCAGGGCGTTGCGGTCCGCCATTTCGCCGGTTTCGGCAAATACGGATGTGGCGGTGCGCGCTATATCTTCAGGGAAAGATTCCTTTGGCATGTTCACGTTAATTCCGATGCCCGCAACCGACACCTGCGCCCTGCCTGGGCCAAAGCGGGTTTCAAGGAGTATGCCTCCAAGCTTTTTGCTTTTTCCGGCAAGCAGGTCATTTGGCCACTTAAGCCTTATATCCAGCCCTGTTACTGCCTTTATGGCCAGCGCGGAGGCCAGCCCTGCCGCAATGGAAAGAAGCGGTGACTTCCTTTGGGATATTGCTGGCAAAAAGGCAATGCTCATATAGATATTGGAACCGGCTGGTGAATGCCAGGCCCTGCCAAGCCTTCCTCTTCCGGAGGTCTGGCGGTCCGCTACCACAAGGATACCTTCAGCAAGGTGTGCAAGCATTGCGCCGTTGGCGGTTTTGGCGGCAAAGTCGTTTGTGGATCCCAGGCTTTTTCTGGCTATGATTTTTCTGCCAGGCAGAAGCTTGCGCAGTTTTTGAGAATTAAGGTCCGTAACGCTACTCTTCCAGCGGCAATATTACAACTTTTATTTTGCCGGCGAGGTCTTTCTCAAATTGCACGGCATCTTCCTTTGTGCCCACTATGGAGCCGTAATGCATCGGTATGGCCACCTCCGGATTTATATCCATCGCGGCCTCCGCGGCCTCTTTGGCGGTCATCACGTAGGTCCCGGAAACAGGCATAAGCGCAATATCCGCCCTGAACCCTTTCATTTCGGGTATCCTGTCCGTGTCCCCGGCAAGATATATTCTTTTGCCTGCCACTGTAAAAATGTAGCCCACCCATTCGTTGCTTTTGGGGTGGAATTTCTTGTTAGGGTTGTAGGCAGGCACGGCCTCAATGTCCACGCCATCCACGGTTAGCCTGTCCCCCGGCTTTACCAGCTCTATTTCGCCGGTTAGTTTGGCCGCGCAGTCCGTGGGGGCAACTATGATTGTGTCGGGGCCGGTCAGTTTTTCCACATCCTCGGGGGAGCAATGATCATAATGTTCATGGGTTATGAGTATCAGGTCTGCCTTCATGGGGTTTTTGATCTTGAACGGGTCCGTGTATATCACCTTTTCCCGCCCGTGCTCCCTGACGATGATCCTGAATGCGTCGTGCCCAAGCCAGTGGATGTCTTTAACAATTTCCATGGTCCCTCCGTTTGATTCAGCGGAAACAGGCCTTCCTATCACCCAAAAAAAGGATGCAAACAGAAAAATTGCCAGTATTTGCACGTGTTTTTTGGGAATAATTCGACGCGCCTGTCTCATTTTTAGTCCACAATTATATCATAGGGGGCATGATGGAAGCCTATGAGGGGCGGACGGCTGGACGACAAAAACGGCTTTCAAAATCCATGATAAAAATATAAAGTACAGGCGGGTGACTTTGATTGTCATTCCTGCGATCAAACCCGTAATCAAAGCGCGCCGGGAATTTTCCGAAAGATGGGGAAAGATTCCGGACAAGCCGGAATGACCTTTTTGAGCTTGTGAATGGGAGACGGAAAGGGCATCTCAAATCTGGGGACTTGCGGGAAATTTTCGGAAGCTGCGGCTGGTACAAGCCCTCATCCAATTATTCAGACAAGATCCTTAACTCATACGAGTGGAAGGATCTTAAATTCTTGCAGGATTATGGAAAACAGGAAGGGGGGAGGAAATAAATCAGCTTCTAATCCCCAGATACCGTAGCGGATTATCATGGGCCGCCTTTCGTATTTCCTCCGGGCCAATCCCCATCTTGATAAGCAAAGGCACGCACTCTGAAAGTGTCAAGCCGCCGCCCATGAGTTTTCCATTTTTCATGACAGGCTTTCCGGTTTTCCCTTTAACAGAATCCGAAACCAGCAACACCCGATTGGGCCCTTTCATTTTAAATACCATACGGACGGCCTCCGGGCTGACGTGCGCGCCGTCCCCGATAAGCTCAACGTAAATGTCCTCATCCAGCAGGGCGAATCCGGCCAGCCCCGGCTCCCTGTGATGAAAAGGCCTCATCGCGTTAAATAAATGAGTTGCGCCGGTGGCCCCGGCTTTTTTGCCAGCCAGGGCTCCTTTATATGTTGCATCCGAATGGCCCATGGTTACGCGGATCCCCATTGAAGCGCACCGCTCTATCAGCTTGAGCGCGCCGGGCAGTTCCGGGGCTATGGTGATTATTTTTATTGCGTCTTCGAAACCGGAGACGAGTTTTTTAAATGCGCTAAGGGAAGGCGCAAGGAAATGTTTTTGACTAAGCGCACCGCATCTTGAAGGGTTTAGAAACGGCCCCTCCAGATTTATGCCGCCAATCAAATCCGAGGCCTGCATCGCTTCCAGGCAGGCGGCCATAGCGGCCCGCATATCCTCAATGGAAGATGTATATACGGTTGGGAATATCAGGGTGGGGTTGCTTGTGTTGTGCAGTTTCGCAAGTTTAAGAATGGTCCTGGCGTTTACAGCGCCTGAAGGACGCAACCCGCTTTTACCAAAACCATGAGTGTGGATGTCTATAAAATCGAAATTATTTCTTCGCAGTCTTCCGCGCCTTCTCTTTTACCTGCTCTATTTCGTATCCGTCTACCGCGTGCTGGTCGCGCCGTTTTATCAGAAGCCAGTTCTTGGGCCCCGCTTTTTTCATCTGCGTAAGGGCGAACTGGCCTTTAAGTTTGCGGCCTTCCAGCCTGAATTCAAGGATACCCTTTTCAGGGCCTCCTTTGTCCAGCACGAATTTGCCCTTGTCCCAGATAAAGACCTCTCCCGCGCCGTACTGGCCTTCCGGGATTGTGCCTTCAAAGCCGCCGTACTCAAGGGGGTGGTCCTCAACCATCACGGCCAGCCGCTTGTCTTTGGGGTCCATAGAGGGGCCTTTGGGAACGGCCCAGCTCTTTAAAACCCCTTCCATCTCCAGCCTGAAGTCCCAGTGCAGATGTGACGCATGGTGTTCATGCACAACAAAGACCGCCATTTATTCCTGCCTTATCCTCAGGATTAATAAAAGGACGCTTCCCGCCACAAACAGGAAGCCCCCCTTTAATGCCCAGGGAGCGCCAGGCTCCCTGCTTACCTCTATCAGGGCCATCGGGCCGGGTTTAAAGCTGACGTCCTCCAGGTAAAAACCGAAACCGTTAAAGAAAACCGGCCTGTTGGGGGCCATATAGCCCTCTTTAACAATTGTACCGTCCTTTAGAAAGCTGAGCCAGGCCTTCCAGCCTATGGTGGTCCCGCCGGGGGATTTTTCGGACTTGAATTTCGTAAATTCCACCGAAACATTCTTGCCAGCAAACGGGGCCGCCGCCTGCTGGCCGTAAGCCAGGTAACCTTCCATCCTGTAACCCCATATCGAGCTGACCAGGTGGGCAATGATTATAAAAATAAACCCAAGATGTATTATCTGCGGGGCAAGCGCAAGCATTATCCCCTGCTTTTTTTTAAGGGACTCTATGCTGCATGCAACGGTGGATACGGCAAGCAGCGCAGCAAGCCCTACCGAGCCCCAAAGCCAGAAGGACAGAGAAATGGGTGCGTTAATCATCCATTTTAAAAGCGCCCCGAAGGTCAAATCCCCGTAAGCCGGGACGATGGTCATATCGATAGAGCCGTACAGAAAAAGTGCGGCTATGGCGGCCATGAGTATCAGTGCCGTCTTCATGGAGGCAAATATGTTCCAGAGTTTTTTCATTTAACAGTTTTACTTAAAAAGAATGCGAGCTTTTCATCAAAAGCCCCACCCCAACATAAGTGAAAAGCACTATCACAAAGCCGATGGCCCCCGTCCATACGGCCTTCCTGCCGTACCAGAACGGCCTGAAGCGGGCGTGCAGATAAAAGCCGTAATAAAGCCACAGGATAGATGTCCACAGCTCTTTAGGGGTCCACAGCCAGTAAGTGGCCCACGCATAATAGGCCCATATGCCGCCGATTATCATTGAAACGCTGAACAGCACGTATCCAAACAGGATGGCCTTGTACTGCCTTTTTTCAATTACCGGATCGGGCTGTGCCAGATACAAAACCCCAAGAAATGCGCCTATGCCAAAAAGCGCATAAGAAAAAAAGGAGAGGGCTACGTGGAATTCAAAATAATAGGTGCTAAGCACGGCAGGAAGCGGGCCTTCATGCGGGGGCGAGAAAACGGCCGCAAATGTGATGGCAATGGCCGTGCCTGCCAGCATCAACCTGAACAATCTTTTTTCCGAAAGCAGCTTGTAAAAGGGTACTGAAAACGCGACGATGCTTGCGGTAAGGAAGATAAGAGTATCGTGCAGCCCAACAAGGGGCAGCCTGCCCAGATGAAACCCCCTGGAAAGCAGGTCCGCGGATTGGGCGGCAAGCCCCGCATAAAGGGCGGGCCACCACCAGAGCCCGATCACATAAAAAAACACGGATGCCGATTCCAGCATCAGCTATTATGGCTCTTTGGGGAAGATTTTTCCCGGGTTTAAAAGCCCTTCCGGATCGAACGTCCTTTTTATCCCGCGCATCAGCTCCATAACAGCAGGGGATATCTCCATGCCGATGTAATCTTTTTTTGTAAGCCCTATGCCATGCTCTCCGGATATGCTGCCGCCTAATTCCAGGGTGCGGGCAAATAGATCGGTAATCAGGGCGGTTATATTGGAGGCCCCCTGTGAAAGGTCTTCAGGAAGGATGTTTACGTGCAGGTTGCCGTCCCCGGCATGGCCGAAGGCGGCCATTGGCACGCCATGTTTGCCTGATATGTTTGAGATGGAGGCCAGCATCTCCGGTATCCTGCTTGGCGGCACCACAATGTCCTCACTTAACTTGCGGGGACAAAAATTGTACAAGGCCGGGGAAAGGCTGCGGCGTGCCTTCCACAGCGCGTCCTTTGCAAACTCATCCTCTGCCATTGTGACCTCGGCATCAAGCTTGCTGCACACGTCAACAATCTTTCCCGCCTCGTCGCGTATCGTGTTTGGGTGCCCGTCCAGCTCTATAAGCAGCAGCGCGCCCGCGTTGTGAGGCAGGCCCGTTGGGCTGTAATGCTCCACGGCAGATATCGAAGCGCGGTCCATAATCTCCAGCGTGCGCGGTATTGTCCCACCGGCTATGATGCTGGAAACAGCATGGCCGGCGGATTCGGCCGAATCAAAGACGGCAAGAAGTGTAATTATCTCCTGCGGAACTGGCAATACCTTTAGCTTTATTTTTGTTATTACCGCTAAAGTCCCTTCGGAGCCGGTAAGGAGCTTTGCAAGATTATAGCCCACCACCGATTTCCTTGTGCCAGCGCCCGTTTTTATGATTTCCCCGGAGGGTAAAACCGCCTCCAGCTCCAGTACATAATCCGCCGTTACGCCGTATTTGAGCGCGCGCGGCCCGCCTGCGTTCTCCGCAACGTTGCCGCCCAGGGTGCAGAATTCCATGCTGGTTGGGTCCGGAGGGTAGAAAAGCCCGTAAACAGACAGTTCCCGCTGAAGCCTCCCGTTTATCATGCCAGGCTCCACCGTTACCGTGAGATTGCTGCTGTCTATATCCAGCAGGCGGTTCATCCTCTCCATGCTGAGCACAAGCAATGAAGGAGAAATGCCCGCCTGGGAGGCAACTGGCACCGCCCCGCCGCTCATTCCAGTGCCCGTCCCCCTTGGCACAACTTTCATGCCGTTTTCCCTGGCATGCTTGAGCACCTTTGCCACTTCACCGGCGCTTTGGGGCCAGGCAACGGCTGAAGGCCGTCCGGTGCGCCCTGAGGAATCGAAGCCGTACGCCAGAAGGTCTTCCGGCCCAGTGGAAAAATTCTTTGCCGGCAGGGGTGAGGTTTCTTTCTCTTTTTCTTCTTTAGATTTTTCTTTCCCGGGCCAAATCATGAAAACAGTCCCCAAAAAATGTATCTATTATATTACCCGAATCAATTGGATAAATGCGGATTCGCCCGCGCGGAAGAAAGGGGGCAGTGGCGCTTAAATAAGATTAAGCGCCTGTTATCTCGGCAACCTCCGATGCGCCGCCCTCAAGCTCTCGGACCTGCTCGTCATCCATGCGAAGCAGCATTGCCTGGAACTCGCCCACATGGGTCTTTTCCTCCCTGGCCACGCTAAGCATTACCTTGCGTATGTCCTCGTTGCTGGTTGCCAGCGCTATCTGTTCATAGAAGTTAACGGCATCCAGTTCGGCCATTATTGCCAGTCTTAAAAACTCCTTGTCAACATTCGCTTTTGCCTCAAGCAGCGTCTTTAAATCCAGCGGGTTTATCGAAAACATGGCGCCCTCCTCAAATTTAGGATGGTTAAATTTTCAACCGGGAGCGCCTCCGGTGTCAAGCTGGCGGCTCATATACAGGGGGATATAGGTTATACTTTATATACAACCCGCTTGTTTCTGTTAAAAAAGCGTCAAAGGAGAACCCTTTTTCATGTATACGAATTTTAATGAGTTTGGCATTTCGGACAAGGTGCTGATAGCGCTTTCGGAGATGGGGTTTGAAGCCCCCACCCCCATACAGCAGGCCGCAATGCCGCAGGCGCTGAAAGGCAAGGACATTATCGGCCAGGCACAGACCGGAACAGGCAAAACAGCCGCCTTCGGGATCCCGTTGCTTGAAAAACGCCCCGAAATGAGGGGCAAATATCCCTATGCCATCGTCCTTACGCCCACGCGCGAACTGGCGGTGCAGGTATGCGAGGAGTTGAACAAGCTTGGGGCGCGCACCGGTGTTTACACCCTGCCCGTGTATGGCGGGCAGTCCATAGAGTTGCAGATAAAAAGCCTGAAAAGAGGGGTGGACATAGTTGTGGGCACGCCGGGGCGGCTTCTGGACCACATGCAAAGGAAATCCCTTGTCCTTAAAGGCATAACATCCGTGGTAATCGACGAGGCCGACGAGATGCTTAATATGGGGTTTATCGAGGACGTCAAGAAAATACTTGGTGAAATCCCCGCGGAGCGGCAAACCATGCTGTTTTCCGCCACCATGCCAAAAGAGATCTTAAACATAGCCAAAAACTACATGGAAAAACCCGTGCACGTCAAGGTGGACGCCGGGGAGATGGTGGCCGCCAAGATAAAGCAGGTGTTTTACGAGGTGCGCGAGGAAGACAAGGTGAATGCGCTTACCCGTCTTCTGGATGTTGAAGGGCCGGCCCTTACTCTTGTATTTTGCCATACCAAAAAAGAGGTTGACGAGGTGTCGGGCAAGCTTCAGCAAATGGGGTATCCGGCTGGCGCCATCCACGGGGATTTTACCCAGAACCACAGAAACGAGATGATGCGCAAATTTAAAAACGGGGACATAGACGTGCTGGTGGCAACCGATGTGGCCGCCAGGGGGCTGGATATTCCCGACGTTTCACACGTCATAAACTTCAGCACACCGCAGTATCCGGAGGCCTATATTCACCGCATAGGCAGAACGGGCAGGGCGGGCAAATCCGGCATAGCCATAACGCTGGTTACGCCCCGGCAATACGGCCAGCTCCGGTTGATCGAGCGCTCCGCCAAGACGCGCATCACCAAGGAAAAGCTGCCCACGCAGGCTGAAGTGAAAAAGGCCCGGGAAAACGATCTTGCCGAAAGCATCGAGGAAGTTATAACCGAAGGCAGGCATGCGGCGTTTTATCAAATGGCCAATGCTCTTATAGAGAAACATTCAGCGGAAGATGTTGCGGCTGCGGCCGTGTATATGATGCTTGGCGGCGAAAGGATTGAGGAGATAGAGGAGATCAGGGGCGGAGGCTACGAAGGCGGCAAGAAGGATGTTACGCGCCTCTTCATGACAGTAGGCCGCAAGGACAAGATAAGGGTGGAAGACATTATTAGGTCCATTGCCGCGGAGGCAAACATCCCCGCCCGCAAGGTGGGCAATATCTCCATCTATGATACCTTCAGCTTTGTGGAAGTGCCTGCGGACCTGGCCGACAGGGTGATACATGCGGTAAACGACAGCATTGTTAAAGGGAGAAAGGTTAAGGTAAGCCACGCCAAGAGCAAGAGATAGCGTCCGGAGGCATCACCAGAGCCGGTAATCGACACTGCAAGCCTCCCTGGGATGCAAGGTCTTTTGGCAAGGCCTGACCCCATGGCCCTTTTTTACCAAAGGAAGCGGCAGCCCCATCGCAAAAAAACCTGGCTTTTTTGTTTGTTGCCCTGGCCAACACCATCCTGTATACTTTTTTTAAAACCGGCGCAACAAAGAAGGGGTGTAAAGAACACCATGAAAAAACTCATCGCTTTTTCGTGTCTCCTGGCCGTGCTTGCGTCTCCGGCCCTGGCCCGCGCCGCTTCGTCCGCGGCGGATTTTCCGGGGCCTGTTTATGTACCCCTCCAGGCCGCAAATGCGGTGGAGGTTTTTCCGCAGAAACGCATGTTTCACAATTTGACGTCTGCCCATTATGCAGGCGTCAGCCCGGATGGCAAGATGCTGATCACAGGCAGTTTCACGACCGGCAACGTGTTTCTGGTGGACACTAAATCCGGGCAAATCCTGGCGACTTTCAAAATAGGTAAGACCGTACAGGGCGTTGTATTCACCCCTGATGGCCGCCGGGCAATGGCTGTGGAGCCCAACAAGGGCACCGTCACCGTGATCGACGTCAAAAAAAGAAAGGTGATCAAAACAGTCCCCGTCGGAAACATTCCGCACAACATCGGGTTCTCACCTGACGGCCATTTGGCCTATGTTACCCTGCAAGGGGGCACCGGTGTTGCGGTTGTAGATATGAAGACCCTGCGGAAGCTAAGGGAGGTCCCCGTTCCGGGGTTGACCGGGCCGCACAATCTGGATTTTTCCGCAGATGGGTCCGTGATGTGGGTGCGCGATATCGTGGGACACGTCGCGGCAATTGACCTTAAAACAGGCAAGGAGCTTGCATTGATCCCCGTTGGCCGCGGACATGCCGGGATCGACGTTGCGCCGGGCGGAAAATATGTCCTTACCGGCGCCATAGCCGATGATATTGTGGACTTGATAGACCCGAAAACATTCAAAGTAATAAAAAGCATCGTGGTAGGGAAGGGACCACACGGAGTGCGCTCCAGCCGCGATGGCCGCTGGGCATATACGGATGTAACTGGAAGCAACGAACTTGTGGTGATAGATATGAAGACACTCAAGATAGCACGGAAAATACCGACCGCCGGAGGCAATCCGTTCTGGGTGGCCATATCTGGCCATCCCTGATCTCTGGCCGCCAGATGAACAAGCGTAAAAAGGACCGTTCAAAAAAAGAAACACCATTTCATCACCTGGGCAGGCCGGGCTGGCCTTCAATGCTCCTGGCCTTTACTTTCGCCCTCATGGTGTCCCTGCTTGCGGGCGCAAGCGCCCGCGCGGCGGATTTTACCGTGATGCTCACTGACCGGCTGACATTCGCGCCCCGCACCGTCACCATACACACCGGGGATGAGGTGGTTTGGAAGAACACATCGTCCGCAGTCCACACCGTAACCTGCGACCCCAGGCTTGCCGCTTCTCCGAATGACGCCTCATTGCCGCCGGCAGCAAAGCCGTTTAATTCTGGATTCCTCAGGTCGGGCGCGGTTTACCGGCATCGATTCACCGTGCCGGGCACTTATCATTACTTCTGCCTGCTGCACGAGTCCTCCGGCATGACGGGGACCGTCGTTGTAAAATGATCTTTAGCTGATGCAGCCAGGTTAGCGGAGCGAAACCCGGCGCTTCCTGAAAAATTATCAGGAGCATCTAACACCGGAAGGCCCCCTCAAAAACCATGACATAAACTTCATGACATATGTCATGTAGACTGTGTCATGGTTTGTCATGTTATGATGGCTTTGTAATGGTGCGGAACCAGCCCCGGCTTTCAGCCACCCCGAGAGAGGGGATTCCCCCGGTGTTCTTTGAAAAGAGACGAAAATGGCGGGATTGTTCGTCCTGGCGGGTCTAGGTACGCGATGGCGGCATTCCCGCACAGTCGCTGTATTGCCGGCCTGCGGCAGTATGGCAACCTTAAAAACAGTGGGTTAAAAAGGCAAGATTGAACGGGTTGAACAGGAAATTAGCAAAAAAGCTTTAAAAACAGCGGCTTGCAACTATTCATTTGAACACATAAAAAAAGGCCTGTTTAAGCGGGGCTAAATCTCTTTTTCGTAAATCCTGTAACGCCTGTAAGGGGTGCCGCCGCAGATTTCGGACAGCTTGATTACCGGGAGGTTGTCTTCCAGTATCCAGGAGAACTCCAGCTTCTTGTACTTGTCCCCGGATTTCCTAATCCCCTCCACGCCTTTTTTCATCAGAAGGGATTCGATGCCCTTTCCTCTCCATCCGTCTTTTACACCAAGGAGCATCAGCCGGAGGGCGTCTATCTTCCTGAACCTGTGTATGGCCTTTATGATCCTGATTGGGGTCAGTTTGGCTTTCAATTCTACCAGGGCCTGGTTCAAGTCCGGCACAAGCCCCAGGAACCCAACAGGCTCCCCATCCGGGGCCTCCACTATGGCGGTAAGCTCTTCCACCAGAACGCCCTTCAGCCTTTTGGCCATGTCGTCCACTTCTTCCGGGGTGATCGGGAGAAACCCCCAGTTGTCCTTCCAGGCGGAGTTGTAGACATCCCGGAAGATGGCAAGCTCATCGCGCAGTTTTTTCAGGTTTATATTGCGCGTTTTGAACCCGCGTTTTTCCGCCATGGCGGCCACGCGGAACATCTTCTCCGGCGGGTGCACGCCCGCAATGAAGGCAAGCAGGTCTTTTGCCTTCTGCATCCCGTATTTTTCCATCAGGCTGTTGTAGTAGGCGGGGTTATAGGGCATCATTATCATCGGCGCGCCAGGTTCACCGCCCTCCAGCAGGAACCCGCACTCCTCGTTGGTTGAAAAGTTCATGGGCCCGCGCATCCGCTGCATGCCGGCCTTTTTAAGCTCCAGGGCGGCCGTGTCCAGCAGTTTTTTTGCCGTGGCCTGATCGTTTTCGCACTCGAAAAATCCGAAGAACCCGGCCCCGTCGGCGTGCGCCTCGTTATGCCTTCTGTTTACTATCGAGGCGATCCGGCCGGTTATCCTTCCATCCTGCCGGGCAAGGAAGTATTTCACTTCCGCGTCTTTAAAGAAAGGGTTTTTCTCCGGGAAGAACATTTTTTTCTGCTCGAAGATGGGCATGGGGCAGTAATTCGGGTCCTCCTGGTAAAGCCCCAGGGGGAACTTTATAAATGAAAGGACTTCCTTTGGCGACCTTGCCTCTGAAACCGCAACTGAGGCCACTATATAAGCCCTAGCGCCTTGCCCACCTTGTCAAAGGCCTGAAGCACTGCGTCCAGATGCTCGTCCGTGTGGGTCGCCATATAGCTGGTCCTTAAAAGCGCCTTGCCTTCAGGCACTGCCGGGCTTACCGCCACATTGGCAAACACGCCTTCCTGCTGGAGCATCATCGCCGCCTTGAAGGCAGTCTCGCTTTCACCCACCATAACCGGCACTATTGGGGTTTCCGTGGGGCCTATTTCAAACCCCATCGCCTTGAACCCGCTTATCATCTTCACCGTATTGGCCCGCAGCCGTTCAAGCCTCTCCGGTTCGTTTTCAATTATATCCAGGGCCGCGCTTACGGCCGCAACCGAAGCCGGGGGCGGGCTTGCGCTGAATATCAGGGAGCGGGCGAAATGCTTTATGTAATGGATTACGTCGGAAGGCCCGGCAATAAAGCCGCCTATCGAAGCCAGGCTCTTGGAATAAGTGCCCATGATGAGGTCCACATCCTGTTCCAGCCCAAAGTGCTCGGCCGTGCCCCTGCCAGTTTTGCCCAGCACGCCTATACCGTGCGCGTCATCCACCATAAGCCTGGCGCCGTGTTTATGGGCTAAGGAGAGGATATCCGGGAGTTTCGCTATGTCGCCTTCCATGCTGAAAACGCCGTCCACTACCACCAGGGCGGCCTTGCCTCTGTTTCTGTTAAGCACCCGTTCCAGGTCCGCCATATCGTTGTGCCGGAATTTGCAGACCTCCGAGTACGAGAGCCTGCAACCGTCTATTATGCTTGCGTGGTCCATTTTATCAATAACCACAATGTCGTTTTTGCCGGACAGGGCCGATATCACGCCAAGGTTAACCTGGAAGCCGGTTGAAAAAACCAGCGCGGCCTCTTTCCTCATGAAGCGGGCCAGCTTTTCTTCCAGCTCAACGTGAATATCCAGCGTGCCGTTTAGAAAACGGGAGCCCGCGCAACCAGAGCCGTATTTCCTGACGGCCTCGATGGCGGCCTCTTTTACCTTTGGGTGATTGGTAAGCCCCAGGTAATTGTTGGAGCCTACCATTATCATGGGCTTGCCATTTATATATACAACCGGGTCCTGCGCGCTTTCGATGGTCCTGAAATAAGGGTAAAGGCCAACGTGCATCAGTTCGCGCGCCCTGGTGAAGCTTTTACATTTATCGAAAAGGTCCTGCCGCTCTATAGCCATTGATGAGTCCTGTACCAATCCGCTGTCCACTTTATCCCTTCCTTTAAGGTGGTCTTTGCGGCAAAGCCGAAATCACGGCCCGCTTTGCCTGTGTCACAGCACCAGTGTGAATAAGCCAGTTCCCTGGCCTTGTCCCTGTTTACGATGCCTGTACCAGGCATGAGCCCCGATATGCCCGCTATAACCGGCACCAGGGCTGAAGGCAGCCGCAGTTTTAACGGCGGACGCCTCTTTCCAAGGGCCTCCGATATGGCGGCCGCTATCTCGCTTCCTTTGTGGCACGGGCCATCGGAAAGATTATAAATCTTCCCCGCTGAGGTCTGGCTTGTTGCCGCCTGGATAATCCCGGCCACCAGGTCCTCCACAAAAACAAGCGAATAACTGCTTTCTCCCCAGTACGGGTAAACGCCTTTTGCAACCATCCTGAACAGGACCAGAAAGTCCCTGTCGCCGGGGCCGTATACCGCCGGGGGGCGAACTATTACCGTTGGAATGGATTTTGCGAACTCCTCCACGGCCTTTTCGCCCAGAAGCTTGCTCCTGCCGTAATCGGAAACAGGGGCAGGCTCCTCATCTTCGCGCCTCAGGCTGCCATCCGGTGAAGGCCCCGAAGCAGACAGGCTGCTTACGTAAACAAACATCCGGCAGCCCGGGTTATTTTCAGCCGTTGCCTCCAGGAGGTTCCTGGTGCCCTCCGCGTTTGCCCTGTAAAAATCCCCCGCCTTTTTGGCCTTGGTGACGCCCGCCAGATGAAATATATAATCTGCGCCGCGCACCGCCTCCCGCAAAGTTTCCTTGCGGGTGCAGTCCCCCTGGATTACCGATGCCGCCAGTCCTGCTAGTCTGCCGGAGACAGTGGGCCTCCTGACCAGGCATTTTACGGAAAACCCCTCGCTGGCCAGCCGGGCGGCCAAGTGGCCGCCAATGAACCCA
Organism: Nitrospirota bacterium; assembly: GCA_021813405.1. GTDB lineage: Bacteria > Nitrospirota > Thermodesulfovibrionia > Thermodesulfovibrionales > JdFR-88 > JAKAKS01. Next base: position 39,880 of record JAKAKS010000009.1, read on the forward strand.
GTGGCCCCGGTTACGAAGGCGTTCATGGGTGATTATTATACTAGAACCTGTCTCAAAATTGCTTCCGGCTGCAAGAGGTGTCCCCGAAAAGCTGTAGCTTTTGGGGGCAGAAGAGGCTGAAATCGCGGCAACTGTGGGGATCAGGAAAAACCGTCCGAAACGTAGCGCAGCTATGCCCCCGGGCGGTTTCCCATCTTCTCCTTGTCTGCCATAATTTCTTCTCTCTTTCGCTTCAGAACCAATTTTGGACAGATTCATCGAGAACAACATACTGGAAACCGGATGATAAATAATGGGGAAGGCCCCTTTTCATCCGGTCCAGTAATAGCTTACATCTGCTCCAGCCTGCGGATCCGGTCCTCAATGGGTGGATGAGTGCTGAAAAGCTTTAAAATGGCGCTGCCTGAAAGCGGGTTGACAATAAACATGTGGGCCGTGGCCTCTGTTGCCTGCATGGGTATGGCCTTGGAGCCGTACTCCAGTTTCCGGAGGGCGCTTGCAAGATAGCGCGGATTCCCGGCTATTCGGGCACCGCCCTCGTCGGCTGAATATTCCCTGGCACGCGAGACGGCCATCTGTATGATAATGGCAATCAGGGGAGCAATTATCATGAGCAAAAGACTGGCCAGCGGGCTGCTGCCCCGTCTGTCTCTCCTGCCGCCAAAGAACATCTCAAGCTGGGCAATCTGGGCCAGGTAGCTAATGGCCCCCGCTATAGTGGCTGCAATGGTGCTTATAAGGATGTCCCTGTGCTTCACATGCGCAAGCTCGTGCCCAAGAACGCCGGAAAGCTCCTCCGGTGTAAGAAGCCGCATTATACCCTCGGTTACGGCAACTGCCGCGTGGTTTGGGTTCCTGCCTGTGGCAAATGCATTTGGCTGCTCCTGGGGTATGATGAATACCTTTGGCATCGGTAGTTCGGCCTTCGAGGCAAGCCTCCGCACTATTGAATACAATTCCGGCGCTTCGGCCTCTGTGACCTGCCGGGCGTTGTACATCTTCAGCACCATCTTATCGCTGAACCAGTAGGCAAAAATATTCATCGCAAAAGCAAAGATAAGAGCGAACTTCATACCCTGGTCTCCACCCAGAGCCCGCCCGGCCCAGACAAAAAACAGGGTGAGCAGTGTAAGCAGGACGCCGGTTTTAAAACCGTTCACGTATAAGCACCTCCTTATGAATCTTATTAATAATAATACAACTAAATTGTGTTTGAGATTTGAAGTTGCTCAGGCGATGCCGGAAACGGCTGAAACGGCGTTTTCAAGCTCTTCCAGCTTGAACGGCTTCCGGAGGACCCCTATGCCGCCGTTTTTGTAATCTTCGGCCATCTCGGAGGTGATATAGGCGGAACAGACAATTATCCGGGGGCGCTTCTGTTCGGGGATTTCACCCACTTTTGATATGAGAGTTGAGCCATTTTCCCCAGGCATCCGGAGGTCAGTGAGCATCAGGTCGAACCCCCCGCTATCCAGCGTGATAATGGCTTCAGCCCCGCTTGAAACGGCTTTTACGCTGTGCCCAAGCCTTGTTAGAGCCCTTTCCAGGAACCATCTGACTAATTGTTCATCATCTACGACAAGTATTTTCACGCGATTCCCCTGCATATTGTAAGCAAAAACCGGGCTAGAAGAAGTAGGTTTAAGCCGGGAAATAAAATTTGATATTTGCGGAAGCCACTTCAGACGTCTTTTTCGGGTAAAAACCCGAATTTCTGCATCCTGTACCGGAGCGTGTCCCTGGAAAGGTTAAGGAGCCTGGATGCCTTGGACTGGTTGCCCTTGGTTGAATCCAGGGCCTGTCTTATAAGCTCCTTTTCTACCTCCTCGATATCGATGCCGGAGGATGGAAGCCTTATATCCATCGGCTTGGCGCCTACTGAATAGGCCGTTGCAGCCCCGGAGGATACTTCCATCGGAAGGTGCTCGGGCAATATATAGACCTCGTTTTCCAGTATCATGGCCCGCTCTATAACGTTTTTGATCTCTCTTACGTTACCTGGCCAGTGGTATTCAAGGAAGAGCTTTTCTGTTTCGCTTGCCAGTCCTTTTGTGGATTTTCTGAATTCCCTGTTGAACAGATCTATGAAGAATCTGGCAAGGTGCAGGATGTCTTCCTCCCGGTCCCTCAGAGGCGGCAGATATACCGGGATTACCTTCAGCCTGTAGTAAAGGTCCTCCCGGAAATTGCCGTTTCTGACCTCTTCATCAAGGTTTTTGTTGGTGGCGGCTATTACCCGTAGGTCCACATCGATATCCTTTATGCCGCCTACCCGCTTGAAACTCTTGTTCTCGATCACTTTTAGGAGTTTGGCCTGGGTGGACAGTTTCATGTCCCCGATTTCATCCAGGTATATGGTCCCTGAATCCGCCAGCTCGAACATGCCCTTTTTCATGGTTTTGGCATCCGTGAAAGCGAATTTTTCATAGCCGAAAAGTTCGCTTTCTATGAGTGTCTCCGGCAGGGCCGTGCAGTTTATCTCTACAAACGGCTTGTCCTTCCGCGCGCTCTGGTAATGGATTACCTTGGCAACTAAATCCTTGCCGGTGCCGCTTTCTCCCTGCAGCATTACCGTGCTGGCATCGCTTTTGGCCACCTTTTGTATAAGATCTAACACCTTCTTCATGGGTTGCGAACTGCCTATCAGGCTGGCCGGCGCGTATTTGGAGTTAAGCTGGCTTCTGAAATTGGAGACCTCTTTTCGTAACGAGGATGTTTCCAGGGCCTTGTCCAGAATTATCTTTAGCTTGTCCATATTGAAGGGCTTTTCCACGAAATCATAGGCCCCAAGCTTGATTGTCTTGACAGCCGTCTGGACGTCACCGAACGCCGTTATCATGATTACAATGGCGTCCTTGTTTATCTCCTTGATGCCTTCAAGCACGGTTATGCCGGAGATGTCGGGCAGGTGTATGTCCAGAAGGGTAATATCCGGGGGGTCCTCCCGGAACTGGCTAAGCCCGTCCAGCCCTTTTTCGGCAGTGGACACCGTGTAGCCGTCCTTGGAAAGGTTCTGGTCGAGGGACCACCGGAGGAGTTTTTCGTCATCTATTACTAAGACTTTAGCCTTGGCCATCTGAAGCTACTTTAACCCTGAGTGGTAGTATAACATGAAAAGTGCTCCCAAGGCCCGGCTGACTCTCCGCGCTGATGTAGCCGCCGTGCTTTTCGACTATGCCCTTGCTTATGGCAAGCCCCAGCCCCGTGCCGGAGCGTTTGGTGGTGAAAAAAGGTTTGAATATGCTCTCCACGGCCTCAGGCGGTATGCCGGCCCCGGTGTCGCTGATAGTGATTTCTATGTTTTTATCTTCGCCAGGATAGACATTAACGGTAAGCATTCCGCCGCTAGGCATGGAATGAAGCGCGTTCAGCATGACGTTAAGAAATACCTGCTGCATCTGTTCCGGATCCACTTCAACAGGCTGCACCTCAGGGTTTTCGTACGGCATTATTATGCTGACCCCCTGGGACTCGGCCTGTTTGGCAACCAGCTTCCTGGCCCTCTCTATTACCGGGATTATATCGGTCTTTATGGTTATCAGGGCCGGCGGGTTTGCGAAATTGAGCAGGTTTTTTATGGACTGGTCCAGCCGGTCTATCTCGCTTAGTATCTCTTTTATTATCTCCCGTCTGGGGTCGTTTTCCTTTATGTCCTCAACAAAAACCTGTATTGCCCCGCTGATGCCTGCAAGCGGATTTTTTATCTCATGCGCTATCGCGGCGGCCAGCTCGCCCAGGGAGGCCATCTTTTCCATGCGCTTCATGGTGTCCGTGTAGCAGGCCTCCAGCTTCTCCCGCATCTGCCCCATCTGGCCCATTACCTTGTTTAAGTCGGAGGATATCTCCCCGATCTCGCTTACGGCCGGCTTGAACATTATATTTTTTTCTCCCCGGAGGGCCTTTTTCAGATTTCCGGAGATGTCTTTGAGCGGAGTGGCGATGACCTTTGAGTTTATGCACCAGATAGGGCCGAATATGGCCAGAAAGTTAAGGAGGAACTTAAGGCCGGTATAAAGCCTCATCTCTTTTATTTTTGCGTGGGTGCGCTTGTCTGCAAGCTCCACGTTTAACACCGAGATTATCTGTCCGTCAGCGCTGTGGCACCTCTGGCAGGGCCTTTCGTTGTAAATGGGCATGAACACCTCATAAGGGATACCATCGGGGTCCTTGAAGGTGCTGGCTTTAAGGGGAAGGTTCTTGATCCTCAAGTTGTTCTCCCCGTCCAGCGTGGAAGATACCACCATGCCTCCGGGGCTTATGAGCCGCATGCTCTTTAAGTCCCCGGTGGTTACGTCGGATATAAACTCTCCGAAGTCCTTCCCCTTGCCTTCAAGCATGAGGGTGACAAGCCCGTTTTTGACTACCTCCGTGGCAACGGAGAGCCTGCGGGCGTTTTCTTCGGCCAGTTGCTTTTTATTCTCTACGTAGGCACGGAAATGGAACGCGCCCAGCACTATGCAAAGCAGCCCTGCCATGCGCAGGGTATTTCTGGCCTCCAGGCCCGTAAAAATGCCCTTTTTTATTGCCCGTTCCCGTAGGAGTGCAGTCCGCTCAGGAGCAGGTTAACAACCAGATAAGTGCATATCACGGATACAAAACCCATGACCGAAACTACCGCAATCTTGTGCCCCCTCCATCCTCTTAAAAGGCGGGCGTGGAGGTAGAAGGCGTATACAAGCCAGGTGATGAGCGACCAGACTTCCTTGGGGTCCCAGCTCCAGTAAACGCCCCAGGCCTGGTCTGCCCAGATGGCCCCGAATATGAGCCCGCCCAGGGTAAAAATCGGGAACCCTATCGCTATGCCTTTGTAGGTTATTTCATCCAGGGTAGCGGCTGACATCCCGAACCCCTCTATTACTTTTTTGAGCCCGGCCCCAAAGTACCATACCCCTGTTATCACAAGCCCGGCCAGCAAAACGCTGAATGCCTGCACCGCGCCGGAATCGCTCCTGAATGTGCTCCTGAATAGATAGCTTTTTACGAAGTTCTCCGAGGTAAGCCCCAGCTCCTTGTACCTGAACCAGTCAATCCCCATGGCGGCAAGCACGGTTATTATTATGCCCAGCCCTACTGTCCAGAATACGTAAGCCGGCTCGTTTTTATGCGTGGAGACTATAAGGTACATAAGCCCGGTGCTGAACGAGAGCGCGAACATGGAGTAGGATATGAAGCTCAAGGTCACATGCGCCAGCAGCCAGTTGCTCTGCAGGGCCGGCACCAGCGGCTCTATTTCCTTGAAGCCCGGGTTGGAAGCCCCTGATATCTCTATGAAGAGCAGTGCCAGGGCGGCTATCGGGGTTACGAACGCACCAAAAGAACGGTTCTGGTATCTGCGTTCTATTATTAAATATCCAAGCATCAGGCACCAGACAAAAAATATAAGCGATTCATAAAGATTGGTAATCGGCAGCGCCCTTAAAAGCGAACTGCCCGCTCCCATGACCTGGTGGAGCTGCACGCCCCTGAGGATTATCGCGATGGTCTGGCAGGCAAAACCAATCGTGGCAACGGTTGTGGCTGTTACTCCAATACCCTTTTTCTTAAAGGCAATGTACGTTATATATATGGCCATAGCTACCATATACGCTATTGTGGAAATGCCAAAAAATTGTGAGCTGTTCATCCGGTTATTTACCTCCTTCGGCCAGATGAGCCTTTAATTTCTCAATCTGCCTTTCAAAGGCATATCTGTTTTTATTTGCGGAAGCGGCGATTATGGCCTTTGCGCCTCCTTTTTCGTTCACAATCCTAACCCAAATCCGCCTGTGGCTCATGAAGAATGCCACGAAAAGTCCTAGCCCAAGCATAAGACAGCCAAGATATACTATCCATACCCCCGGGTCCCTGCGTACCTGAAGCCCGGTGTACTGCACGCCCCAGAACTCCTTCAGTTTAAGGATGCTGCCGTCGCCCAGGCTCCAGGTCTGAGGATATCTTTTCAATATCCATTTATAGGCTTTGGTGTCTCCGGAGTTTATCTGCACCTCTACAGCCGGGTTGTTCATCATATGGGCATAAGCGTAAGGCCTGCCCGATTCATCAAATGCCAGGGCAGGGTTAAAATCCACCAGCTTTACCGTGGCCCCGGTGCCTGGCATTTTTATTGACTCACCGATCTTGAGCCGCATGGTTTCCGAAGCACCGCCGGGCCCCTTGGCATCCAGTATCGCAACCCCGTTATTAAAATTATCAAGCTGACCATAGCTGGACTGGTAAACGGTCACCCCTTTGTACTTTAGCGGCTTGTTTACCTCTATCTGTTTGGTGAGCACCTCTTTCCCGTCATCTATTACCGTGAGTTTGCTCTTATAAGCCTTTGGCTGGTCCGTATCGCCATAAAAATCAACATTAAAATTATCGCAGCGAAGGGCGAACCCAAGCGGGTAAATGCCCAGTGATTTCATTATGCCGGCAAGCTGGCTCTGGCTTACGTTCAGGGCGCTGGCAAGCTGGGGCAGGTTTGAGTTGGTAGCTTCCAGCAGGTCCATCAGCCTTTGCTGGGCGTCGGCTTGTGCCTGGGAGCCCATCTGCTGGTCCCTGTATGCAACGGTGGCGGTTTCGCCCTCCGGAAGACTGAGCACCCCTTTGAAACCAAACCACTTCCCGGCAACGGCGCCTACCATGATAACGATTATGCTTACATGTGTAATGTATACGCCAAGACGGCTCCATGCGTGCTTTTGGGTATATATCTGCACCTCATCGCCGGATGAATGTTCATGCGGGACGAACCCGATTTTTTTAAATGCTTCGCGGGCCACGTCTGCAGGCTGGCCTTTCCCGGCAAACTTTACCTCGGCCTTTATCTGGGCGCCTCTGAAAGCTTCCGGGGGCATTGGGGCGGCCGGGGCCTTCACAATCTTCCATATACCAGGAAACCTGTCTATGGAGCACACCAGCAGGTTGGCCGCAAAGAGCGCTAATAATGAGAGGAACCACCAGGAGCGGTACATATTCATAAAGTCCATCGCGTTCAGTATCCTGTACATCATGGGGGCTGCGTTGATGCCAACCAGGTGCGACAGTACCCTCATGTTTACTTCCGGCGCGGCATTCTGCTCAAGGATCGTTCCCACTATTGATGTAAGGGCGATCAGCGAGAAAACTACAATGGCAAGCTTTATTGATGAAAAAAAAGACCAGACCTTGTCGGAAAAGGTTTCTTTCTTGCTTTCCCGTTCTTCCAAATCGGCGCTCCTTTCAAAATCAGAACGTTGGGCACGTTATCGATAATAATATTTCCCACGTGGAAATAGCAATTTCAGGCAGGGGAGGCGGGCAATTGAAAATTCCGGGGGTGGACTAATCCGCTGCGCTTTGGGATTTTGCCAGAAGAAGCGGGAGCCGTCCGCCCGCTATCTGGCCGATTACCGCGGCCGGCACGGACACCAGCACGTAAACAAAATGCAGATCCAGAACAAACAGCCTGGCTAAAATTATGAAAGGTATGGACAGGTGAATGTATAAAAACCATTTGAACGAGCGCTTTGCAACCTTGCTTCTTAAATATCCCAGCGGCAGGTTAAGCGTGAGGGCAATCAGAAACAGCAGCGCCGCGCGGTCTATATCCGGCAAATGGGCCATCTTCTAAAAGTACCTAATACCTGTACAGGCTGTCAATCACTTATAATAGTAAGTCTTAAAATGCTCAACCCTCAAATTGCAAATTATATCGGGCTGGCTGCCGGCGGCCTCACCACGGCCTCCTACATACCTCAGGTGCTTAGGATACTGAGGCAGAGGTCAGCAAAGGACATCTCTGTCTGGATGTTTCTTGCCCTGGTGACGGGGCTTTTGCTCTGGGCCGTTTACGGGGTGCTTATACATTCATTCCCTGTAATAATTACAAACATAATCTCATTGCTGCTGGCCGCAGCCGTAATCGTCCTGAAGAAGAAATACGGATAATGCCCCCCCGGATGGACCCTGCAGCTGCCGCTTCCTTAATGCTGAGGACGTTCGACGAACTGTCTCCGTTTATCGAGATGCATACAGCCAGGGTCTGCCCCAATTGCCCGAAGGTATGCTGCGCAAACAAGCATGGTCTGCCGGAGAAGGAGGACCTTATATTCTTCAGCGCGGCGGGCCTTCAGCCGGAACCCGCGGCGGGGCCGCCGGATGAGGTATGCAGCCTTCTGGCCGCCAGGGGATGCCTGCTGCCCAGGGCAAGGCGGCCGTTCAGGTGTACGTGGTATTTCTGCGCCCCGCTTCTGGAATCCATGCGGGCCGGCAATGCGCGCGATTACCGCAGGTTTGTTGATGCGCTGGACAGGCTTGTAAAACTGAGGGAGCGGCTTCTAAGATGCTCGGCCTGCTGAAAATACTGTTTACCCTTGCCTTCCTTGTTGTGCTGCTGCGGAAAAGGATGCGGGTGGGTTATGTGCTGCTGCTTGGGGCGCTTCTGCTGGCGGTAATGTACCTGATGCCGCCCATGGCCGTTCTTTCCGCGATAGGCGGGGCGCTGAAGAATACTGAAACCGTCAAGCTTGCCATTGCGCTTACGGCGATACGGGGGTTTGAGCTTGTCACCAGGGAAAACGATGTGATGAGCAGGATGATGCTGGCTGCCAAAGGCATGCTGAGGGGCAGAAAGGCCTTCATAATATCCATGCCTGTTCTGATAGGGATGCTGCCGTCCATAGGCGGGGCCTACTTTTCCGCCCCGATGGTGGAGGAGTCAACAAAAGGCCTGGCGATGAAGCCTGATGAGAAAGGGTTTATCAATTACTGGTTCCGGCACCCGTGGGAGTACATACTGCCCCTCTATCCGGGGCTGGTGCTTGCGGCGGCGCTTACCGGTTATGACATCCGGTCCATAATACTTTTCAATCTCCCGTATTCCATAACCATAATGCTTGCCGGATTTATATTCAGCATGAGGGGCCATATGAAGGAGCATGTGCCTGTTGACAGGAAGTCCGCAATCAAAAACCTCCCCAGCTTTATCCCTGTGCTGTCCGTGCTTGTGCTGGTTATAGTCTTTGGGCTGGGGCTCCACTTGGCCCTTCTTGCCGGCCTTGCCGGCCTCGTCCTGTATTTCCGCTACACCCCGCGAGGAGTCATCAGGATATTTAAACACTGCCTTCAGCCGGACGTAATCTTTCTGATAGCGGGGGCGATGATCTTCCAGGAGGTCATGAAAGATTCCGGCGCCGTTGCCAACCTCAGCCGGTTTTTCGAAAGTACGGGCATACCGCTTATGCCGCTTCTGTTTGTGCTGCCGTTTGTAAGCGGGCTTCTGACGGGGCTGTCGGTGGGTTTTGTAAGCGCCACGTTTCCGTTGATACTCAGCCTTCCGGCGGGGCGCGCGCTTCCTAACGTGTCATTTGCCTACGCCTCCGGTTTCCTGGGGGTGCTCTTAAGCCCGGTGCACGTCTGCTTTATCCTTTCCAGGGAATATTTCAAGGCCGATATGTGGGCCATGTATAAAAAAATCCTGCCAGCGGCCGGTATGGTGTTTGCCGTGGCCGTTACGGAACGTCTGCTTGTTATGCATGGCGTGTTATAAGCAGTTTTATTGCTTAATCCCGGCAAGCATGTTCAGGTTCCGGGCGCACGCGGAGCATGTTGGGTTCAAGGCAAGCGCCCTGGTAAAATCGGCGCGGGCCGCCCTATAAAGTTTTTGCCGGCCCTCTTCGGCCCCCAGAAGGTTGAACGCCTCATAATCGTAGGGCATCCGCGTTGCCGCAAGCCGCAGGATTTCCAGCGACTGCGCGGGCTTGCCGGTTGCATCGTAAAAGTCCGACAGCCGTTCGTAGCCTTCAATATCGCTGGTGTCCATCTCCAGGGCTTTTTTATAAGCGTCTTCCGCCTGGGCGTATTTCTTTTCGGCATAGAGGGCGTTTCCAAGGTTCTGATACACCTGTGCGTAAGGCTTTACGGCAAGTATCATCCTGAAATGCTTTTCGGCCATCGCGTAATTGCCGGTTTTCTCGTAGATAACACCCAGATTATTGTGCACGGCGTACATGTCCGGCCTCACGGCAAGGGCCTTCTCCCATAACGCCTGGGCCTCTTTGAGGTTGCCTTCCTTATACATCCTGTTGCCGAGGTTGTAATAGCCCTTGTAGGCGGAGGGCTCCGTCCTGATCATGTCCGTATAGAGCGCCTGGTCATTTTCCCATACGGGATTGCGAATAACAGTTAAAGCCGAAAGCGCGCAGATATAAAGCGCAAAAACAGTTATGGCCGCCTTTCTCTTTTTTTGCATCCTGCGCTCAAAAACAATCCCCACAAAAACCGAAACGCCCGCAAGCGGGATGTAAAGGTATCGTTCGGCCATAAGGCTGCCGCTTACCGGGATAACGTTCATTACCGGGGCCAGGAAGGCCAGGAACCAGAGCGCCGGGTATAAAACGAGCCTGTTTTTCCTGTATTTGAAAAGGGCTGTCCCCAACGCGGCCAGCACGGCCAGGCAGATCCATTTAAGCGCAGTGGGCTGCAATTCTATATTGTATTGAGCCTTCAGCCAAAGCGGAACGAAGGAAAGCCTGAGATAGGTCAGCAAAACCTCCGGCATCGAGAGCATCCTTAAAGGAAGCTTGGGCAGCGCCAGCGATGTGCCGGCCACGCCTTTAAGCACATAACTTCTCATCCCCAGATAAAGCGCGGCAGCGGCAGCAAAAGGCGCGTAGTCCAGCGGCCGGCTTTTTTCACCTGCGGCCTTTATACGGCGTAAATCGTAGAAAACAATTACAAAAGGCAGCATCAGTGCAAATTCCTTGAAAGCCGCCCCCGCAAGGAAGGAAAAAGCGGAGGCTGCAAGCAGCAGCTTTCCCCTTGACCCTTCCTCCCTGTATTTCATGAAGGCAAGCAGTGAGGCAAGGGTGAAAACCGCGCACAGCATATTGTTTCTGCCCGTGATGAAGTCCACCGCCTCGGTATTGGCCGGGTGGACGCCAAAAAAGAGGCTTGCGGCAAACGCGGCATATGCCGAGCCCGATATCCGCAGGCATAAAAGAAATACCAGCAGGACCGCAAGCAGGTTGTAGATTATATTGCTCAGGTGATAGCCTGCCGGGTTTAACCCCCAGATGTAGTAATCCAGCATGTGGGGCAGGGGCGAAAGCGGCCTGTAGTAGCCCGCGTGCACATTGTCTATAATGTCCTCGCTAAGAAGGATATGCGGGATGTTCCGCACATCCTTTATCACGGGATTGTCTACTATAAGCGGCTTGTCGTCATAAACGAATCCGTAAGAGAGCGTCTGTAAGTGAACAAGCGCGCCAAGGGCAAGCGAGATAGCAAGAAGCAGGGCCGTCCGGCGGTTTTTCCAGGATGCCCGGTTGCTTGAACCGTCCAGTCCGGTCAATGCTTCCTGCCTTGCCCCGCCTCGCTCAGAAGTTTTTTACCGCCCGGATTGAATATCGGCGGGTTGGCAAGCCCCCATTTATGCAGCCGGAACTGAAGGGACGTCTTGAGCACCCCCAGCCCGTATGTGACGCTCCTTTTGAAATTGATCGATGAGGCCTCGTCAAAGTACTTTGCCGGGCAGGATATCTCGCCTATCGAGTAGCCGAAATAGACGGCCTGGGCAAGCATCTGGTTGTCGAATATGAAATCATCGGAGTTCTCGTTAAGAGGAAGCGTCTCCAGTACCCGCCTTGAAAACCCCCTGTAACCCGTGTGGTACTCCGAGAGCTTCTTGCCCATTAAAAGGTTCTGGGTAAGCGTGAGCATCCTGTTGGAGATATATTTGTATGTGGGCATGCCGCCTTTCAGGGCGCCTTCGGACAGAACTCGGGAGCCTATCACTATATCGTACTGGCCCACGGCTATCAGCGCAGCCATTGAAACAAGCAGCTTCGGTGTGTACTGGTAATCCGGGTGCAGCATGATCACCACGTCCGCCCCCATCTTCAGGGCCTCGGAATAGCAGGTCTTCTGGTTGCCGCCGTACCCCTTGTTTTGAAGGTGCGCCACGCTCTTGATGCCAAGCTCGCCAGCAACCAGCACAGTGTTGTCCGTGCTGGCGTCGTCCACCAGGAGGACCTCGTCTATGTACTCTCGCGGTATTTCCTCGTAAGTTTTCTGAAGGGTCTTTTCGGCGTTGTACGCGGGCATTACAACGACTATCTTTTTACCAAAGATCATCTGCGTTTCCCTTTCCAGCGGAAGAAGTCCGGCCTCTTATTTTTGCCCAGAGTCCGTTTAAAGTCAAATTTTGGCCAGGACCTGTCTCCAGCCCGCCTTTTCTCCTTGGCTGCAGCAATTCCCTCTCTCTTTGCCTGCCGAAGCAATTTTGAGGCAGGGCCTGATAACCGGCAAAATATCGGGAAGAGGCGGCTTAAAACAGCCCTTTCTTTTTATATGTTCCGGCCATTTCGGGATTTGCCTTTGATTTCAAGTGGTTGGTTCCGGAATTTTGTTCCGTCTGTTCCATAAAGCAGCCCTGCATAAAAAGCCCTTGCCGGCAAGCTCCGGGAAGGCCGGAGGCCCCCCGCCTAACTGGTATAACACGGGAAAGCATGACATGGTCAATATGACGTGCTTCATGGAATTGTTATCATGCCCGTTGAAGCCTTCGGTTTTACATTTGATTCCGGTTTGTGCTATGTTGAGAAAAATCAATCAGGCAAGAGAAAAGAGAACTCAAATTGAAGATAGTATTGGCATATTCCGGCGGGCTGGACACGTCCGTAATCATCAAGTGGCTCAAGGAAGCATACAAGGCCGACGTCATAGCATTCTGCGCCGACCTGGGGCAGAAGGAAGAGCTTGGCGGGCTTGACAAGAAGGCGCTTGCAACCGGGGCCTCAAAGGCGTACATAGAGGACCTGCGGGAAGAATTCGTGCGGGACTACGTGTTCCCAATGCTCCGGGCCGACGCCGTTTACGAGGGCATCTACCTGATGGGCACTTCCATTGCCAGGCCGCTTATAGCCAAAAGGCAGATAGAGATAGCGCAGGCTGAAGGCGCAAACGCGGTGGCCCACGGCGCAACGGGCAAAGGAAACGACCAGGTGCGTTTTGAGCTTACATATTATTCGCTGGAGCCAGCCATCAAGGTTGTGGCCCCGTGGCGCGAATGGCCGTTTGCTTCCAGGAGCGACCTTATCGAATATGCCTCCAAAAACGGCATCCCGGTTACGGCCACAAAGGAAAAACCGTACAGCACGGACAGAAACGCATTCCACATAAGTTATGAAGGCGGTGTCCTTGAGGACCCATGGGCCGAGCCGCCGGCCGATATGTACACAATGATGGTCCCGCCTGAAAAAGCGCCGGACAAGCCTGTTTATATCGAGATCGAATACGAAAACGGAGACCCCGTTGCCGTGGATGGCAAAAAGCTGAGTCCATTCAAGTTGCTTGATAAATTAAATGAAATAGCGGGGGCAAACGGCATCGGGAGAATAGATATAGTGGAGAACCGGTATGTGGGGATGAAATCCAGGGGCGTTTACGAAACGCCGGGCGGCACCGTCCTTCACATTGCGCACCGGGCCATGGAATCCATTACGATGGACAGGGAGGCCCTGCGTCTTAAAGACGGGCTGATACCCAGGTACGCGGAGTGCGTTTATTACGGGTTCTGGTTCTCTCCGGAGAGGGAGCTTCTGCAAAAGCTTGTGGATGAAAGCCAGAAGAACGTCACCGGCACGGTGCGGCTGAAACTCTATAAGGGCACTTGCCAGGTGGTGGGCAGAAAATCGCCTTATACCCTTTATAACCCGGAACTGGCCACGTTTGAGAAAGAGACCCTGTACGACCAGAAGGACGCGGCTGGTTTCATAAAACTAAACGCGCTCAGGCTGAAGGTCCTGAAACAATCGAGGGCCGGGCGGCCTAAGGGCAAGCATTAATTTTTTATGCCGGGCAGCAAGGCCGCACCCGTTTGCGGCAAACATCTTCTGGCCCTGTGCTCCATAAGGGAGATAGGCCCCCTTACAATCAAGCGGCTTTTTGCCTTGTTCGGTTCCGCGCAGAAGGTGTTCGAGGCGTCTGAACAGGAACTCCTGGATTCAGGGCTTACCCCGAAAAAGGCCCAATGCATAGCAAGGTTTTCCGGTTGGAAGAAGGTGGAGCGCGATTTAACTTATGCGCATGAGCACGGGATAAAGCTTCTGGTGATGGAATCCCCTGAATACCCGGAGGCCCTCAAATCCCTGCCGGACCCTCCGCGGGTGCTTTTTGCCAAAGGGGACATCCAGCCCGAGGACCGCTTTGCCCTGGCGGTGGTTGGCTCAAGAATGCCAACCAATTACGGGCTTTCACAGTCTGAAAATATTTCGGGGGCGCTGGCCGGAATGGGGTTTACGATTGTCAGCGGGCTTGCACGCGGCATAGACACCGCCGCGCATAAGGCCGCGCTTGAGGCGGGCGGCAGGAGCATAGGCGTGATGGGCTCCGGCCTGGATGTGCCTTATCCGGCGGAGAATAAAAAATTGATGGGGGACATCTCACGTTCGGGGGCGGTTATAAGCGAATTCTGTTTTGGCACGCTGCCCAATAAGGAAAATTTCCCCAGGAGAAACCGGATAATAAGCGGGCTTTCGCTTGGGGTGCTGGTGGTTGAGGCGGCGGCGGGCAGCGGTTCCCTGATTACGGCGCATTGCGCGCTGGACCAGAACAAGGAGGTCTTTGCCATACCGGGCAATATAAGTTCCGGCTTGTCCAAAGGCACAAACGAGCTTATAAAAAAGGGGGCAGCCATGGTCATGAGCGCGGAAGATATAGTGGAAGAGCTTGCCCCCATGCTGAAAGGTTTTTTAAGGAAAAAACCGGCGAAGACGGACGGCAGGGGAATGGCGGATTTGACTGAAGACGAAAAAAAGGTTATAAAGCACCTTGGGCAGGAGCCCAGGCACATAGACGATATTTGCAGGGAGATGGGGGCCGGGGCGGCCTGGCTTTCCACGGTGCTGCTGGGGCTGGAATTAAGCGGGCATGTGCGGCAGAGTGCTGGAAAAAGATTCTCCATCTGCTAAAATGCTAAAAATAAAAAGTGCAAAATTATGACGAAGGCAATAAAAAGGACATAAAACAACATGGGATCATCGCTTGTAATAGTGGAATCTCCGGCCAAGGCCCGGACGCTCAATAAAATACTCGGCGAGGATTTTATCGTAAAGGCCTCCGTGGGCCACGTTAAAGACCTCCCCGAAAAAGAACTTGGGGTTGAAAAGGACAAGGATTTCGAGCCCACCTACGTTGTAATCCCGGGGAAGGAAAAGATAATCCGCGAGCTTAAGGCGGCTTCCAAAAAAGCCGAGAAGGTTTACCTTGCGCCTGACCCGGACCGCGAAGGCGAGGCAATAGCCTTTCACATAGCGGCGGAACTGGCCGGCAAGGGCAAAAAGGCAGCGGAGGAGGCGGACGGCAAACTTTTCCGCATAACATTCCACGAGATTACGGAAAGGGCCGTTAAGGAGGCCCTGAAAAACCCCGGCAGGATAAATGTGCACAAGGTGGACGCCCAGCAGGCCAGAAGGGTGCTGGACAGGCTTGTTGGTTACGAGCTTTCACCGCTTCTTTGGAGGAAGGTGCGCAGGGGCCTCAGCGCGGGCAGGGTGCAGTCCGTGGCGGTGCGCCTTGTGGTGGAAAGGGAAAAGGAGATAGAGGCGTTTAAGAAAGAGGAATACTGGTCCGTTGAGGCCATGCTGGAGGGTTCGCAGAAGCCGGCGTTTGAGGCCAGGCTGTTTGAGCTGGACGGCAAGCCCGTTATAGAGCGCGGCGGAGCTTCGGGCCAAGACAAGTTCCTTTTAAGAAACGGCGAGGACGCCAGGAGGGCCGTGGAGGCCCTTTCGGGCGCAAGGTTCATATTAAGCTCCATCGAGAAAAAGGCCAGGAGGCGTTCGCCCTCCGCGCCGTTCATAACAAGCAGCCTTCAGCAGGAGGCGGCCCAGAGGCTTGGGTTTACCGCGAAAAAGACGATGATGCTTGCCCAGGGGCTCTATGAGGGCGTGGAGCTTGGCGGCGAGGGGCCGGTTGGCCTTATCACATACATGAGGACGGATTCTGTCAATATTGCGGCAGAGGCCCAGCAGTGGGCAAGAGAGGTAATCAAGACCCGGTTCGGGGAAAAATACCTGCCTGAAAAGCCGCCGAAATACAAGAGCAAGGCCTCCGCGCAGGAAGCGCACGAGGCCATCCGCCCGACCTATCCGGACAGAACTCCGGAAAAACTGAAGCCCTTCCTTCAGAAGGACCAGCTGCGGCTTTATACGCTTATCTGGAACCGCTTTATGGCCAGCCAGATGGCCCAGGCGGAGCTGGAGCAGACCGTGTTTACGATAAAGGCCGGCGATGCGGCCGTTTTGAAGGCATCCGGCACGGTGATAAAGTTTGATGGTTTCCTTGCCATTTACAAAGACGCCGAAGATGAGAACGAGGGGGCCATACTGCCGGCCCTGCCGGAAGGGGAGGGGCTGAAACTTCTGGAAATAAAACCCTTGCAGCATTTCACTCAGCCGCCGCCCAGGTACTCTGAGGCCACGCTTGTTAAAACGCTTGAGGAAAAGGGCATTGGAAGGCCAAGCACTTATGCCACCATCCTGTCCACCATACAGGACAGGAAATATGTGGCCAAGGAGGCCAGCAGGTTCAAGCCTACCGATCTTGGCGTGCTGGTTACAGGCCTTCTGGTGGAGAAATTCCCGGAGCTTATGGATACGGGCTTTACCGCCAGAATGGAAGACGAACTGGATGAGATAGAGCAGGGCAACATGAAATGGCAATCGGTCATAAAGGAGTTTTACGTGCCTTTTGGCCAGGAGATAGAGACCGCAATAAAGACGCCCGGCAAGGTGCGCCCCGAAGACGTCCCTACGGACGTAAAATGCCAGAAATGCGGACTTCCCATGGTGAAGCGCTGGGGGCGGCACGGGTGGTTCCTGGCGTGCAGCGGGTACCCGGAATGCAAGAGCACCTGCCCGATAGACGAGCCGGAATGCCAGGCGCCTGCCATACAGGAGACGTGCGAAAAATGCGGCTCCCCCATGGTGCTTAAGACCGGCAGGTTCGGCAAGTTCCTGGCCTGTTCCGGTTATCCGGCCTGCAAGAGCACAAAACCAATATCGCTTGGGATAAAATGCCCGGCCGACGGCGGCCAGATAGTGGAGAGGCGCTCCAAGAAAGGCAAGCTGTTTTACAGTTGCAGCAATTACCCCAGCTGCAAGTTCATCTCCTGGTACAAGCCCGTAAACAAGGCGTGCCCGAACTGCAAAAACCCATATCTGCTTGAAAAGAATACAAAGGCGGCCCATGTGCTGTTTTGCCCCAACAAGGAATGCGGGTTCAGTGAGGAGATAAAGGAAGAGGCCGCGGGCGGCAGCCAGCAGGACACCGGCGCGGCCGGGGTTTAAGGCCTTTTGCCAACCATAGGCATAGGCGGTGCGGGCAGCGGGGTTGGCAAAACTTTATTTGCCGGGATGCTTCTTGGGCAATTGCCCGGCTGGGGCGCGCTTAAGTACACAAGGACCGCTCTTTACACCTCCGTTACTGAAGACGAAGCGGTGCTCAAGGCCCCCGGGAAGGACACGGCAAGGCTTTTGACCTCGGGCGCGTCAAAGGTGGTCTGGGTGCAAAGCCCCGGCGGGCAGGAGCTTGAAGAGGCCCTTTCGGCCGCCATGGGGGCATTGGCTGGGTTGCCGGGTGTAGTGATTGAGGGAAACAGTGCCGTTGAGGTTTTAAAACCCGATATTGTAATATTTATTGGTGGTACAGAGGTCAAAAAAAGCGCACATCGCGTGCTTGATATGGCCAGGATTGTGTATTACCCCAATGGCGCTGGGGCGCCTGAGGCCGGAGGCGCCGGTAACCGGAATGCAAATGCCTTTTACAGCGTTGACGGCCAGAAATGCCTTAAGGAGGTCCTTGATATCCTGAATGGGCGCACTTAGTTTTCAGATAGCGCTTTTTTTCTACCTTCTGGCGATGCTGGCGGCGTTTTTCGACCTGTTCAAAAGCACCAGGATACTGCCCAAGGCCGCTTACATGTTCGTCATTGTGGGCTTCCTCTTCCACACCACAAACGTTGTATACAGCTGGTTTGCAGACGGCCATATACCCATCGTAAACGCGCATGAGGCCACAAGCTTCTTTGCGTGGTGCGTGTTCCTGCTTTTCCTGCTGCTGGAATACAGCTACAAGCTTGGGCTGCTGGGCTCATTCATAATACCCATAGGGTTTGCGCTTACGCTGGTTTCATCGGTGCTGTCCTCCGCATCCAAGCCGCTTACCCCGCAGCTCAGGAGCTACTGGCTTGGCATACACACATTTTTTGCCTTCATGTCCAGCGCCGCATTTGCCTTAGCGGCCGGGCTGGCGTTTATGTATCTTGTGCAGGAGCATCACCTGAAGCGCAAACGGCTTGGCGGCCTTTTTGAAAGGCTCCCAAGCCTTCAAAGGCTGGACGAGATAAGCTACAGGCTGATAACCATGGGGTTCCCTCTTTTTACGCTGGCGATAATAAGCGGCTCCATCTGGGCGGACAACGCCTGGGGCAGCTATCTGAGCTGGGAGCCTATACAGGTGTGGTCCATAATCACCTGGCTTATATTTGCGGTGGTCTTCCATTCCAGACTGCTTGCCGGCTGGAGGGGCAGAAGGGCCGCCGTGCTTTCGATAATCGGCTTTGCCACAATAATAATCGCCTTTGCGGGACTGGCGCTTTTGCAGAAAGGACAGCATATTTTCTGATGAAGGTGCTTGTCGCCGGACTCAATCACAAGAGCGCCGACGTGGAGGTCAGGGAAAAACTGGCCTTCTCGGGGGACAAGCTGGCGCCGGGGCTGCAGGGGCTTAAAGACCTGCCCGGCGTTAAGGAGGCCGCTATACTTTCCACCTGCAACCGCGTGGAACTGTACGCACACGTAAGCGACCCTGACGGCGCCAAGCGTGAGATAAAAAGGTTCATAAGCTCCTTTCACTCCATCCCTGCCGGGCTGCTGGAAGGCAAAACGCTTTATTTCCACTCCGGCCCGGACGCCATAAGGCACGTATTCAGGGTGGCATCCAGCCTGGACTCCATGGTGCTGGGCGAGCCGCAGATACTTGGCCAGGTAAAGGCCGCGTTCGAGTTTGCCCTGGAAAAGAAGGCCACGGGGGTGCTTTTAAACAGGCTTATGAAAAAGGCCATTTCCGTGGCAAAAAGGGTGCGCACCGAAACCCGCATAGCGGAAAACGCCGTTTCCATCAGCTTTGCCGCAGTGGAGCTGGCCAAAAAGATATTTACGGACCTTGCCGGCAAGACAGTCCTGCTGCTTGGCGCCGGCGAGATGGCCGAGCTGGCCGCGCGGCACTTCATGGCAAGCGGGGTGAAGGAGATTGTGGTTGCCAACCGCACGCTTGCCCGCGGGCAGGAGCTTGCCAGTGAGTTCGAGGGCAAGGCGGTGCCGTTTGACGAGTTCAAGGACGAGATGCTGCACGCGGACATCGTCCTGTGCTCCACGGGCGCGCCGGATTATGTGGTTCTGAAGCCCGATGTGCATGCCGCCATGGGCAAGAGGAAGCAAAGGCCGCTCTTTCTGATAGACATATCGGTGCCAAGGAATATAGATCCGCAGGTAAACTCGCTTGACAATGTTTACCTGTATGACGTGGATGACCTCCAGACCGTGGTGGACTCCAACCGCAGCGAGCGCCGGAAGGAGGCCGACAAGGCGGAAATGATTGTGAGCGAGGAGGTCGAGACCTTCGAGCGCTGGCTGGACTGCCTGCAAAGCGTGCCCGCCATAGTGTCGCTTAGGCAGAGGGCCGAAGAGATCAGGAAATGCGAAGTCCAGAAGATGCTTAACAAGACAGACCTTGACGAAAAGGAGCGCAAGGCGGTTGAACTGATGGCCAGCTCCATCGTGAACAAGCTTATACACCCGCCCACGGCTGCCCTTAAAGAGGACACCGGGGACAGGGACCAGCTGATAGCCATGATAATAAAACTCTACGGATTGAACGGGGGCTGCTGAAAGGGAGCATGAAAAAGAAAATAGTAATAGGAACGCGCGGAAGCAAGCTCGCCTTATGGCAGGCCAACTGGGTTAAAGGGCAGCTTGAAGCCCTGGACAAAAATATACAGGTGGAATTGAACACCATAAAGACCACCGGGGACAAGATCCTGGATGTGGCCCTGGCCAAGGTGGGCGGCAAGGGGCTTTTTGTAAAAGAGATAGAAGAGGCATTGCTTAACGGCCAGGCGGACCTGGCGGTGCACAGCATGAAAGACGTTCCGGTGGACCTCCCCCCGGAGCTTCACCTGAAGGCCATATGCAAAAGGGAATTGCCGGCGGACGCGCTTGTGTGCCGCGAGGCGAAGGGATTTAGCTCATTGCCAAAAGGCGCCCATATAGGCACAAGCAGCCTCAGGCGCACCTGCCAGCTTCTCCAACTGCGCCCGGACCTGAAGATCAGCAGCCTTCGCGGCAACCTTGATACCAGGCTAAGAAAGCTGGACGAAGGGCTTTATGATGCAATCGTGCTGGCCTACGCAGGGATGAAAAGGCTTGGTTTTGAGGACCGCGTAACCGAAAAACTTGCCCCGGAGGTGATGCTTCCGGCCATAGGGCAGGGCGCGGTGGGGATAGAGTGCAGGGTGGACGATGAGTTTATAAACGGGCTTGTAGGCAAGCTGGACCATGAAGAGACATCCATCGCCGTCCGTGCCGAAAGGAGTTTCCTTAGAAGGCTTGAAGGAGGCTGCCAGGTGCCCATAGCTGCCTATGCAAGGCTGGTGGACGGCAGGCTGGTAATGGACGGGCTTGTGGGAAGCCCTTCCGGCGAAAAGACCGTTAAGGCCCACAGCGAAGGGGAATTCAAGCTGCCCCAGGCCAGGACGCTTGGGACGGCGCTTGCCGAAAGGCTGATAGCCATGGGGGCGGGCGAAATACTGGCTGAGGTGTACGGCAGGCAGATACCGCCCGTTGAAAACGACATAGCCACTTAGGAGGGAAAGATGGCCGAGGGGAAGATCAGCTACGAAGAGTTTGTAAAAAAGGCAATCGTCTCGCTCAGGAAAGAGCCGTATAAAGGCATACATACCGTATTTTCGGGGTTTAACGAAGCGTTCAAGAAATATTTCGAGGGCGCGGCGGACCCGATAGAGGTTACAAACCAGCTTGCCAAGGAGGGCAAGATAGTCATCCGCCCGGTAAGGGGCGGGGTGATGCTCTATCTGCCGGAGGACGCCCCGGCCCAGGCCACCAAATCCGAAGAAGCGCTTAAGAAGATGGGGCTGTAGAACCTGTCCCAAAATTGTTTCCGGCTGCAAGAGGCTGAAATAGCGGCATGCCGCGTCATCAGGGAGAAATCGTTTAAAATGCAGCACCGCTACGTTTGCGGGGCGGTTTTCCCTTTCTTTCCTGTCTGCCACAATTCCCGCTCTCTTTCGCTTCAGAATAAACTTTTGGACAGATTCCGGGACGCGCTTTGAGGTTACGATTAATCTGTCATTGCGGGCCGTGTTATAAATAGTGCGGAGGATGTATTGGCCGGTCATAAAAATGCCACTTTGGAAGGGAAAAACCGGCGGCGGGTTCGGGCCGCTTTGAACAGATTGAACAGGGAATTCCGCAAAAACACTATTAATCAGTAGTTTGCTGGTTTGGGGTTGAACATATAAAAAAGGTTGTCCATCTTTCCCTTTTGCCCTGTTTTGATAATACTAATAATATGGCCATTAATGAGATATGTGCACTTAATTACCTGGCTGGCACGCTGGCAACGGCGTACAAGGGGCTTGTTACCTCGCTCCTGGCCAAGGACTTCTGCATATGCGAGGAAGGCGGCACGGCCATACTCAGGGGGACAGTCCTTGGCATGCCGGCGGGGGACTACAAGGCCGCGCTTATCCATGGCGGCGTGGAGCTTGCCCGCGCCCCGCTTAAAGACGGTTTTTTCGAGGTGCGCACCCCCGCTGTAAAGTTATTGGAGGCCAGGAATCTCCAGATAGACATCGTCCAGAACGGCAGGCATGTAGGCACTTTCCTTTTAAAAAAGCATGAGGCGGGGGTGTACTATACCCCGGCGATAGAGCTGTCCAGGGAACTCTCCGGGCTGAACCCGATGGCCCTTACCGGGCCGCTTGCCTCCAGGCCCGGCCTGCTGCGGCGCGCCGAAGATGTTATAGCCAGCATAAGCTCCACAAAAAAGGACTGGATAAAACTTTCCGAGGACCTGCACGGGCTTTCCATAGACATCTTCTGGGCCGACAGAGACACTTTCTACAGCTCTTTCAGCCTTCTTGTGCGCTTTTTGTGGCTGGCCGCTTCGGGGAAACGGTGCGCGAAGGGCGCACAGGGCAGGGCCGCGGCAAACGCGCTGGATGTCATAATGCTTCCGCTTGATAAGGAAGAGGACGCCGGAAGGCTCCATAGCGCGGCGGCCGTATGGGCGGCAAACGCGGCAGCCTCCGGGGCCGATCTCTCCATGGAACCATTCAGGGCGCTCCGGGTTATTACCCTGCTTAAAAACAGATTCCCGGATATGGATGCAATGCCGATTGCAACAAAACTGATCGAGGACCTTAAGAAGCGGACCGTGGCTGTGCAGGCGCTTCCGCCGGAGGTAATCGAACTTGTAAAGGCGGCAAACATCCCGCAGGGGCAGATGGCCACGCTTCTGCGCTATTCGGAGGCAGGAAAGCCGGAGCTTTTGCAAAAGATTGAACACGCGCTTTCTCTGATAAAATCCGGGCGCGTGGATGAGGCGGTAAAAGAGGCGTCCGGGCTGGACCTCTCCATACTTGAAGGCGAGGGAGGGGTCAAAAACCTGATAGACACCGCCCGCGCAAACCTAAGCCCTGGAAATGCCGCCGCGCTTGCAGGGGCGGTTATGGGATTGCTTGGGGGTAAAAAGATTTCCGCCCAGGCGCTGGAGGCCCTGCTTTCGTCTTTTCCGGAATTTTTCCGTTCGCTTGTCAGGCTTGGGCGTGGAAATGATGAAATCGGGCGGCTTGCCCTTGGCCTGCTGAAGCGCGCTTCGGCTTCCGCATCCGCCCTGGCGGAAAAAACCGTGCTGGACGGCTCAACCGCTCAGGCTGTGCTTGGTTCCGGCTTTGAAGGGCTTGCAAGCGCATACAAAAAAATGCTGAAGGGCATTATTATCCCGGCCGCAAGGCCAAGCGGAGTTTCAAGCGAAACGTGGGCGCAGCTTGTCAATCCGCTTCATCTGCAAAGGCTGGCCGGACTCCTGGGCGTTCTGGCCGCGGGAGGCCCGGCATTACAGGATGTGCAGGCAAGCATAATCTGCAATATTTATTTGAGCGGGGCATTCGTCCCGGACGACAGGATTTTTCAGAGAAACGTTTCGGAGTATCTGAACTCGGACGCAATGCAAGGGGATTTTTTCTTTAACTATATGCTGCTAAAGAAGATACCCGTTTTTTTCAGCGAGGTTGGGGCCACAAGCACGATAAGGGACCTTACCACGGAGATGGATTCCTGGGGCAACGACCCCGTGCTTTATTTTGTTAGAAAGCAGACCCACGTGAACGCCAGCAGCCACAACATCAGGTTGATGGAAGCCGTGATGAGGGCCTGGCTGGCCGTGGATACCGCACTCCTGAAAGATACAGTGCCCTCTGACGTGCTGGCCAGCATTAACCGGGAGATTTTCGCCTCTTATTCCCTGGCGGTAAAAGAGTTCTTTCCGGGCCAGCCCGGGGAGCAGGACTTTCAAAATCTGCTCAAAATGCCGGAGGCGGCGATAAGGGCGAAACTGGATTCCGTTAGTGCTTCAGAAGAGATGAAGCGGAAGGTTTTTCTTTTCCTGCGGGCCTACCAGGAGATAGTTAAAAAATATTCTCACGCAAGCGGCCCTCCTCCCGGAGATGGCGGCCAAAAAGAAAATGCGTTAAGCCAGGCGCTTGAAAAGATGCGGAAGCTGAAAGACATATTTACGTCCAGCGAAAAGACCAGCGCCCAGGAAAACCTTTTTTTCAAGCGGCACATCGCCTTCGGGATACCATCGGTGCTGGGCAGCTACCGGGAGCCGAAGTTCGATGCGTTGTCGGAATTTCTGAGGCTTGAGGCCGGGGTGCGGATAATGCTGGAGGAGGTGGCGGGGGAGCTTGAAAAGACGGACCGGCCTGAGGGTCTGAGGGCCGGGCTGGAAGCGCTTTATGGGTTGAATTGCCTCTTCGGATTGCTTGGCATCCCGGATTTCCAGCTGGATGAAACATGCGCAATTATGCAAAACGCAAGGATAACGCTGTCCCAGTTGGCGGACCTCATCAGGATTTGGCAGAGGGAGCTTAAGTGGCGGGTGGAGGTTTTCAGCCGCACGTTCAGCCCGCCGCTGGCCGGGGTGATATCGCTTTATCCAAAAACGGGCCTGCCGGAAAAACTCATGGGGCTTGACCCCCAGGTAAAGGATTTTCCGGACAAGGCGGCGGACATCGTGCTGAGGGGCATGCTGGCCGAGGCAACCGGGATGACCGAGGCCGACCGGCTCCTTGCCGTTTTTACGAAGGCGGTATCCAGGGCCATTGCCGCCAATGGAGATATTGTTTTAAATCCTGACGCCGCGCCTGTGCATACGGAGTTGTTTGACCCGGCCAGGATTACAAAAGAAGGGGCGATGCCACTTGCCCCCGAAATGGGAGGCAAGGCCAAAGGGCTTCTTTACCTAAATGACGCGGGGGTGGACATACCAAACTGGGTGGCATTCTCCGCCATCAGGACGGAAGATTGCCGGGCATATACTGAAGGCAACAAATTCAGAGAGAAACTACGGGACGCCGTAGGCATACTGGAGGCACGCACCGGCAGAAAATTCGGAGGTGCGGGAAAGCCGCTATTTATCGCGGTAAGGAGCGGCTCCTATATATCCATGCCGGGCATTCTCACCTCCATACTCTATTGCGGGCTTAATCGCAACACGCTGGCCGGGTTTATATCCGAAACTGGTGACGAGCGGCTTGGCTGGGACTCCATGCGGAGATTTCTGGAGCAATATGGCGCGGCGGTCTGCGGCATAGACACTGCCCGGTTTGAAAAGTTAAGCGGCAGGCTGATTGCTGAAAAGGCGGTTCCCTCCAGGGAGCTTCTTGACGCAAACGGAGTGAAAGAATTGGTGGAATTGTATGAATCGGAAATCAAGGCCCCCGCTGACGGGGACTGGCGCGCATGGCCCCCGCCAGATGATGTATTTGAGCAGGCGGCAAACGCTGTGTGGGCCGTTTACTCCTCGTGGTACCGGCCTAAAGCGGCCCAGTTCAGGCAGGCCATGAACATGTCGGACCGGTGGGGCACATCGGTAATGCTTATAGAGATGGTCTGCGGCAACACCCAAAAGCACGGGGCTGGCTCCTCGATGTTCTTTACAAGGAATCCGTTTACGTATGCTAAAAAACCGTTTGGTGAATTCCTTGCGCACTCCACCGGAGAGGAGATTGCCATGGGCGGAGGCAGGGGGGTTCCCATCTCTTCGGACTCTCCAGCCCCCAATAAAAAAAGCCTGGAAGAGACAAACCCTGGGCTGTTTAAAATCCACGTGGATGCCGCGGAAAAAATCGAGCGCGCCATGGGCGGGCTGCCCCAGGAGGTTGAGGCCGCCTATATAACGCCAAATGGGGCCGGAAAATTCTATGTGGTGCAGGCCAGGCGCATGGAGCCGGGCGAGGCCGGATCTTTGAAATTCGACGAGGTCTGCGAGATGGGCTCCCGCATTATCGGACGCGGCGCAGGCGCGGCGGGCGGCGCAGTGAGCGGAGCGGCGTCTTTTTCGTCATCGGCCGAAGAGCTGGAGGCGCTCAAAAAAAGCACTGGCGCTCCGGTGATACTTTTGAGAAGGACTGTTGGCACGGAGGACGTTTCATTGATGCCCCATATAGGGGGGCTGGTGACATCGTTTGGCGGGATAACCTCGCACGCGGCCGTGCTGGCGCAGAAATTCGGAATCGCGTCCGTTGTTGCCTGTGCTGATATGGAACTGGTGGCGGACGAAAAAGGAGGAGCACTCGGCGCGAAATTCGGAGGCACGATTATAACCGAGGGCACTCCGGTGAGCATTGATGGACGCTCCGGGCTGGTCTTCTCCGGATTCTGCCCGTTTATAGTGAGAAAATAATGCAATAAAGGGGAAGGCCTTTTGCAGCCGCCCACCTTGACCTCTTTCCGGGAAAGAAGATAATATATAAACTTAGCCGAAGTGGTGGAACTGGCAGACACGCTAGGTTCAGGGTCTAGTGGGGGCAACCTCGTGGGGGTTCAAATCCCCCCTTCGGCATTTTAATTAGTGAGACGTGTGGCCCAGCTTGTTCGTGGGCTTTTCGGTGTCCAATATCATGGCGATCATATTGGAAGACGCCTGCATGCTATAGGTTGGAGCCCGCAGAAGCCGGAGCGCCGAGCTGTAGAGCGCAACGCAATAATACCTAAACTTGACTTTCTAAAAAATTCAGAAATACCATCTCTGGAATGAATGCCAAATTTTTCCGGCGAAGCTTGGCGCTACTGGCCTTGCATTATGAGTGGCGGATCTAGGAATTTTCTGCAAAGAAATATCCAAGCCCCCGTTTTGTGATGATGTATTTTGGATTGGCCGGGTCGTCCTCTATCTTTTCCCTGATCCTTCGAATGTGCACATCAACAGTCCTTGGTTCCACATATCCTTCAGAGTTCCACACGTAATCCAAAAGCATGTCCCTGCTGAATACCTTGCCGGGCCTTTCGGCCAGATAAACAAGCAGCCGGATCTCAAGCGCGCTCAGTTCCAAATCCCTGCCGTCCTTTTTGACAACATACTTTTCTGTATCTATAGTCAAATTGCCTATTTCCATGGATTTTACAGCCGCGCTTTCACTGGCAACTGCGCGTGAATAGCGCCTCAGGACGGCCTTGACCCTGGAGACAAGCTCGCGCATTCCGAAGGGTTTTGAAATATAATCATCAGCGCCCAGTTCCAGCCCAAGCACCCTGTCTATTTCCTCCGAGCGCACCGTAAGCATAATTATGGGGATTTGTGAAAACTCACTGTCCGCCTTCAGTTTGCGGCAAAGGTCCATTCCGTCAATGCCGGGCAGCATTAAATCAAGCAGCACAAGATCGGGCCTGCCGTTTTTTATACTGTTCAGCGCGTCTTCGCCATTGAAGACGGATTCTGTCCGGAGCCCCTCCTTCCGGAGGTTGTAACAGACAAGTTCGTTTATACCTTTTTCATCTTCCACTACCAGTATTTTTTTTGCGCTCATGATGTATCTTGCAACAGATAAAACTATTTTGAAATAGGCTAAAGCTTTGTTAATCGAAATTTAATCACAACTTAACAGTTATGTAATACAACCGGGTCTTTTCCTTTGCGTACCGGATATCCGACCACCTAAAAATTCATTTAACAGAAAATTAATGCGGAGAAAATATTTTCTTAATATATTCGCTTTATCATAGACCCAATGAGGCAAACCTCATTCCTAACCACCTGGCCGGAGAGGGCCGGACCAGCGGCTGGTCCTCTCCGGCCCTGTAAAATAATCCGGCGCAATATGTTTACGTAAGCGGCCTTAAAAATCACCCGAAAAACCCACTAGCCTCATTTTTGATATGTTCTGTTTCGCGCTTGCAAAATTTAACTTCGTCTTAAAGTCTCTGTAATATATCGGGCCTTATACTATGCAAAATTTAAATTCAATTTTAAATATGCCAGCTGACATATTTATCAGCTGGCTTGCCTGGCAAGGAGGTGATGAGGCGCATTAAACGTTAATTGAAGAGATCCAGGGGAAGGACGTTTCGCCATTTGCGCAAACGGTGAGGGCATAAGCCCTGATATTACAAAAGGAGGAGATTAGGAATGAAGAGGCTTATTTCATTGGCGGCTGGCTTGGCAGCGTTTTTAGGCCTGGCTGCGCCGGCTCTTGCCATCCATGCCGAGATACCGGCTGAGACTTCGGCCATTGTGGCCAAGGGGACTACACAGATCACCATCAGCGGCGACCTGAGGGTAAGGGGCTGGCTGAAAAAGAACATCGCTGGTAACGGCGCGATTGTGGACGGGCAAAACCAGACCTATTATGACGAGAGGGTAAGACTTGCCGTCGACGCGTCGGCTGGCAACGTATCAGGCAGAATTCATTTGGAGTCCAACAGCGGCTATGCAGACTCGTTTAAATGGGGCACTCCGCCCAATATTGGGCCTGCCAACGATCCCGTTGGCACGGATTTCAATGCCAAGCCTACCGCCATGGGCATTCTGGAAGCGTGGATACAATACAACGGCACCGGACTGTTTGGGGTGCCGGCAGGCATAAAGGCCGGCCATATGCCTTTGGCACTGGGCCCGGAGACCCTGTTCTTCGACCACACGCACTTCGGCGATGACGCTATAGTGGGCTGGCTGGATCCGACGCCGCAGACTCATATTACCGCTGTCGCTATTAAGGCCGCTGAGGGCGATGCGGGTGTAACCGGCCCCTCGAATTCCAGCGACCTGGACGTTTATGTAGCGGCCCTCAATCAGGTGCTGGCAGCCCAGAACCTTCAGGCCTACTATGTTTACGCGAACGGGCCGGAAGCTGCTACAAAAATAAATGTTCCAGCAAATGGCAATATTCAGTTTGGCCCCAATATCAAGCTTCAGGATTTGGGCCTTAACGCCGCGGGTAAATTCAGCGGCCTTTCCTATGCGTTCGAGTACGACCAGCAGTTTGGCAGCGCGCTTGCCGGCGGCACGAACCTGACTACCAACCGTGGCGCGAAGGGTGATTTTAAAGGTTATGCTTTGGAACTTGACCTTGGCTACAACTTCGGCCTGGCCAACGTGCGCTTAGCCGGCGTCTACGGTAGCGGCCCGAAGGTCAACAGCAACAATGTTGACGCCTTCGTCAACTTCCGGATGGACGACCCATACCACACCGTGGTTTACGGTTATCAGGCAGCAAACGCCATGGGCCAGGTGAACGGCCAAGGTGTGTTCGGCCAGTGGTCTAACACGGAGATGCTGAATCTTGGCGTAGATCTCAACCCTGTTGCGGACCTGAAAGTGGTGCTGGATGCATATCTGCTGAAGGCCACGGAGACGTCCGCCTTCGCGGCTGCGCTGGGCCATGGCGTAAGCAGCAATATCGGCACCGAGTACGACATGGTGGCCAATTATGCGCTTGCGAAGAACCTCAATTACTTTGTAAAGGCCGGTGCCCTTGTGGCCGGCAATTTCTATAACGACACGGCCGGACTGGCGGGCTTCAACGGCGGCGCAAAGAAGACCGCCGTAGTGGCCATGCATGGCCTGGAGTTTGCGTTCTAGATCCATCTCATGACTCAGAGGGGCCGGGCCGGCCCCTCTGAAATTTTTCCCCCGTTTTCTCCAGTATTTAATATCAATTTAATATTTCCGCAAACACAAAAAAGTATAATTTCCAATCCACTGCATAAAGGAAACTTTTATGAAAAATATCAGACACGAAAGAGACCACATTCTCGACATTATAGAAAATGATTTACTGACCGTACATTTCCAGCCGGTCTGCTCAGTGAATGGGGAGGTCTTTGGCTATGAGGCGCTCTCCAGGTTTAAACATGGAACTGGATATCAGTCCGCCGCTAAACTTTTTGAGGCTGCAATAAGGACGGAAACCATATCGTCTCTGGATATGTACTGCAGCGAAAACGCTATAAGAGAGGCGTCAAACGGCTTCATGCGCCAGGAAAACGCCCGTCTTTTCATAAACATCTGTCCCGAAACGCTCCTTTCCCCTACCCATATGGCCGGCATTACAGACGAGTTTGCGGACTGCTGGGGCATCCCCAAAAAGAAGATAATACTAGAGATCACCGAAGAGACCGCCGTCAGGAATTATTCACTTTTCAATGAGGCCGTTTCATATTACAGGGACAAGGGATACAGAATTGCCCTGGATGACTTTGGGACGGGTTACGGCGGGCTGAAGATGCTGTCGATAATCAGGCCGGATTTCGTGAAGATAGACAGCCATTTCATACAGCAAATTGACAAGAATTTTGTTAGCCTTGCGGTTGTGGACGCCATAACCGTCCTATGTCACCGCCTTGGAATGAAAGTGATAGCCGAAGGGATCGAGAAGCGGGATGAGTTCATATTCGCAATCGGCCTTGGTATAGAGCTCTTCCAGGGCTATTTTATCGGGATGCCAGCCCCGGCGCCGGCTGGGTCTGTAAAAGGGAATTCTTTGCGGAAAGATGCGGGCTCAGGCGCTCCGCAGCACCTTTGAGAGGAAGACCGGGCAGTTGTCGTGGTCCTCGCTTTTACACCTTAGAAGGGCGTTGATGCCGCTGACGAACATGCAAGAGATGGACGCAAGGCAAATCGAATTGCATTCGCTGTAATATGGGCATGTCCCGGGATATGTTGTTGTTTTTCTCACAGTACGCTCCTGCGCCGGGCGGATTTCCTGCCCGCTTTCTTTGAGTTTAAAGTTTTCAAATCTGGCAGCACCTGAAACAACAGTGCCTGGGTAAACGGTTTTATCGGTCCTTTTTTCTTTTTTTCTGTCTGCATTGGTTTTCCCTTTAAGCGAAACGCTCTCTGATAGAGTTTACTATTCTGTATTTCCATGCGAGGGAACGGCTAACCGTATACGGAGAGAGCACGGAATCCTTGCCTATAATATATTTATTGCCCCTCCAGGCAACTCCCTGAGAAAAGATGGGCACAAACCAGATGAGCCCGATGAGAATGTCCTTTAATGGCACAAGCAGATATGAAAGCGGGTGCATCCCCGTCCCGGTTTCTTTTCCGATGTACAGGTCGCCCGCTATCTTGAGCATGCTTGTAAAAAGGGCCAGCATAATCGCGGAGCGAACAGGGCCCAGAATAAAAAGCGGCATGGCCGAGGTGAATACGGGGTTGGCCGCCAGTTCCGAAACGTATTTTGCGCCGCCAATCTTCCAACGCAGCTTGCCCCACCTTGTGTGCCGGTTAAGGAATTTTTTGATCCCCCAGTAATGGTTTACATTCTGTATCCGGTATGGCGAGAGCACAACCCTCTTGCCGCTTTCACCCATCTTTTTGCCAAGCAGATAATCCTCCGCAAGCACGTCCTTTACGCCGTGCAGTCCGCCGATGGCCTCCAGATCTTTCTTCCTCATTAGCATGGACTTGCCCACAACGCATGGCAATTTCAAAAATCTGTCCAGAAAACACACGCTGCCCATTATAAAGGAATTCATATGAAGGTTCTCCAGCACGGAGCCGGCGGTGCGCCCGCCCACGCCTTCAATTAAATTAGATACAAGGCCAACGTTGGGGTCATTCATCGGGGACACGGTACTTTTCAGGTATTGCCTGCCTGCCTGGACGTTGCTGTCACTAATTAATATGTATTCGTATTTTGCGGCATCATATGCGGCCATCAGGTTGTTTACCTTCGGATTCAGCCCCGCATTGCACCTTTTGGCCACTATCCTGATGTCTTTGCCGGGGTATTTGTTTTTGACCTTCTGAGCAACCTTGCAGGCCTGGTCGTTCATGTCCTGAAGGGCGAATATCAGCTCGTAGCGGGGATAATCGAGATGGCAAAAGCTTTCAAGGTTGTCAAAAAGGTTGTCGTCCAGCCCTTTAAGCGGCTTTAATATCGAAATTGGCGGGGTATAGTCTGTCTGTATACCTTCATTATTTTCTTGCTTTTGAGCGGCGGCCCGTATAGACCAAAGCTGCAGCCCGTAGCATAAAAGACCAACTGCGGTGAGGGCCGAAAATATTTGCGTGGTCATGTTCCTCCTAATTTCTGAAGAGGGTGATCGCCACCCCCTTGTTGTGCCTTATGCATTGTTTTACCGATTCCACATCCTTTTCACAGTTCAGCAGGGTCTTCCAGGAGTATAAGTGCCTTGGCTTGTGAAAATCGCTGTTTGCTATGTAGTGGTATTTTTTCAGACTGATGACGTTGAATACATCATCCCTGTTTGCGATCTCCCAGGCGTCTATGTGCCTTGCGTATTTGTCCCTGTTGTTCCACAGGTACAAGGTGTCTCTGGAATTGTCCGAAAGATGATGCGGGTGGCACGCAACCGTGATGGCATCCTGTCTTTTAGCTTCCAGGAATATTTTTTCGTAACTCATGCAGGCCGGGATGAATTCTTTTACGTCCAGCACCAGTATATGGGCAGACATGTCAATGGAGATATGGTTTTTGCTTATCTCGACACCGGGAATAACAAGCATCCCGTACTTGTCCCAGGCCCGTCGTGCCTGCTGCTGCACGGCTGCCATGTATTCATCAAAGTTGTCCCCCCTTACGGAAAATCTGAATCTTTGGGCAAGTTTTCCTAACAGGTTGTCCCCGTTTACAACGTGGTCCGTTATTGCGATAACATCAAAGCCGGCCTGTCCGTAAAGGTCTATGACTCTTCCCAATTCCACTGACCCGTCTGAATATGTAGTGTGGATATGGAAGTCGCATAACAACATCTTGTTTGATTTTAAAAAAGAAAAATTACAGGATTATTTCAGACAGGTGAAATTTCAATTAAAACGTGCTGTTTTTTATTATTCTGGAATAAAACGAGGCCGCGGCGGTGGGGTTCCGCTCGAAAGTGTCAAAGTCCACGCTGTAAAGCCCGAACCTGGAATCGAAGCCCTGTATCCACTCATAATTGTCCATCAGGCTCCAGTAAAAATATCCCCTTATGTCCAGCCCTTCTTTAATGCACCTTTCAACGGCCCCGATGTGCCTGGAAAGATAACTTATTTTCCTGTTTGCGTCCCTGGTAGCGATCCCGTTCTCGGTGATTATAAGGGGAACGTTCAGCATGGAAGCGTATCCCAGCACTTTCCGGAGACCTCTGGGATGGACCTCCCATCCCATGTCGGTTAGCCCTTCCCCGTCCAAATCGCGGTGCCTGAGCTCGGCCCCCATTTTCTTAAACGGGTTGAATCTCATATGCACGCGGGTATAGTAGTTCACGCCGAAAAAATCAAGTTTGCCCTTTACCGGCACCGGAATCTTTATGGCCCTGCCGAGAGGGAAGCGGACCTCCAGCACGCCGCTCATGAACGCATCTATAATCGAATGATTGTAAAAATGTGTGGCTATCCTTGACAGAAGCTTATCTGCCGGATTCCAGCGATGCCAGGGGGATATTGCCGCCATATTGTGGGCAACGCTTACCATTGCACCCGGGATGTTATCATGGAGAATAGCATAAGCCGCGCTATGGCAGGTCAGTATGTTCTCTAGTGCCTTGAGCGCCAGTTTGGTGTCCTTGATGCCCGGCGGCATGCAGCCCTCCAAATAACCGCCAAGCAGGAGCACATAGGGCTCATTGAAGGTAATCCAGTAGCGCACGTTTTTGAATTCTGGCGCGATCTTTTCCACGAACCGGAGGAATTTATCCCGGGATGTTTCCATATGCCAGGGGTGATTGCGGATGAACCATATGGGGTGCGTAAAGTGATGGATCGTGACCATCGGTTCTATTCCGCTTTCGCCAAGCAGGTCCACGATGCGCCTGTAATGGTTCAGCGCCTTTTCATCCCATCTGCCGTCTTCGGGTTCTATCCGGCTCCATTCCACGGAAAACCTATAAGCGTTTACACCGATCTCCTTAAGCAGGCGCAGGTCTTCCCGGTATAGCTTGTAATGGTTTGCAGCCAGAGGCCGCTCTTTCATGGCCGGGTCCCATTGTGCCCAATCAGAGGACGGCGAGCCTTCAAGCTGGAATGCCGAAGTGGCCACGCCCCACAGGAATTTATCTTTTTTGTCCATAAGGATTTAAATTACCTTAACCGGCGTTTATTAAACAAATGCCTTTCCAGCCGTTTCCAGGGGTAATAAAAATTTCATTCCCGTTTAACTGTGGTGTAACTTTGGCCGGGTATTCTTAAAGCAGATTTCTAAGGGGAAAAGGAAGGGACAAAAAATGCCATCAGTTTTAAAAGAATTGAAGCCCGTAAATACCCAGCCGGCCGTTATGCAAAACGACACCCGCATAGGCGGCCTGATAACCTCCAGAGAGCACATCGCGCCCGGCATTCTGGTCAAGCACGCCGCCGGCCGGTTTTTTAGCGAGGGTCGGCCGGAGGCACTTGCGGTGGTTGAATGCAATGAGCCGGTGGGGCTTGTAACAAGGAATAAATTTCTTATGAAGCTCTTCAGGGCTTATGGATATGAGCTTTATGGCAGAAGGCCGGTTATCAGCCTTGCGGACACCGCTCCGCTCCTTGTGGACGGTGACGAAAGGCTGGACGTTGCGCTGGATATGGCGATGGACAGGCCTTTTCATGACATATATGACGAATTGGTGGTAGTAGACTCTAAAGGCTGCTACAAGGGCCTTCTTTCAGTAAAGGAACTGGTTATCCGGCAAAGCCATGCCCTGGCAGACAGTATTGTGCAGAAGGAGCTGGCAAATGCCAAGGCAAGTGAACTTGAAAAGATAAGCCAGGTTAAATCCCAATTCCTGGCCAATGTTACACACGAACTAAGGAGCCCAGTAAACGCCATCATATCGCTTGCGGAACTGATGAAAATATCATGCGACAAGGGATATATCGGGCAGCTTAAGGACAGGCTGTCTTTGCTGCTTTCAAGTTCGGCAAGCCTGAAGGCCATCATAAACAATGTGCTGGATCTTTCAAAAATAGAAGCTGGCAAAATGGATGTGATCACCGAAAAATTTGACGTTGTTGCGGAGCTGGATGATGTGGTGGAAACCGGAAGGATCCTTATCGGGGCAAAGCCAGTGGATATAAAACTGGTTGCAGACGAGCAGTCCCTTTTTATAGAGTCCGACCCGGTCAAGTTCAGGCAGATAATCCTCAATCTTGTAAGCAATGCGGCCAAATTCACTGAAGAGGGCCGGATAATCGTTAATCTGGAGACCGAAGGTGATTTTATCATAGTATCCGTGGACGACACCGGGCCCGGCATTAAGAATGAGGACCTAGACAAGCTTTTTGCCGCTTTCAGCCAGATAGAGGACACCAAGACCAAAAGGCACGAGGGAACGGGACTGGGGCTGACTGTGACCAAATATCTTATGAACCTGCTTAAAGGACATATCTGGGTTGAAAGCGAATGGGGCAGAGGCACCACTTTCTTTGCGAGGCTGGCAAAAAACATAGCTTAAATAAAGGAGAGTAACGATGGAAGGCCGGAAGAAAACAATCCTTGTAATCGATGACGACGAAAAGCTGCTTATGACAACCAAAGAACTTCTTGAAAATGAGGGGTATAAGGTGCTGACGCACATGCGCGCTTTCGGGGCCACTGCCGCAGTGGGCCTTATAAAACCGGATCTTGTTCTGCTGGATATTAACATGCCTGGCCTGTCCGGCGACAGGCTGGCCTATCTGCTGAGATCCAATGAAAAGACCAGGGACGTGCCCGTAGTCTTTTATTCTTCCAATGATGAAGACACACTGAGAAGGGCCGTAACCACACATAAGGTAAGCGGTTACATCGCCAAAGGCGACATATTCGATTTGCGCAAAAAGGTCTCCTGCTATTTGGACGGGCGGTAATCCTGCAAGGAAGCTGAAGGGCCAGACGAACCTCACATGCTGGTCCTGCCTCGGCCTCGCGAGACCCGGAGCCGCCGGAATACCGTTTCGATACGGTTGTAAAATTCCGGGATCACCTTGTTTCCAGCAGCTTGGCTTCAATGGAAACCCAGACCGGGCCATCTCCATCTCCTTTCCATCCCCAAGCGCCCAGCTTACAGTTGTTCGGTCCTGTTGAAGGGGGCGCCGCTTCCGTATCTAAGCAGAGCGACCATGGTCTCGACGCGTTCATCGTATTTTTCATTGCTAGCCTTTTCGGGCAACTGCGGCTTAAAGATTTATCCGCATAGATTGCAGCGGAGCTTTTCAAGCTCCCATATTTTTGCCTGAAGCGGCGCGCCGCCCGTGAACCTGACAACCGTTCCAGCCTTATACTAAAGGCCTTTCCCTGACGCCTGCTGCCGGACGCTCCGGCGTTTACCCGGTCTGGACTTTCACCAGAGAACCAATGCAATTTTTAGGCCGCACGC
This sequence comes from Nitrospirota bacterium, assembly GCA_021813405.1. Lineage (GTDB taxonomy): Bacteria > Nitrospirota > Thermodesulfovibrionia > Thermodesulfovibrionales > JdFR-88 > JAKAKS01. The sequence continues at coordinate 75,762 of JAKAKS010000009.1, forward strand.
CCGCGGAATTTATGATGGTTTGGAGGCGGTGTTTGGCCGGAGCACCACAAGGCCAGCTTATTTGAGCGGAGGCCGCGAAATAAAAAAAGGGGGCGGAAGACCGCCCCCTTTTTCTTTATGTGCAGCGCCGCTAGTTCTGCGTGGAAAGGAAGACGGGCAAGGTCATCTGGCCAATCTGGTCCTGAAGTGTTTCTATCCCGTCTATATGGCCGTCCTCGTCCGCAAGGATATGTTCCAGTATCTCGCGTGTGGCGAAATCGCCAACCTCGCCGGCCAGCTTTATGCCGGTGTTATACCCTTTTACGGCAACCTCTTCCGCCTCGTGGTCGTATTGCAGCTGCTTTGCCACGTCCGCGCCGATATGTATCTTCCTAAGTTCGGAAACTATCGGGATGCCTTCCAGGAAGAGTATCCTGCCAATGAGAGTTTCGGCATGCTTCATCTCGGTAATGGCCCTTTTTTCGAAGTGCTCATGCAGTTTGCCGTATCCCCAGCTGGCGCACATCTCGGAATGCACCATGTACTGGTTGATGGCGGTCAGCTCGTCCGCCAGAAGCGAATTCAACATGTTGATTAAATCCTGATTACCTTTCATCCTTAACGCCTCCTTTTTCTGAAAATACGCCGCTTGGATATTAGCACGAAAGACGGTAATTGACTATAGCTAATCCGAAATTTCGAAGATAAAATCCAGTTCCACCGGGCTGCCAAGCGGCAGAGAGGCAACGCCCACCGCTATCCTTGTGTGCCTGCCTTTTTCCCCGAATACTGCGCCGATTAGCTCCGATGCGCCGTTGACTACCTTTGGCTGGTCCGTGAAGTCCGGTGTGGAGGCCACGTAACCGGAAAGCCTCACGCATCTTTTTACCTTTTCCAGATTTTCTATCTCTGCTTTGAGTGCGGCGATGGCGTTTATGGCGGCTGTACGGGCGGCTAAGGCCCCCTGGGCTATGTCAACCTGCCCCCCTCCTAGCTTGCCGGTGCAAACCAGGGTGCCGCCTTTTAACGGCAACATCCCGCTCAGGTAAACCAGGTTCCCGGTCCGCAGGGCGGGAACGTAAATGCCAAGCGGTTTGGCAGGCGCGGGGAGTTCTATCCCAAGCTCCTTCAGTTTGTCTTCAGGGCTCATGCTGTGGCCTTAAAGCCCAAGCTCTTCCGGGACCCCGATGCGCCCCAGGACAGCCGTTGCCGCCGCCACTGCCGGCCCGGAGAGGTAGACCTCGCTTTCGGGGTGGCCCATCCTGCCTACGAAATTCCTGTTTGTGGTGGCAAGCGCCCTTTCCCCTTTGGCAAGAATTCCCATGTGCCCGCCAAGGCAGGGCCCGCAGGTGGGGGTGGATACCACCGCCTCGGCCTCCACAAAGACGTCCAGCAGGCCTTCTTTCATTGCCTCCCGGTATATCCGCTGAGTGGCGGGAATTACGATAAGGCGAATGTTAGGGTTAACTTTCCTGCCTTTTATAATGGATGCAGCCTCACGGATATCTTCCAGCCTGCCGTTGGTACAGGAACCTATAACCACCTGGTCTATTGATATATTTGCCAGCTCCGCCGCCGGTTTTGTATTTGACGGCAGGCTTGGGCAGGCAACCGTAAGCGGGATCTTCGAGATATCGTATTCGCGCACTTCGGCATATGCCGCATCCGCGTCAGAGTCATAGAATTTGTAACCCCGCTTGGCCCGGCCTTTTACATATTCTTCGGTTATCTTGTCCGGCACTATTATTCCGGCCTTGCCGCCGGCCTCTATCGCCATGTTGCAGATAGTAAGCCTGGCATGCATCGGGAGGCCATGTATGCCCTCCCCGGTGAATTCCATTGCGCGGTAAAGCGCCCCGTCCACGCCTATGCTGCCGATAGTATGGAGGACTATGTCCTTGCCACCAACCCATTTTTGAAAACCTGAGCCCTTATATATGAATTTCATTGATTCCGGGACCTTGAACCATATCTCCCCGGTGGCCATGGCGGAGGCTACGTCCGTTGAACCAACACCGGTAGCAAACGCCCCCAAGCCGCCGTAAGTGCATGTGTGGCTGTCCGCTCCGATAACAACATCACCCGGTAAAACCAGCCCTTCCTCCGGCAAAAGCGCGTGCTCTACTCCCATGCGGCCTATCTCGAAATAATTTTTGAGGTGCTGGGCCTTCGAAAATGTCCTTAACAGCTTGCACTGCTCTGCGGCCTTTATGTCCTTCTGAGGGGTGAAATGGTCCGGTACAAGCGCCACACGCTCCGGGTCGAACACCTTTGCAGCGCCTATACGCTCGAATTCGGCTATGGCGATTGGCGCCGTTATATCGTTTGCCAGGACGAAGTCCACCCTGGCATTTATAAGCTCGCCGGGGCGCACATCCTTCTTTCCGCAATGGGCGGCAAGTATCTTTTCGGTTATGGTCATCACTTTAAAACGCCTCCTTAGGGGTCTCCCGGTAAATAAAATGCTGAGAAACAGGAATTTCGTATTATATCCCGCGCGGCGTAGCGGGTACAAGATATTGAGTTAATGCCTCTGGTTTTCTGCCCCACCCAGCCCGGCCTGCTATGTTATCAATAAGTGGCGGGACCTCTTAGATGAGCGCGGGGCTATATGAACAGATGGAACAGAAATTTGGCCGCAAGTGGCTGAAAAATAAACAAAAGCCCGAAATGGCTGGAACATATGAAAAAAGCAAAAAGGGACAGGGATTTTGAGGCGGATGATTGATAGCAGTGGAGGATGAGGATATTTGTCCGGGGCTGGCCCGGAGAGTTTTCTTTAATTCTAGGCCGATTTGATGTAGAATAATCGTTCGTAACGATACTGACCAGGGTTGAGAGGAGGGTGTAAAGGATGTCAAGAAAAAATTATTACTTTACTTCCGAGTCTGTTACGGAGGGCCATCCGGATAAAATTGCGGACCAGATTTCGGATGCCATCCTGGATTCAATAATCGGCAAGGACCCCATGGCCCGCGTGGCCTGCGAAACGATCGTAACTACCGGGTTGGCCTTCGTTGCCGGCGAGGTAACCACGAACGCTTACGCTGACATCCCCAGCATCGTCCGTGAAACCATAAAGGACATTGGCTATACCAGGGCCAAATACGGTTTCGATTACCAGACCTGCGCTGTTATAACTTCCATACATGAACAGTCCGGCGATATCGCCATGGGCGTGGACATCGGCGGGGCGGGCGACCAGGGGCTCATGTTCGGATATGCCTGCGACGAGACCCCGGAACTGATGCCGCTTCCGATCTCTCTTGCCCATAAGCTTGCGATGAAGCTGACCGAGGCGCGCAAAAGCGACGTTCTGGCCTACCTGAGGCCGGACGGCAAAACCCAGGTGACTGTTGAATACAAGGACGGAAAGCCCTTCCGGATAGACACCATAGTGGTATCCAGCCAGCACAGCCCGGAGGTGCATCTTAAGGACCTTAAAGAGGACATCATAGAAAAGGTAATAAAGCCGGTTGTCCCCAAAAACCTTCTGGACGAGGAGACAATTAAATACTACATTAACCCTACTGGCCGGTTTGTTACGGGCGGCCCCATGGGCGACACCGGGCTTACCGGGCGCAAGATTATAGTGGACAGCTACGGCGGCGTTGGAAGCCACGGAGGCGGCGCATTCTCCGGCAAGGACCCGACAAAGGTGGACCGCTCCGGCGCGTACATGGCCCGCTATATTGCCAAGAACATTGTGGCTGCGGGCATTGCCAATAAAGTTGAGGTCCAGATAGCCTACGCCATAGGAGTGCCGGAACCGGTTTCCCTTCTGGTGGACTCCTTCGGGACCACAAAAGTGGACCCGGCAAAAACTGTAAAAGCGATAAGGAAACTGTTTCCGCTTACGCCCAAGGGCATTATAGACGAGCTTAAACTCAGGCGTCCGATATTCAGAAAGACTGCCGCATACGGACATTTCGGGCGCGAAGACGCCGATTTCACATGGGAGAAAACCGACAAGGCGGAGGCGCTTAAAAAGGAGGTAGGGCTGTGAAATTCGACGTCAAGGATCTCAAACTGGCCGGGAAAGGCCGCCTGCGGATCGAATGGGCGGCAAAAGACATGCCCGTGCTGGCCAGCGTAAAAGCCAGATTTATGAAAGAAAAACCTTTAAAAGGCGTTAAGCTTGCTGCGTGCCTGCATGTGACCTCGGAAACAGCCAACCTGATGGACACGCTAAAGGCCGGAGGAGCAGATGTGCACCTGTGCGCGTCCAACCCCCTTTCCACCCAGGACGACGTTGCGGCTTCGTTGGTCAAGGACTTAAAAATCCCTACATTTGCCATAAAAGGCGAGGACAACAAAACCTATTACAAGCACATAAGCCAGGCGCTCTCACTTGCGCCCAATGTAACGATGGACGACGGGGCGGACCTGGTGAGCACTATTCATAAAGATGCACGGAACCTGCTTAAATACATAACGGGCGGCACCGAAGAAACCACCACTGGCGTAATAAGGTTAAAGGCCATGGCGGAGAAGGGCGTCCTTGAATACCCCATAGTGGCCGTCAATGACGCTTACACTAAATATATGTTCGATAACCGTTACGGGACGGGGCAATCTACTCTGGACGGGATTCAAAGGGCCACCAACAGGCTTCTGGCCGGCTCTTTTTTTGTTGTGTGCGGCTACGGCTGGTGCGGAAAAGGCGTTGCCATGAGGGCAAGAGGAATGGGCGCGCGGGTTATTGTGACTGAGGTAGACCCGATAAAGGCGCTTGAGGCCACAATGGATGGCTTTACGATCATGCCCATAAAAGAAGCGGCAGGAATCGGAGACATGTTTGTCACCGTCACCGGCGACATAAACGTTATCTCCGGCCAGGCGTTTGCGAATATGAAGGACGGCGCGGTTGTGGCGAACTCCGGCCACTTTAATGTGGAGTTGGACATACCGGCCCTTGAGAAGATGTCCAAATCCAGGCGGACCATCCGCGATTTTGTTGAAGAGTACACGCTGAGAAGCGGCAAGAGGATTTATCTGCTTGGTGAAGGAAGGCTCATAAACCTGGCCGCGGCCGAGGGGCATCCATCCCAGGTGATGGATATGAGCTTTGCCAATCAGGCCCTTGCTGCCGAGTTCATAGCCAAAAACTACAAAAAGCTTGAAAAGAAGGTTTATCCCGTTCCGCCCGATATCGACAGGCAGATTGCGGGGCTGAAGCTTGAGGCAATGGGCATCCGGATGGACAAGCTTACCCCGGAGCAGAAGAAATATCTCCAGAGCTGGGAAATGGGCACTTAGCCGCATCCGGGGAAAATTTTTTAAAAACAAAGGCCTGCCAATCCGGCGGGCCTTAACTTTTTCTCCTTGCCTATACCCTACTGTACTATAGCCTCCTTTCGTGATAAAAATTACTTAGGGACAGGTATCCCTAAGGAGGCCGATATGAAAGCGCATACCAAGAATCCGGGCATGCTGGACCTGATTACTGACTGGCAGGCAATCGAAACAGATGCAATGAGCTATGTTGACGGGCAAACCGGCAAACCAGAAAACCAGAATACCCTCACTAAAACATTCCTGAGGATCCTCAAGCTGGAAGCCGAAAAGCGCTGTCTGATACAACAGGCCATAGTGGAGAGTAAACAGATGGAGGCTCCCCATCTGAGCCCGGACGAGCTGGCCACCTTGTCGGCCCATCTGAACCGGCAGGTGGGGCGCGAAGAGGAGATCCTCCCCATTGCCGAAACCGTGCTGGATGATGAAGCGAAACTTCTGGTGCCGCGTTATCTCCTTTTCTATCTCATTTCGGAGATACGGAAGGAAAACAGCCTTTTAAAAGATTTCGATGCTGAACTCAAAACCGCTTCCATCCCCACCTCGGCAACTTCACGGATTTACGCCGAAGCGGACAGGGAGGCCTTCAGAAAAAAATAAAAAATGTTTACAAGGTCTGTTTTAGTATGAAATCCACGCGCATTTCAAGCCCCAGGGTAGCGCGCGGGATTTGCAGGTATGGTATTTCCAGGCGCTCGTCAGCGCATAATCCAAGCAGCAGTGAATTAAGGTGCTCCAGGTAAGCGGAGTTGAGCGCGGCCTTGCCCTCCGCTTTCACAAGAGGGATGCCCGGCTGTATCACTACGATGAGTTTAAAAAACCTGTTTGCCGCCTTGAAGCACTTCTGAATATATCCGGAGAAGCCCTGTTCATCAATCCGGGTTGTCCCCTGAATGTCCGCCATTGTGTATGCGATCATGTCCAGAGGGGTCCTGTCGGTGATAAATCCGCCGGTGCCCGCCTTAATCCATTGCTCAATGGCTGCATCCAGCACAAGATTCTGGATTGAGAGCCTTGTTTCGATATCCATTGGCGCGGCCGGATCCAGGCCAGCCCTTTTAAAAACGCCGGATGTATTCGTTTTTATGAAAGGCAAGCCGGTTTTTTCTGCAAGCAATCCGGCAAGTGTTGTCTTGCCGCTCCTATGACTTCCGCAAAGCCCGATGGCTTTCAGGGCATTATTGCTGTCCAATAAATCTCCGCAGGCTGGACAGAAGCTCGAAAACCTTTTCCGCTTCAGCTTTGGACAGAGAGCCTGTGCCGCATGCCGGGGTCAGCAATATTCGTGCTTTTATCAGATCTTCCGGCAGGAAGCGGGCCAATCCCTCAATCCTCCGGGCAAAGACGTCCTTGATGGATTGGGCGTTCTCGCTGTTTATAGCCTCGGTTGTCGGCACAATCCCAAGCGCCAGGTAACCTCCTTTTTCAAGGAATTCCTTAGTTTCGGCAGGATACATCGCAATTGTCTCGCCATAATCGTAGGCATCGAAATTAAGTATGTCCGCCCCGGATTCCATCAGGAAAGGCCATTCCGCCCGTCCGCAGCAGTGAATTCCGGCCAGCCCTCCGCATTCCTTTATGGCCTGCACTGTTTCGCTTAGCAGCCTGAGCGCTTCAGCGCGGTCCACGGCTATATAGGTTGTGGATCCGAGAGCGGAGGCAAGAGGCTCGTCAATGAATATAATTACAGATCGGCCAGCCCCGGACTCTTCAGGCGAGACAAGCGCCCCCAACTGGTCCACCTGCCATCTGGCCTTTGCCTTAAGGCCCATCAGGTAAACCTCCCTCATTTCCTCATCGTAATACACAGGCTTGCCGTTTGCATCGTTAAGCCCAAGTGTAAACGTGAGCGGCCCGGTTATGTGGCCCTTCAATAAACTGAATTTCCTTTTTTTATCATTCCTTGCAATACGAAGGAAAGCGTGCAGCCCTTCCGCAAAATTTTCCGATATGGCAATCCGGGTGTTTTCATTGTAGGACTCATAAAACCTTTCGAGTTCGTCGCCGCCAGTTCTGCTTACCCATATGCTTTTTTTCTCCTCATTGATCCTGATAAACGGGAGCCCTTCGGTGTATTGAGGGATCATCTGCTCGCGAAATGACAGCCTGGGCAGCTGCGGCCAGAAAGGTATGTCGAAGCTGGATAGCACACGCTCCACGGCGGCTTGCGGGTCTGTGTGCGGAAGGCTTCCTATTCCTGTAGTGGAGAATGGTTTTAGCATATTAAAATTTTAAACTTATTGGGGCAAGTGTTTCAATCTCATTGCAGCAGGGATGCAATCAGGGCGGCAGGCACGGCAAGCGACAACCCGGTTATTATCCATCCGCTTATATTGGAAATGCGTGAATTCGTATATTGCCCCATTATTTTTTTATTGTTGGCAATAAGCATGATAAAAACCATAAGAAATGGCGAGATGAATCCGTTAAGCACGGCCGCGAAGTAAAGCATCCGGAAGGGCTTTATGTGGGTAAGGTTAATTAATAAGCCCAGGGCCATTGCAGTGGCGATTACTCCGTAAAAGCCCCACGCCTGGGGAAGCTTTTTGCTTAAGCCGGCCCGCCAGCCGAAAGCCTCGGAAAGGGCATATGCAACCGATCCGGCCATCACGGGTATCACAAGCAGCCCGGCACCGATTATGCCCGCCGCAAATACCAATGAGGCGAATTCCCCCGCAAGCGGGGCAAGCGCGTGCGCGGCCTGGTCTGCGGTCTCGATCGTGCGCACCCCGTGCCTGCCGATTGTTGATGCGGTGGTAATGATAATAAAGAACATGATAAAACCCGAATAGACCAGGCCTGCCGCGGTAGTAAGCTTCATGCCTTTAATATACCTGCCGGTTTCCGGCGCGCCATTGCCGCGCATATTTTGTGCTGTCTCTTCCTCGGCCTCATGGCTTGGCTGCCATGCGTACATATAAGGAGACGCCCTTGCGCCGATTATAGCCGCAATGTTAAAAAGAAATTCCCTGTTAAAAGACATGTGGGGGATAACTGTGCAGCGGACTGCGCGGGCCCAATCCTGTTTTATAACAAGGGCGGTAAAGAAATATGCCAGCAGAGAGAACGCGAGATACATCAGAAATCTGGAATACGTCCTGTAAGTGAGAAAAATCTCAAGTGCAAGAATCAAGACGCCGGTAATTATCAGCAGTATCCAAAGCGGAATATTGATTAGCAGCCGCGCTGATGCGGCGATGGCGCCAAGGTCCGCTCCTATAAAAGCCGTATTTGCCAGCGCAAGCAAAAATAGGCAGCAATACAGCAGGAATCGCGAATAGTGTTCTTTCATTGTGCCGGCCAACCCCCTTCCGGTGATCACGCCTATCCTGCCGGCCATTTCCTGTATTGCAATCAAAAGCGGAATGGAGAAGAGCGCCGTCCAGAGCTGGCCATAACCGAACTGCGCCCCTGACTGCGAAAACGCCGCGATGGCCGAGGGGTCGTCATCGGCCGCTCCGGTAATAAAACCTGGCCGTCCTAAAAAATTTATTATCGATTTGATTTTATTCATGGTTCATTTTAATGATGCAGAGAAGAGATTCTTAATAAGCTAATTATATATGATTGGTTTAAAGCCGCATTAATGATTTGACGCGTGGCGAAGTGCTTTCTATAATTTGATTAAAATCCGGTATTTAACAATACATGAGCAATCTCCTTTACGCTCGCGTCCTGATGGGCGTGAGCCTGGAATTCCATATCATTTACGTGGCATTCGGTATAGGGCTACCTTTTTTGCTTATGATTACCGAAGGGTTTGCCCTTGTCACCGGAGAGGAGCGTTATCATGTTTTGGCCCGGAGCTGGACTCGTCCCGTTGTGCTGCTTTTTGCAATCGGCGCTGTTTCGGGGACTGTCCTTTCCTTTGAGCTAGGGCTTTTGTGGCCCGTATTTATGGGTTTCAGCGGCCCCATGATAGGACTTGCCTTCTGGATGGAGGGGTTTGCTTTTTTCATTGAGGCTATATTTGCGGCGCTTTACGTATACGGACGCAACAAGCTCTCCCGGCGCGCGCTTTTCCTTTGCACAATCCCGATGGCCCTAGGGGCGGCTGCCTCGGCCGTCTTCGTAATAAGCGCAAACGGCTGGATGAACTCCCCTTCCGGTTTCAATCTGGCTAAAGGCGGCCCAGTTAATATCAGGCCATGGCTTGCGTTTACAAACTCAGCATGGCCGCATGAGGCCATGCACGCCACCCTGGCTGCTTACACGGCATGCTTTTTTACGGTATCCGGCGTATACGCATTGCGGCTTATCAGGAAAAATTACACACCCCAGAACAGGCTGGGCTTGTCACTTTCACTGGCGCTTGGATGCATTCTGGCGCTATTAATGCTTTTTACCGGAGATTACGCCGCCCGCTGGGTGGCCTATAACCAGAAAACGAAGCTTGCGGCCCTGGAGGCAGTTCCCCATACAATTGCCGGAGCGCCGCTTACGATAGGGGGATGGCTTGATAAAAAAACATATACCGTTCGTTACGGCATTCCCATACCAAAACTGTTAAGTCTGCTTTCGTATGGTAACCCGAACGCCACGGTTTTGGGATTGGACGCCTTCAAACCTGGGTTAACACCAAATGCCAACTTGGTGCATCCCGTTTTCGACCTGATGGTAGCGGGATTTTTTATAATGTTTTTGGCCGCACTCTGGTTCTGGATAGCCAGGTGGCGGGGGAAAGAGGTGTTTTTCAGGCGTTTATATCTGGTGCCGGTCCTCATAGCCTCGCCATTTGGCATATTGTCCCAGGGGGCAGGCTGGGCAGTTACGGAGTTTGGCCGCCAGCCATGGATAGCAAGCCGTGTAATGCTTGTGGCAAAAGGGGTCACGCCAGCGCCCGCCGGATGGATGCTTGCCGCCTTTGCATTTGTATACTTTGCGCTTACGGCCGGACTTATAAGACTGCTGTTTGCCTCCGGGGCCAAAAAAGCAGGGATTAAATCCGGCCTGCGCAATCAAGGGGATTTTCATGGTGAATCTACTTGAATACGCCGGGGTTTTCCTTGTTTTGGCGGGTCTTGTCATGTATGCCGTTTCCGGCGGAGCTGATTTCGGTGGCGGGGTGTGGACTGCGCTTACAAGCGGCCCACGGGCGGAGGAACAGCGGAAAAGCCTTTACCGCGCTATCGGGCCGGTATGGGAGACAAATCACATTTGGCTGATTCTCCTTATAGTTGTCCTTTTTACGTGTTTTTCCGCGGCGTTCAAAATTATTTCCATCGCCCTTGTAGTTCCGCTTGCCATTGCGCTGATCGGGATTAATTTCAGGGGGGCGGCATTCGTTTTCAGGCATTTCGGGAAATCTAAAGGGACTGAATTGCCCGCCACTGGAATTGTCTTTTCCATTTCAAGCGTGCTTGCTCCGTTTTTCCTTGGTATGGCAGTTTCAGCGATTTCCGCAGGCGCTATTAAACTGGTAAACGGGCAAATTGAAAGCGGGCTATGGTCTGCCTGGGCTTCCACACCGGTGTTGCCTTTCACTTTAACGGGAGGACTTGTAGGGCTTGCCATTTGCGCCTATATTACCCCGGTTTACATGACGGCGCGCACAACCGGGGAGCTTTGTGAAGACTTCCGCAAACGGGCTATTGCCGGGGCGTTTGCGCTTGGGGGGCTTACCGCGCTGGAGATAATAATTTCCGGATTTTTTGCCCCTCTTTTTTTCAAACGTTTTTTGCATCCATTACCGCTTGTGCTAGCCGGGCTGGCGGTAGTCTGCGGCGTAATTACTCTGGTCCTGTTATTTAAGAGGTCGTTTCAATCCGCCCAATGGGTTGCGCGGACAACAATTGGTTTTACAATCACAGGGTTTATGGCGGCGGTTTACCCTTACATATTGATCGGACAGATGACATTTGCCCAGGCCATGTCAAATCCGGAAACATTTAAGGCGGTCTTGATTACGCTGCCAATAGGGGCGGCCCTGCTTGTGCCTTCGCTGATTTTTTTGTACAAGACATTCGGAGAGGACATCGGCGGGGAATAGGGCCTGCGGCGAATGACACATGCGGCAAAATTAAAAGGCCCCCGTTTGCGGAGGCCTTTCTGGGTTAAGGTGTCGAGATGTATTTTTTTAGGAAATATTCCTAACTACATTGACCGCCCTGGGGCCTTTGGGTCCCTGCTCCACATCGAAGTCCACCCGCTCGCCCTCCGCAAGGGTCTTAAACCCGTCTCCCTTGATGGCCGAAAAGTGAACAAATACCTCCTTGCCATCATCCGTGGTTATGAAGCCAAAGCCTTTGGCCTCATTGAACCATTTAACTGAACCGCTGGACATCTGTACGTCCTCCTGCTGAGAAATAAAAAATTTCGGAGACCAAATCTCCGATGCGATAATATGGCATACCTTTGTACCTTTGTCAATCCTTTGTACCTTTTTACAGCCTTAAATTGCGGCAGGCAAGGCGGCTGGCTTTTATGCTCTTTTTTTGCGTGTTCGGTCCGGAAGTAAAAAATCCCGGTTTTTAAAGAGTTTTTATGCTTTTTTTGTTCCTTTGCCTCTGTCTTTTGACTCCGCTTTTTTACGCCCATAAGGATTGTGTTCTGCAACACAAAAAAATTGCATGCGTAAAAGCCCAGACTGTCTTTTCAAGGAGCGGGGTGCATCTGGCCAAGCGCTTGGGCTGCCACATCGTGGGTTGGAGTGAGGCCGCACTCAAACTTTAACCCGTGCGGCATGACATTGTCCATGTGACATATGTCATAAAGTTCATGTCAGGTTTTTGAAAAATTGCCCGCATGACCTTTAAACCCCTGGAAGGGCGCTGCTTTGGGACATAAAGCTTTAACTGGCCGAAGGCGGCGAAACCCGTCAGACTCCAGCCCGGCTTAAAAATATCGCGGGGAAATGTGAACTGGAGATGCCGGGTTTCGCTGGGCCCAGATACATGCTTTACTTGTTCCAGGTATTCATTATATATTTTGCTATCGCATTGGCCTCGGCGTCAGACAGCTTGTCTTCACTGAAGGCGGGCATCCCCGGGCCGGGGTGTCTGATAAGTTTAACGACATCTGCTTCCGACTTCACTGCGTTCGTCTCCATGTCCTTTTTGTGGAGTGAGTATCCCGGTTTCATCACATTGCCTCCGTTTGAATGGCACATGGCGCAGTTCTTTTGAAACAGTGCCTTTCCGGAAGGCCCTTTGGCAAGGGCTGCGGATGAAAATGCGATTGCGGCAAACAAGGCTAATGCAAGAGACAAGGCAGTCTTCATCTTGATTTCTCCTTTTACTGGTTTTTTACGAGAAAAAATCGCAAAACCTGTCTCAAATCGCTCTCTATCGCTTCAGAATCAATTTTGAGACAGGTTCCAGGAAAATGCCGGTTTTTTGCTGGGCCCAACCCTCCGGCTTACTTGTTATAGGTTTCCATTATGTACTTTGCTATCGCTTTGGCCTGCGCGTACGATATTTTTTTCTTGCTGAACGCGGGCATCCCGGGGCCGGGATGTCTCATGCGCTTGATTACGTCGCTTTCCGTTTTTACGCCGTGCCTCTGCAGGTCTTTTTTATGGAGCGTATATGCGGGATTGTCCATATTGCCCCCATTGGCGTGGCAGCTTGCGCAATGCTTTTGAAACAGCGCCTTTCCGGAAGGCCCTTTGGCAAACGCCGAAGGCGAAATCATGATTGCAGCCATTAAAGCCAATGCAACAGTGAAAGCAGTTTTCATCCGGTTTTCTCCTTTTAATTAATACCTGTTCGAATTATATCAAAAAGATTTGGCAGTTCCAGTGGTAAAATGGCAGCGGCAACAAAATCCGGATAATCGCCACTGCAAACACACCAAGGCAGGCCACTTCATCCGCGGCAGCGTTTACCATGGAAATCTGCGCCGCGGCTCCCGGGGCTTCGGGCAGCGTTATCAAATAAGGCGGAGTTTATTCATGTTTTTCTTTTATCTCAAACCGGTGGAGGGCAAAGGAAATCCCCGGGCGGCCGAACTTGGAATTGTCCTGCTCCCAGTCTAAAGGATAATCCGGCACACTCCGGCTTATGGCGAAAGCGGGCCATATCCCCTTAAACGGCATTGCCGGCCTGGCCGTTTCAGCAGGCTTGAAGTAAATCCTGTTCAGTCCTTGCCCGGGCATGCTGGCGGGTATGTCTATCTCATAAGTGTTCCAGCCGTCTTTGAGATGCAGGCTGCCGATCTTTTTGCCATTCACTCCCACCTCAACGCGCGTATCTTTTATTCCGGTAGCGGGGCTTAGGTCAATATCCATCTCATAGCCGGTTGCCCGTCTGAGATTGGCAAGGAGCACGGATTTTTTTGCGGCACACATGGCGTAGCCGTAACCGCCCTCTGAAAGCCCGTTTACCCAGCCTTTATAGAGATATAAAACGGAGGCGTTAGTGGCGGCATACACAGTGACATCCTTCTGTTTTGCCATTTGCGTCTTGTACACGGCAAGCACTCCGTCGTCGTAAATCTTGCTCATGGGCAGCACATTGTTTAAATACCTCTCCATGGCGTCCACATCCATCGCCGCCCGCGTCTGGGCAAACGGCATCCGGTGCACAACAACATAACCCACCCCGAAAAGGTTTATGAAGCTGGGCGCAACCTGGCGGTCTGTTTGCATTGCCAGCCTCAGTGCCTGCCCGTTGGACTCCAGATATTCGATTTCAAGAAGGCTCCGGTATATTGGCAGGTTGAAATATGAATAGATGGTTGCATCCGGCACGCGGGAGAGGTATCCATTAAAGAGTTTTTTCCCGTGGAACGTCTGGTAATAAAGCACATAGTCTGCCGGGTAGCCGGAGTGGGCGATCCCGTACTGAAGGAAAACGGGTATCTCCAGGATGGACTGCGCCTGCTTGTCTGCCGCCATCGTATTGTAAACCGGGGGTATGGTGCAGTTGTAAAGAGGATATGGCGCAGTTGTGTACTCGACCAGTATTACCGGGATGACCAGCGCAAAAAGAAATTTCTTTTTTGCAAACGCCCGTTGCATGCCAATGGATGCCGGCATCGCAACAGCCAGCACAGCATAGATGCTGAAACGGTCCGGGGCCCTCAGGCCGGAAAGGAAGCCGCTAAGCTCAAACAGCTTGAAAGGCAGCGGCACGGGTATCTGCTTCCCAAAGAAGTGCGGATATGGCCCCATCGCCAGTATCATGAAGGCTGCGGCTGAAATGCCCCAGAGCATTAGTTCCAGTTTTTCGCGACGCAGAGGGCCGTCCGCAATCTTGCCCCTGCTTTTCCGGTGTTGCAAAAATGCGTAAACTGAAAAAACTATGGCGGCGGCCCCCAGATAGCAATAGTTCCACTCGCCCGTGAAGTATTTTGATAATGACAGCCTTCCAAGAAACGGGTTGGCCGGATGGGGCGAAATGAACCCCGCGATATCGGCAACGTTTTTAGCAATGCCGGTTGATTTCCAGCTTATGTTGCCAAGGCCCTGCCCCGCCGCGCCTTCGCGGAGCGCCCAGTAAATTACCGGAGAGATAAAAGGCACGCAAACAAGTACTACGGGCAGGAACCTCTTTGCAAGTTCCGCCGGCCTCAGCGCCTTGGAGGCCCAATAAAACACCAGGATTATCAGCGTAAAAATACAGCACGCAAGGAAGTGGTAATAATCGGAGAAGAAGTTGAACACAAGGAAGATGCCTGCGAATATCGAAAATTTCAGCCTGCCGGAATCCTTATCGAGGGCCTTTAGAAGAAAGAGAAGGTAAAACGGCACCCACTGGGCGGAGCAGATGTTTGCCCATCCGATGCGTATGTAGACGCACCTGTATGAGGCGAATATGAGCCCGGCGGCGAATGCGGCCTTCCAGTCCTTTACAAAACGCCTGGCCAGCAGGAATGCCCCCAGCCCGGAAAGGGCAAAAGAGAGCAGTACAAAGAGGTTGTATATGGCTGGAAGCGTCAGGAAATATTGAAGGGGAATGGAAAAAAGCCCGTTAAGAAACAGAAGCGTATGCAGGGCCAGGCCGTTCTTGTGGGGGTAGAACATGTAATCGGTGAAAAAAGGGTTGGTCTTCAGGTCCACAATGGCGTGCTTTACCCACCAGTAATTCCAGAGGAACTGCTGGTCGTCCATTCCGTCGCCCATAGTATAGTTTGTAAAATGAAGGACAACCGGCCACGTCATCGCAACTGATAAAAGCGAGTAGGCGGAAAAGACGGCAAGGGCCGCTCTCCATCCGGATGGCTTTTCAGTATTCATTATTTACCCGGGGCTGAGCCAAATGCAGAATTATACAAGGCGCAAGGCTCAAGGAGCAAGGAAACGGCCCCTTTCCAACTCCGTTGCGCCTTTTTTTAGTGTTCAATCTGGAATCCATAAGCTCTTGATTTTAAGGCCTTTTTAGGAATTTGCTGTTCAACCGTTCAAATATCCGGCTTTTTTCAAACTGTTTTCCGCCTGTAACAGCATGATTTTAAAGGGTTTGAATTTAACAATTCCTTGGGACATCCCAGACTGTTTGTTTTTGCGGATTTTTTGATTTACACCACTTTTGCCTTGAAATCCTTTTTACCCCTTCTTCCAGTGCCATCATAACCCGCCGGACCATGACATAGTCCATATGACATATGTCATTAAGTTCGCGTCATGATTTTGGGAAAGAAGGCATCCGCCGCCTGTTTGTTGAATCTGAGAGCCGTCAAAGTTCTGCAAACTGAAGGCTTTCCCTTCGGCTCTTCAAAATCGATGACTCCCGACAAGGCTAAAGTTTCGCCTTATACACCGCATATGATAATTTTGTTATGATAGTGCAGGTGTGCGTCCAACGGGATGAAAGGTTGCAAAAAGGCTTATCCGGGGATAAATAATTGGCCCGGAATTCATTGCGCAACGTTAAAATAAACTAAACAGATGAAAAAAATAAAAAAGAGCCCGGAGTTTGAACTGGAGTGCTGGCTTCAATGCCCCAATTGCAAGAAACAAAGCAAATTCAGTCTTAAAGACATACTGGCGGGTAAACAGGCAAAGTGCAGGCTCTGCCAGACCCCTATGGAGATCAACCAAGCCGGGTTTTCGGAAATCCGCCAAAACCTTGAAGCAATGGTTAAGGGCCAAGAGAAAAAAGGGCCTAACTAACTACCGTCCGAACTGCTATTACTCCCAGTTGCCTCCGGCAACATTCAGTTCTGGTTCCCCTGTAAACTTCTGGAGTATGCCGTGTAAAACGTATGACTAGCCGGTTTAAGTCCGGTCGAGGGAGTTCGGTAGTTCACCCACGTAGCTTGAGGGAGGTGTAAAGGGCGACCTGAAGCACTAAGTTTCCTGACAAGGGATCCGAAAGGGAGTCGAGCGAATCTGCGGGGTGCAGCGCGAGCGAACCCGGATGTAGCCCCGAAATGCACAATGGAGTTGCCGACCCTTTTCCAGACGGGGGAAGGCCGTTGCATCTATCTTAACGACAACTGCCAAAACCGATAGATGGACTCCCGGGGTGGCAGGGACGACACGCAGGGGAAGCTATACGCCAATGAACACGGGAGGCCCGTACCGGCGTTTTCAGGAGGCAAACTGGCGGATATAAGGGAACGGAATTCCGCCGGACCGGTGCGGGAGTCGGAGTTGCCCATAGTACCGTTAACATCCTAAAAGACAGCATAACTTTGGGAGAGGGAAGGGGCTCAATCTGCGAAAGCAACCGGCGGAAGATAATCGGAAAGCCGTAGTCGAGAAAATCGACCGTACGGTTTGATGAGGGGGAGCTGGAGATAGAACGTCCGAGCCACTACGCCAGCTCTCTACTCTACCGTAATCATCGGATTTTGGGGATGCCTAAAATAATCGGGCCCAATGGGCACCAGTGGTTTTCAATTCCCATATAAGCCTTCCCTTAACTGAAAATCCTTTCCTGAATCAACCAGACGAATTTTGCAAAGAATTTTTGGGAACGCCGCGCCGGATATAAGGCAAGCCGCTGAAAGGCGAGGAAAGCTTTCCATTCCCCATTCCCCTCCCTTGTGCCTTGCCCCTTGCTATGGTAGGCTCCTGAGAAGAAGTGCTTTAAAATACTTTAAACTCCAAGTATAATAAAACTTGACATGAATCGACTAAAGATACTAAAATCCTAAGAGGAAGGAAATGATATGGCGGCGGTAAAGGATTATTACGCGACGTTGGGGGTAGGCAAGCAGGCGGCCCAGGCCGAGATAAAGACGGCCTTCAGGAAGCTTGCGCGCAAGCACCACCCGGATTTAAACCCCGGCAACAAGCAGGCCGAAGAGAAATTCAAGGAGATAAATGAGGCCTACGCGGTCTTAAGCGACCCTAAAAAAAGGGAAGAGTACGACCATGGCGGGCAGGAGGCGTTCCGGGGGTTTGAATGGCAGGGCGGGCAGCCCGGTTATGGCGGTTACGGCCAGGCCGGGGGCGAGTTCGCCTTCGGAGATATATTTGCGGACCTCTTCGGCGCCGGCGGAACGCAAAGGGGCGGCGCGCATTTACCCCAGAGGGGGGCAGACCTGATGACCGAGGTGGAAGTCTCTTTTGAGGAGGCCTATAAGGGAACCGCCCGCAACATGAACTTTGCCCGCGAAGAGACTTGCAGGAGGTGCGCAGGCTCCGGCGCGGCCGAAACAAAAAAATGCACCCGTTGCGGCGGCACCGGCCGGCTTGCCACAAAGCGGGGCTTCTTCAGCGCGCACCAGATATGCCCGGAATGCGGCGGCACCGGGCAGCAGGTGACGGCAATTTGCCCGGCGTGCAAGGGGGCTGGAAAGACAGTTGCCAGCCAGCCTGTAACCGTAAAAATACCCGCCGGGGTGGACGAGGGCTCCACGCTGAAGCTGAAAGGCATGGGCAACTCCGGTACAAACGGCGGGCCGCCCGGCAACCTGATTATAAAGGTCCATGTAAGGCCACACCCGTTTTTCATACGTGAAGGCAATAATGTGTATGTGAAGGTGCCGGTTACCATCGGAGAGGCGATACAGGGGGCCAGAATAGAAGTCCCCACACCCGATGGCAGGGCGATAATGAAAATACCGCCTGCCACCCAGGGCGGGCAGAGATTCAAGCTGAAGGGCAAGGGATTTATCTCACCCAAAGGCGGGCAGGGGCACCTGTTTGTGGATATACAAGTGGCTGTTCCCACGGAACTGGACGAGCGGGCAAAAAAAGCGCTTGGGGAGCTTGAAGCGGCATACAAGGAGAACCCCAGAAAGAAGGCCCTGGCGTTATGAACCGGAAAGAGGAGCCTCTATATATGATAAGCGTGGTGGCCAGAATGCTCCACGTGCATCCGCAGACGCTGAGGCTGTACGAGCGCGAAGGGTTCGTAACCCCCAAACGCGATAAGAAGCAGAGGCTTTATTCTGAGCGTGATGTGGAAAGGCTTGGGTTTATCATCCAGCTTACCAGGGAAATGGGCGTGAACAAGGCCGGGGTGGAGATTATTTTAAGGATGCGAAACAGGCTTGACGCAGTCCATCGGCAGATATCCGGCCTGCTGGATGATTTTCATGAGGCCCCAGGCCATCATGGCCCGGAAGAATTTGACTTCTCCGAATTTGAGCGGAGATTAAAAAGGATATTTTTTGAAGACGAAGACGCGGACTAATTTCTTAAACGGAGGTCTAAATGAGGCTGGATAAATTCACCATAAAAGCCCAGGAGGCGGTAGCGGAGAGCCAGAAGCTGGCGCTTGAAAAAGGCAATCAGGAGCTTCAGCCGGAGCACCTGCTTCTGGCCTTGCTTGCCGATTCCGAAGGAATTGCAACAAAGATCCTTGTGCAATTGAATGCCGGGGCCGGCCAGGAGGCTGGCGCTGGCGCGGCCATAAACGCCATTAAAAAAGACACGGAAAAGGCCATAGACCGGTACCCGAAGGTATCCGGGGCGGTACCGGCAGGGCAATTCTATATGTCGGCCAGGCTGCGGGAGGTTTTTGAGAAGGCGGCAAAGGAGGCCGAACATCTTACGGACGAGTTTGTAAGCGCGGAGCATCTTTTATGGGCCGTATCAAACGTGTCCGGGCCAAGCCATGACATACTTGCCCGCTATCAGGCCACGCCTGAAAACATACTTGCCGCCATGCGGGCGATAAGAGGGGCGCAGAGGGTGACGGACCAGAACCCGGAAGACAAGTACCAGGCCATAGCGCGCTACGGCAAGGATTTAACGGAGCTTGCAGGCAAAGGCAAGCTGGACCCGGTTATCGGCAGGGATGAGGAGATACGCCGGGTTATCCAGGTGCTCTCCAGGCGCACCAAGAACAACCCGGTGCTTATCGGCGACCCGGGCGTGGGTAAAACGTCCATAGTGGAGGGCCTGGCGCAAAGGGTTGTGCAGAAGGACGTGCCCGAAACGCTCAAAAACAAAAAAGTAATAGCCCTGGATATGGGGGCCCTGATTGCGGGCGCCAAGTACAGGGGCGAGTTTGAAGAGAGGCTAAAGGCGGTACTGAAGGAGATTGAACAGGCTGAAGGAAGCATAATCCTTTTCATTGATGAACTCCACACGCTTGTGGGCGCGGGTGCTGCTGAGGGTGCGATGGATGCCTCCAATATGCTGAAGCCCGCCCTTGCCAGGGGCGAACTGCGCTGCATCGGTGCAACGACTGTAAACGAGTACCGCAAGTACATAGAAAAGGATGCCGCCCTGGAGCGCAGGTTCCAGCCGGTGATGGTGAAGGAGCCTTCGGTAGAGGACGCCATATCCATACTCCGCGGTCTCAAGGAAAGGTACGAGGTGCACCACGGTGTGAAGATAAAGGATTCCGCCCTGGTTGCGGCGGCCGTCCTTTCGGACCGTTACATAACGGACAGGTTCCTGCCGGACAAGGCCATAGACCTGATAGACGAGGCGGCCTCCAGGCTTCGCATGGAGATAGACAGCATGCCGGTGGAGCTTGACGAGATCGAAAGAAAGCTTAGGCAGCTTGAGATAGAGCGGCAGGCGATACAGAGGGAAACCGGGGCGGAATTCTCAGCCGATGGCAACAGGCAGAAGCTGGCCGCCATATCGCGCGATATGGCCGAACTGCGCGATAAAGAGACGGTGCTTAGGGCCCAGTGGACCAACGAGAAACAGGTAATAGCCGGCATAAGGGAATTCAAGGAGCAGATAGAGGAGGCCAAAATCGGGGCCGAAAAGGCCGAGCGCGAAGGGGACCTTGGCAAGGCCGCGGAACTGAAATACGGCAAACTGATCGAACTCCAGAAAAAGCTGGAAGAGGCAAGCAAAAGGCTTCTGGAGATACAGGCCACAAGCAAGATGCTGAAGGAGGAAGTGGACGAGGAAGATGTTGCGGAGGTTGTGTCCAAGTGGACGGGAGTGCCCGTTTCAAGGATGCTTGAGGCCGAGGTCCAGAAACTCCTTAAGATGGAAGAACGGCTAAAGATGAGGGTTGTTGGCCAGGACGAGGCCGTAACGGCTGTGGCGAATGCCGTGCGCCGCGCGCGGGCCGGCATACAGGACCCCAACCGCCCGATAGGCTCCTTTATATTCCTTGGCCCAACGGGAGTGGGCAAGACGGAGCTTGCCAGGGCGCTTGCGGAGTTTCTGTTTGACGACGAAAGCGCGATGATCCGGATAGATATGTCTGAGTATCAGGAGCGCCATACGGTTGCAAGGCTTATAGGCGCGCCCCCGGGATACGTTGGGTATGAAGAAGGCGGGCAGCTTACGGAGGCGGTAAGGAGGAGGCCCTATTCAGTGGTGCTGTTTGATGAGATTGAGAAGGCGCACCCGGAGGTCTTCAACCTGCTTCTGCAACTGCTTGATGACGGCAGGCTTACCGACGGGCATGGCCGCACGGTGGACTTCAGGAACACGGTAGTTATACTTACTTCCAACGTCGGCGGCGTCCACATACAGCAGATGCTTGAGGAGCACGCAAGGCGGCCGGAGCACTGGGGCCCGCCGGCCGGTGAGGCCGAGATAAGGGCGCGTGTGCTTGAGGACCTGAAGGCCCATTTCAAGCCGGAGTTTTTAAACAGGATAGATGAGATACTGGTGTTTAATCCCCTGTCCAGGCAAATGCTGGAAATGATAGTTGATATACAGCTTGGGAAGATGAAGAGGTATCTCACACAGAAGGGGATAGACGTGGCCCTTACAGAGGGGGCCAGAAGGTGGTTTGCAGAACTGGGGTACGACCCGGTTTACGGCGCAAGGCCCTTAAAGCGCCTGATGCAGACTGAGATACTGAACCCGCTTGCCGCAAAACTCCTTTCGGGAGAACTGAAAGAGGGGGACGTGGCTGAAGTGGATCTAAGTGACGGGCAGGTAACGCTAAGGAAGGCAGCCCGGGCGGAAGCGGAGCAGGAGGTTTTTCCCGGCGGAAATCCCGGCAACGGCGGCAAACAGGCAGAAAAGGAAGGGAAAAGAAAGGCCAAAACAACGGCGAAAAGTTCATAGATGGTTACGGCCCTTGTCCCGGTTTGTCCGGGCCGGGGCCATCGAAACCTCACTGTGCGGGGCGGGTTTTCAACCCGCCCTTTCCATTTCATCCGCTCAAAAAATCACATGTTTTTCAGACAAAAACCAACTTATTTATTTAAAAAACAACAAAGCTAAAACTGTACATTCATATTGACAATTGATTTCGAAACTCTTATATTTTTGCATTACTTTCCAGAGGAGGAGGTAGGGAATGAGGAAGTTTTTAATCACATTGGTTGCCCTTGCTGTTCTGCTGCCGCCGGGCCTTGGTTTTGCAGCTACAACCGGAGATGATCTCCAGCAGAAGATCAACGATCTCCAGCAGCAGTTGAAGGCCTTGCAGGGCCAGGTACAGAAGATCAAGGAGCAAAAGGAAGCGGCGCCTGTTGTCATGCCGGCGGCAACCCCCGTTGCCGACAATGAGACGGAAACCAAAACCAAAACCGCAACCTGGCCGAACTGGTTTAGGTTGGGCGGCGACTACCGGGCCAGAGTTGACCGCCTGAGCGGCGACCAGCCGGCGTACATTTCGCCTCTTGGGATGGCTCCGGCAAAGACTTATGTGAACCATGCACTATTGACCAACCGGTTCGGCCTTAATATTACGGCTTCGCCACTTGACAATGTCAACGTGAAAGCACGCCTGCTCATGTACAAGATATGGGGGAGCGAGAGCGAAAACCCCATTGATCAGAACCTCTTTTTCATGGACAGGTCCGGGACATTTGACGGGGTTTTGGGCCATGTGCCAAGCAGCGATTACCTGGGCGTGGATTACGCCTACGCAACCTGGTACAACATTGCGGGCCAGCCGCTTTGGTTCTCCATAGGCAGACGGCCTTCCACCAGCGGCATTCCCGGCAACATACGGCAAAACGCCCCCAAGATAGGCACTGCCGGCGTGCCCAGCCCGCTCATCGATTATGCTTTTGACGGGTTGAGCATCGGCTATGCCCCGTATATAGACGCCCTCCCCGGCGCTTATGCGAAGTTCTGCGCGGGCAGGGGATTTGACTCCGGGTTCCAGGATTTCCATGATACTGATTTTGTTGGCGTGTTCGTGGTGCCTTACGAGACGGACAATCTCGGCATAACGCTTCAGTGGGACCGCGGCATAGACATCTTTGACGTGCCGCCGGATTTCATGCTGAACCCGACTGTTCTGCCCGGCCCTATGGGCCCCGGACTGAACGGCGTAGTAACTATGAACCCTACCACGAACCTTGGCAACATAGACTGGTATGGGGCCGTGGTAACGGGTAAGGTCCTTGGCAACCTGAACCTGTTTGGTTCCGCGGCGCTAAGCGATGCGCATCCTAATGCCAACCATGCCGGGGCGTTTACTCCGTTCTTTAATTTTTACGGCCTGCCGCTTTCAATGCTGCCCCAGATGCTTGACGGCAAAGACCATTCCGGCGAATCCATATACGTCGGCGCCCGTTACGACCTTCCCACCGGCACCAAGATCGGTGCGGAGTATAATTACGGCTCCAAATACTGGATTGGCTTTGTGCCTGCCGGTGACGATATGTGGACATCCAAGATTGGCACAAGAGGCAACGTGTACGAAGGCTACATAATACAGGAAATCCATAGCAAGAAGATAGACAAACTGGCGAAGGCCTTCTTCAGGCTTGGTTATCAGTATTATGATTTCCAGTACACGGGTTCCAACAACTGGATCGGCGCGCCGGTGAAGATAAGCGATCTTACGGCATCGCCTGCCAACATGCAGTTGTTCCCGCCCATCAAGAAGGCCCAGGACATTTACCTGACCTTCGAGGTGCATTTCTAAAAGAGTTTCCAAAGGGTACATTCCTAACCACCCTTTCCTGGGGGCCGGAAATCCGGCCCCCCTTTTTTTGCGCTTGAAATGAGGTTGGCTTTATTTAACCGGCTCCCCGGTGAATGCGTTAAGCAAAAGACGCCGGTTTGCCGGAGAAGGCTTTTTACTGAAATCGAACATGTTTCCAAGCGAACCGGCTTTTTCGTCAAATGAGCCGCCGCCTATCCGGCCAAGCCCCCAGTTGTCTTCGATAAAACGGATTATGGAAGTCTGGTCCGTAATGCTGTGGTCCACGAAATTCACTTTTGCAAAGGGGGAGACTACCAACAGGGGCAAACGCGGGCCGTGCCCGCAGCGCCCCGTATAAGCACCTGAAGCCGGAATGCCGCATTGCCCCGCACCCGTCAGTGCATCCGCTGGGCCGGAGGAATAATTAATGATGGGGGGCATCACATGATCATAGGAACCGTCAGAATCATCATATGAAATTATTATCGCCATGTCTTTCCAGAAGGGGGTTTTTTGCAGCCTGTTTATGGTTTGCACCAGGAATTTCTGTTCTGCCAGCGGGTCT
The DNA here is from genome assembly GCA_021813405.1 of Nitrospirota bacterium. Taxonomy (GTDB): domain Bacteria; phylum Nitrospirota; class Thermodesulfovibrionia; order Thermodesulfovibrionales; family JdFR-88; genus JAKAKS01. The sequence continues at coordinate 99,750 of JAKAKS010000009.1, forward strand.
GAATATCCGGGGTGGCCGTCCTCATAGCCCGGCGCCTTTATGAACGAGACCGCCGGAAGATTTCCGGCTTTAATGGCGGCCCAGAAATCGCTCAGGCCGTATTGATGGTTGGCCCGGTCCTTGCGGCCAACCGTTTTTGCCGATAACGGAGGCAGGTGATGTGGGTTGGCCGTGGATTTGTAATACTGGAACGGCTCATGATGCGGCAGATAATCAGCCATGGTTTTCCGATTGCTGCCAATATGATTTGAGCCGCATACGGCCTTTCCGGCAATCTGTCCGGTTGGCCGGAAACCGCCTTCAAACCATCCCCAGGCGATTCCTTTTTTATTCAGGAGGTCTCCGATGTTCCGGCCGGACATCCTTATCACCGGCCCCCTTGAGCAATCGTCATAAGCCGGATCGATGTCATCTATTACAGTGCCGCCTGTGACTACTATGTCTCCATTGCCATAGTTGAAATTCGCCGGGCTGGCCCCATGGGTCTGCCCGGATACCAAATCCAGCGCCCCAGGGGTGGAGGGGCCAAAGATGGTATCGAACGAGTTGTCGCTCATTGCAAAATGCTGTGCGTAATTCCAGAGGGCGGTAACGGTGTTGCCGTCGTAATACGCCATAACCTGGCGGGGCTCGCAGCCTTTTTTCCGGTTGGCCGTGGCTTCCATGAACTTGTCCAGCAGGCCGTGGTCATACGCCATCTGCTCGGAAGTGTACCGGTGGTCCTGGCTGCAGATTGCGGCGTTGGCGCGGTCCAGCCGCAGCGGGTTTGCCGGGTTAGGGTTTTTCGAGAGCAGGTAGTGGCCCAGCCCGTTTACGGAAGGGGTGCCATTTTTGGCGTGAAACGGAGGCTCACCATGCGGGTTAAGGGCCTTTGGATAGGTTGCGAAATACCGGTCGAATGATTCGTTCTCCTGGAATATCACTACGATATGTTTAACTGGCGTAGTGGTTCCAGGCGCCGCCACCACTGGATGGGCCGGCAAATACCAGGCAAGAAAAACGGCCAAAAAAAGTAAAAACCTTTTTGTCATCGGTCACCCTCCATATTAATTCAAGTATAAGAGTCTAACGAAGAAAAGTTACAGGATTATGACTAGAGCCTATCTAAAAATCGCTTCAGGCGGCAAAAAGCCCCCGGAAAGCTTCTGCCCCAAAAAGCTACAGCTTGCCCCAAAAAACCACGGGCCCTTTCTGCGCCTCCGGGCGATCTCCCCTTTTCTTTTTTCTTTGCCGTTTTTATAATAATTCTGCGCAGATGAAGGTTGGGTTTAACACGAATATCCCTTACAAGGGCAAGACCTACCACGTCCAGACCGAGGACTGCGGGCTTTCCAACCCCCATATCCTGACACTCCTTTACTATGAAGGGGCGATACTTGCCTCAAGGCGCACCAGTTATGAGCCGTTTATCGGCAGGCCTGATTGCAGCCAAAAGATACTGGAGCTTATGAACCTGCAGCACAAGCTTATGATGAAGGAACTAGTGGCCGGTAAACATACTGCCCCGTCTGGCGGATGCAGTCCCGCAGAGCCGGCGGGCACCGCAGGCGGCGAGACTGAAGGAAAACCGGCAGAAGGCCGCGATACTGCGCAACAGGCCCGGTGCAACCCGGTTGCTCCGGCAAGCTTCTTGCCGGAAACAGCGCCTGCCGCTCCGGAACCCGGTAAGGCGGCGGGTACCGGCGGGAAAAGCAAGCCTGAAGAGGGCTATAAAACAAAGGGGCCTGCGGGTGCAAAAGGGCAGATAAAAAACAGTCTGGATGACGTGCTGATAGATTTTATACTGAGGAACAGGCAGGAATGATCAAATTCGAGTCCGTCTCCAAATCCTATGACGGCAACATGGTACTTAATGACCTCAGCTTCCATGTGGAAAGAGGCGAACTTGCCTTCCTTACCGGGCCTTCAGGCGCCGGCAAGACCACTATTTTGAAGCTTATCTATCACGCACTGGCCCCGGAGGCGGGCAATATATACATTAACGGGCAGAATACATGCTTCATAAAACAATCGGATATCCCATGGCTGCGGCGCTCTATCGGGATCGTTTTCCAGGATTTCAGGCTGCTGCTCACGAAAACAGTGTTTGAGAACGTGGCGCTGGCTCTCAGAATTAGGGGCCTGGATGAAAGGGAGATAAAGGCCCGCGTGATGGAAACCCTCAAGATGGTGGGCCTAAGGCACAAATCGGACAATTTCCCGCAGGCGCTTTCGGGCGGGGAGCAGCAGAGGGTGGTAATAGCGCGCGCCATTGTGTCCGAACCTATGCTGATTCTTGCGGACGAGCCCACCGGCAACCTGGACCCAGAGACCGCTGCCGGCATCATGAACAGCTTCAAGGAGATAAACGCCCGCGGAGCAACTATTTTGATAGCTACCCATAACCGGGACCTTTACCATAATTCAGGCAGGAAGGTGTTCAGGATAGCATCGGGCACGGCGGCCGGCATAGTTGTGCGGCAGGAGGAATCTTAAAAACAAAAGATGTCCTATCACGTTAAAACTGCACTTTCAGACTTGTGGAAGGAAAAATGGATAAACCTGCTTGGTTGCCTGAGTATGGGTGTGGGATTGTTCATGGCAGCGCTTGCCCTGGCCGCCGTAATAAACTCCAACCGGGTGGCTTCAGCCCTTCCGGAGAGGTTTTCGCTAACCGTTTTTCTTAAACAGGATGCCACCCCGGCCGACATCGCCCAGATACAAAACGCGCTTAGAGGCGACAAGCCCGTCAAGTCGGTTGCTTTCATCTCCAGCGACAAGGCCCTGGCGGACCTTAAAGAAGGGCTGGGGAACAAATATTCTTACCTGCTTGAGGGGCTTGATTCCAACCCGCTGCAGGCTTCCTTCGACGTAAAACTGCGGAAGGAGTACGTACGGACCGCATCAGTTAAGGCCCTGGCAGCGTCTTTGAAAACGATGAGCGGCGTGGACTCGGTCAATTATGGCAAAGGCTTTTTAGATACGATACAGAAGGTGGCGCATGCCGTTTCCGAAGCAGGCCTGGCGCTTTTTGCAGGCCTTCTGGCGGGCGCGGTGTTTATTTGCTACAGCACTATAAAGATACTTTTTTACAGGAAAAGTGACGAAATAGAGACGCTGAAGCTGCTTGGCGCCACGGGCTGGTTTGTAAGGGCGCCTTTCCTGCTGGAGGGTGCCGTTATGGGTTTTTTTGGCGGACTGGCAGCTGGCGCGGCCTGCTTTGGCGCTTTCGACGTCTTTCTTTCGGGAGTTGGAGGCGCGCTGCCCCTTTTAACCAATCTTTCCATCCCGCCAGCTCTTGTTGCGGGCTTGCCTGTGGCAGGAATGCTTGCCGGCATGGCCGGGGCTCTTATAGCCATTGGCAGAGTCAGGCCTTAATGGAGTGCCCGGCTACGGTGGTGCATGCGAACACTCTTTCATGAGTAACCCCAGCAAAAAGCTATCTGTTTTCATCTTTGCAATTCTGATTGTTTCTCAGTTTGCCCCAACCCAGGCCGGTGCTGAAGACGTAAGGCAAAAACTGAGCCGCATACAGAACCAGATAAAGGTACACGAAAACAATTTGAACAGGGCAACCCGCAAGGAGCAATCTGTGCTGGCGGAGATGGACCGCATCGACCGGGAAATGGTGTCCCTTAAAAAAAACTATAACGCCGAGAGATCCAAACTTTATGCCATAAATAACCAGATAAGTGTCACGCAGACCGCAATTAATACGGCGCAGCAGAATATAGAGCAGCGCTCTTCCTGGCTTAAAAAAAGGCTGCAGGGCATGCAGAAGCAAGGCAAGGCTGATGAGATTGCCATGATATTGGAATCCGGCGACATGAGCGATTTCATAAGACGGTGGAAGGCCCTGGAGACCCTGGCCGCAGTGGAAAAATCCGCCTTTGAGGATTATAAAAATCAGCTGGATATCCTTCAGCAGAAACAGAAACAACTGGCATCTTTAAAAACGCAGTTCGGGGCTGCGCAGCAGAGGACTGCAAAGGCCGAGGCGGCCCTGGATTCAAAAAAATCAGAAAAAAACGCCCTGCTGGCATCGATCAGAAGCAAGAAGGCAGGGTACCTGAGCATGATCCGGGACTTAAAACGGCAGAGCGCAAAGTTGCAGGAAATAATCCGCCGGTCCGAACAGCAGGCTGGCGGGGCCTACAACGGCAAGGGTTTCCGGGGGCTTAAAGGGCGGCTGCAATGGCCTGTGCAGGGCCGGGTGGCTTTAGGTTACGGCAGGGGATCAGACCCGCTTTTTAAAACGCCGCTGTTCAGGACTGGCATCTATATAAAAACCGAGCCGGATGCGATTGTCCGCTCCGTCCAGGATGGCAAGGTGGTATTTGCAGATTATTTCAAGGGTTATGGCCGGCTGGTAATAATCAGCCATGGCGGCGGATATCATACTCTTTACGCCAACCTGAATGAGATTTTTTTGAAAGTTGGGGATATAATAGAAAAGAACGCGGAGATCGGGAAGGTTGCAGAATCTGTCCTTGTAGGCGCTCCGTCCCTGTACTTCGAAGTGCGATACAAGGGCAAACCCCTGGATCCGCTCCAGTGGCTTGGCAGGAAATAAGGCGTTAGCCATAAGCAGGCCGGGCCCGAATCGAACCGGAGGTTTTCAGCATGTCCCTGAGATTTAGAAACAAAAACTGGGTTCTTGTGCTCCTCATCAGCCTGCTGGTGTCTGTTTTTGCACTTGACCTGTGGACCCGCCTTAACGTAAGCGCTGACGAGGAGTATTCGAACTTAAAAATATTCACCGAAGTGCTTTCGCAGGTTGAAAACAATTATGTGGAGAAGCCAGACTCCAAGCAACTGATCTACGGCGCCATAAACGGAATGATAAGCTCCCTGGACCCTCATTCCGGGTTCATGCCCCCGGACGTTTATAAGGAAATGCAGATCGACACGCGGGGCGAATTCGGTGGCCTGGGCATCCAGATCGGGACAAAGGACAACGTACTTACCGTAATAGCTCCAATTGAGGACACTCCCGCTTACAAGGCCGGTATCAAGGCCGGCGACCAGATCCTGAAAATAGACGGCCAGCCTACTGCTGGCATGCAGATATTTGATGCCGTAAAAATGATGCGCGGCCCCAAGGGGACGCCCGTTACAATCACCATAATGAGGAACGGCTTCAAGCAGCCTGAGGATTTCAGGATCTTAAGGGGCGAGATAACGGTCAAGAGCGTGAAATACAAGATGATCGACAAGGACCAGGGCATAGGGTATCTGAAACTTACCCAGTTCCAGGAGAAGTCGGCTGAGGACATGGCAAACGCCCTGAAGAAAATGAGCAAGGAAGGCATGCGTTCCCTGATCCTCGATCTCCGGAACAATCCTGGAGGCCTGCTTACCAGCGCCATTGATGTGGCCAGCCAGTTTATGCCGCAGGGAAAACTGGTTGTGTACACGCAAGGCAGGGTTGGCGGAAGGTCCGATTATATGACTTCAAACCAGTATACTTCGTACACTACAATGCCGATAGTGGTGCTGGTGAACCAGGGTAGCGCCAGCGCCTCTGAAATAGTTTCCGGCGCGCTTAAAGACTGGAAAAGGGCCGTTATCATGGGTACCAAGACATTCGGGAAGGGCTCCGTCCAGACTGTTATCCCTCTCAGTGACGGGTCCGGGCTCCGGCTGACCACGGCGCGGTATTTTACGCCAAAGGGCATCTCTATCCAGAACACCGGCATTCAGCCGGATATAGAGGTGAAGCTGGTTATCCCGCCATCAGAGGCGAAGAAGATCAAGGAATATCCGGTAATCAGGGAAAAGGACCTTAAAAACCACCTTGATGCCAACCCCTCACAGAAGGGGACCGCTGACGATGTTCAGGAGGCGCCCTGGGTAGACTTGAAAGCGAAGGACGACAACCAGCTCCAGAGGGCTGTTGATCTGCTTAAGACGTGGGACATCTTCAGCAGCATCACTGCCGCAAAAAACGGCCAGGCCCAAACAACCAGCGCTTCGGTTGCAGCGCCTGCCTCAAAATAACAAGGACTGGGGACAGGGCAACGGGAATATTTTCCTGTTCCTTGTCCCCTTAATTTTATAAAAAACCATGGCGGGGAAGATAATTTTTGATATAGAGACAGCGGGCGAGAATTTCGATTCTCTGGACGAGCATACACGCCAGTATTTGACCAGGTATGCCCAAACAGAGGAGGACCTTACCGAGATCAAGGACAGCCTCTCTCTTTATCCCCTTACAAGCCAGATAGTTGCAATAGGCATGCTGAACCCGGAAAGCGGGAAAGGCGTGGTCTATTTTCAGGCCCCGTCGGCCAACCTGGAGCCGTTTGAGGAAGACAGGGTTAAATACGAGCCCGGGACCGAGAAAGAGGTGCTTGAGAGGTTCTGGCAGACGATAAAGAGCTACGAGCAGTTCATCACATTCAACGGAAGGTGCTTTGATTGTCCGTTCATCATGATCCGCTCTGCTTTTCATGGGATAAAGGCCGCGCGCGATCTGATGCCCAACAGATACAGCGGTTGTCATCTGGATCTTTTGGACCAGCTTAGCTTTTTTGGCGCCGTGCGCAGGCGCTTCAGCCTGGATATGTGGTGCCGTTTCTTCGGTATAAAAAGCCCCAAGGAATCGGTGGACGGCAGCGAGGTTAAGAGTCTTTTTGAGGCTGGCCGTTACCTGGACATTGCCAGATATTGCGCAGGAGACCTCAGGGCCACAGCCGGGCTGTACAATTACTGGAGCACATATATGAGGCCTGCCCCGGAAAAGCCCTTGTGGGATAAAAAGGGATAAAAATGTGCGATCTTAACGCTTATCTGCTGAATGAAGGCAAGGAAGAACTTTTCCTGGAGAATGTTGACGTAATCCGGCCCGAAGGGGGCATGGTGTATTTAAAGAGCCTTTTCGGGGAGGAGAGGCGGTTTGAAGGCGCAATAAAGGAGATACTTGCGATCAAGAGGAAGATAGTCCTTCAACCTGCCACAAAGCATTGAGCGCTGCTGACGCTGGCCGGCTCCACGGCTGGCCCCATTACGGCCTTATTCTTTCCGGCAATTGCAGCCCTTCGTACAACATGGCTTTTGATGAAGACCTGGCCCGTACTGTTATTGAAGGCAAACTCCCCCCTACACTTCGCATTTACGGATGGGACCGCACGTCCCTCACCCTGGGGCGGTTCCAGCAAAAACTGGACAGGGTTAATATTTCATTTCTGCGGCAGCGCGCCATCCCTGTTGTAAGGAGGCCTACGGGCGGACGGGCCATACTGCATGGCGAAGACATCACTTACAGTTTCTGTTCACGTTATGATGGGCTATTCAAGGGCAAAGGGCTTCGGCAGTGTTACGAGCTTATCAGCCTGGCAATCATGAAGGCTCTGGATATGTCCGGTATTTATTCGTACATGGAGAGGGCGGCTTACGACGCAAGCCGCTGCGGAAGCCCGCACTGTTTTCAGTCCGTTTCGTATGCCGAACTTACGGTAAATGGCAGAAAAATTGTAGGGTCGGCCCAGAGGCGATGGCCCGAAGGTTTTTTGCAGCAAGGTTCAATTCCGGTGCGCATAGGCCAGGAATTAAATGCCGGCGTGTTTGAGGATTTTGAGCCGGGAAAGATGATTTCGCTTACTGATGTTGTCCCGGAATTCGATAAAAGCGGTTTCATTATAAACCTGAAAAGAGGGTTCGAAACCGTCCTGGACGCGCCATTGGAAGAGATTTACGTTCCGGCGGAGGGGTCTGCCGGGCTTACCCGGGAGTTTGACCGGGCATGGCATCTGCCCGGATATCCTTCTGCTGAATCCCTTCAGAAATACCAGCCCCTGTCTTTTTAAAGTAGTACGAAAAGGCTGAAGCTATCAGGCACAGCCCAAGATAATACTCGGCCGCGTACGTCACAATCATGTAAGGGAACGCAAGGAATACCCCTATCAGGAAAAACAGGTTCAAAGGGGCAAGTATAATGAATGTAATGATTCCATACAGGAGAAAGAGCAGGCTGAAGCCGAAAAAGGCACCCGGGTTCCGGTATAGAAAGGTTATGGCCGTTTTCAGCGATGCCCACGCGTCCTTTTTTTCAAGAACTGTTGCGGCCGCTCCGAATGCGCCAATGGACAGCCCGCCCAGCACTGACGCCACCACAAATACCGTTATGAAAATATACAGGACCATGCCCAGAAGCACGCCAAGAAAAGTACTGCTCTCTTTAAGAGCATCTGAAATATATATTGTCCCGCCTACGGCTATGCCGGCAAGTATGGATGCGGCTATCACGAATAACCCAAGCAGCGCGTAAAAGCCTGTAAGCCTCCGTAAATGCTCCTTGGCCGCAGCGAAGAAAAGCCTGCCTGTAAATACCTTCCGTCCGTCTTTTACAGCTGATACAGCAATTATACCCATGCAGCCAGATATTACATAAACCCAGACCAGAGCGATAACCATCAGGTACAGCAGCACGCTTGTGAGCACCATCAGGGCTATACCGAAATAGCCGCTCATGAACGCTTCTTTCAGGCCGTTCAGGAAGGCCATGGCGCTTGAAGTTGCAAGTTCCACGCCTACTACCATTACTGCAATGAAAAGGGGTATGCCTACTATGATAAACAAGGCTAGCCAGTTGACCAGGGAACCCGCCACCCGCGCCAGCACAATTTGCCAGTTGCGGTTGACTACCCTGAACCCCTGCTTGATGGAATTCCCGAATTCGGCCGGCATCTATTATTCTAACAGGCTGGCACCGGTGCTGCAAAGTGCATGGGTTCTGCTAAAATAAAAAGGCATGGATTCAGCAAGCAAAGAAAAGCTCAAAAAAGCGCTTCTGGCCGGGGATTTTGAATCCCTTCCCGCCATCGGGAAATCCAACCAGATTATGAGGCAGCTTATCTCGTTTTCATACGACAGAAGCAGCCTGCTATCCAGGAGGGCCATAGAAGCTGCCGGCTTTCTTGCAGCGCGCCTTAAACATGGGGAGGCTCATGACGTAATCGAGCGCCTGTTCGTGATGATGCGGGATGAATCCGGCGGCAACCCATGGAGCGCTCCGGAGCTGATAGGCGAGATACTCCGCGCTCATTTGCGCCCACTCGGCCACCTGATACCCATACTGGTTTCTTTTCATGATGAGACAATTTTCACTGCCGGCATATTAAACGCCCTTGCCAGGATAGCCCCTGATGCGCCAGATTCAGTTCTCCCTTACCGGGAACTGGCCTTTGTCTGTCTGAAAAGCCACAATCCTGAGGTGAGGGCCAACGCCCTTATGACTATGAAAGGGCTAAAGGACATCACTTACATCTCTGAGATAGCCAAAATGATGAATGACCCGGAGCCTGTCCTTTTCTATGATGGCCGGAGCCTTTCGGCCAGTACCGTGGGCGTTATAGCCAGGCTGGTTTATGAGGAAATAATAAAAGATAACAGCCAAGCCCCTGGAGAAGCTCTTTAAAAATCAAATAGAATTGCGCCATATCCTGCCCGGCCAGCTTGCTTTTTGAAACCTAAAAAAGTTTAAATATTAACCAGAATTACCAGATTATCTATGAAAACACCTAAAACAAGCCAGGCCTTTCAGGGCAAGCAGAAACAGGACATGCCGCTATATCCTATCGGCATAGTTGCAGAACTGGTGGGCACTACGGACCAAACACTTAGGCTTTATGAAAAACACGGCCTGCTGAAACCCCATCGCCGCAATAAAAACCGGTTTTATTCTGAAAACGATATCAAATGGCTGGCCTGCATCCGGGACCTGATACATGTAAAAAAGATAAGCATAGAAGGAATCAAGCGGCTGCTTAATTATGCCCCGTGCTGGGAGATTACAAATTGCTCTGAGGAGCGCAGGTCCACCTGCTCGGCTTTTATAGACAGGACAAAGCCATGCTGGGAACTGAACCGGATGATATGCAACAGGGCCACAGGCCGTATATGCGAAGACTGCGTAGTGTACCTGTCGGCAAAACATAAAGAAAAAAAGACCAAGTAGGCACGCTAAAGCTCTAGTTGCTGCCCCTGCGCAAGGAGGCCCAGGTTTTCGATTCCCAGGTCCTCAAGCTCCCTTGCTATTTCATCAAGAAAGAACGGTTTTGAATGTATCGCCCAGACCATTCCGGGCTTATGTTGCATCGTTTCCAGTTCCATTTTAAGCAGCGATGGCGTCAGGTGGCCCGAGGCAAGAGCCTGTCTTTCCATTGCGTTGGGGAATGACACATCTATCAGAAAGCAATCTAGCGGCTTGCTGCCAAGCATCTTCCATGTCTTTTGTGCCGGGCCTGTATCTCCGGAATAAAAAAGCCTTTTGCCCGTCGCCTGTTCCTCCACCAGATAGCCCACCGCGGAGCCGTTATGGTTGATCCGGTAAGCAGTTATGGAATAGTTATCAACCATATAGGGCTCTTCCTCTTTAAGTGCCGTAAACTTTAGCATGGGGGCTTCCGGGGAAGGGATCGAGGTGAAGTCCGGCCATATCACCCCGTTAAAGATATGCTGTTTCAGGCCTTCAAGTATTTTGGCGGGGGCCGCCACCACGATACTCTTGTGCAAGGGGTCTTTCAGGAATACATTGTCCGCCAGAAAAGGGATGCACTTTACATGGTCCAGATGTGTATGGGTGATAAGGACGGTCTCTATCTTCATCTGGCTTTCAATATCCAGCAGGTTTGTAACGCTGCCTGCGTCAAGAAGTATTTTTTCGTCCAGCAGATACGAAGCAAAATTACGCCCCGGGACCTCAGAGCCTGAGCAGCCGGCGGCTCTGATCCTCATGCCTGTCTTTATCTGGACGCCTGGCATCCTGAAATTGTAACCACTGGTTATCCATAAATAAAAGTGAAAATTACCTTTACAGCGGTGCGGTATTCCGGGTCCATGGCCGGGGTACCCTTTGCATGGTAATTTTACCTTGCCCTTCATTAAACGTCACCCGCATAATTATGCTGGGAAGAGGAGGGAAGACATAATTAACCAGTATGTAGTAACCATTTGGGGGTGCAGGCAGGACGATCCGCGCCAGATGATCGGGACCGTGGAGAAGGCCGGGCTGGATGGCAAGTGGGCTTTCACCAGCTCTGATGAACTCATTACGGTTTTGAAGGCGCCGGACAAGCCGCGGCCTCAACCACCTGATTCAAATACGGACTTTTCAGGCCGGAAGATGCCTTAGCATACCGGGGGAGGGGTTCTCCGGTTTCCGGGCAGATGCCCGGAACGTCACAGGAGAGGGCTTCCGTGTTTTTCGCGCGGAAGCCCCAATTTTTTTAAATCCTCCTATCCCGCACATTCTGAAACCGCTTCGGCAATTACTTCCAGCATGCGTTCCAGATTGGGTTGGCTTACCGAAAGTGGCGGCATTATTACTATCACATTGCCAAGCGGCCTTATGAAAAGCCCCTTTTCAAGCGCCTTCAGGGCAACCTTCCATCCAACACGCTGCTCCCACGGGAAATGCTTTTTAGTCTCCTTGTCAGCCACCAGCTCCACCCCGGCCATAAGCCCAAGCCCCCTGGCCTCGCCAACAAATTGCCGGGTTTCCATATCGCGAAGCCAGTTTTTCAATATTGCGGCCTTCGGGGCGGCCATGCCGGGGATGTCTTCTTTATCGAAGATGTCCAGCACCGCACTGGCTGCGGCGCAGGCAAGCGGGTTTCCGGTATATGAGTGGCCATGGAAGAAGGTTTTTAGCTCCTCATAGCCCCCCAGGAACGCATTATAGATCTTATCGTTAGCAACCGTTACGGCAAGCGGTAAATAGCCGCCTGTCAGCCCCTTGGAAAGGCAGAGTATGTCCGGGACAACACCTTCATGCTCGCAGGCGAAGGTCTTGCCGGTCCTGCCGAAGCCGGTTGCCACCTCGTCGGCTATAAAAGGCACGCCGTGCCTGTTGCATATCTCCGAAACCCGTTTCAGATACCCTGCCGGAAAAAAGATCATGCCCCCGGCGGCCTGCACCATAGGCTCCAGCACTACGCCCGCAACGGTGTCCCTGTTTGCCTCCACAAGCCGCTCAAGGGCGGCGGCGCATTCAAGCCCGCAGCCGGGGCGCGTAAGCCCCAGCGGGCACCTGTAGCAATACGGCGAAGGCGCCTTTCCGGTGCGGAAGAGAAGCGGCTTGAAAGCGGAGTGGAATATGTCCACCCCGCCAACGCTAACGGAGCCAAGGGTGTCGCCGTGATACCCGTTTTCAAGGGATATGAACAGTGTCCTCTGTTTTTCGCCTTTGTGCGCCCAATACTGGAAGGCCATCTTGAGGGCCACTTCCACCGATGTAGAGCCGTCATCTGAAAAGAAGATTCTGGTGAGCCTGCCTGCGCCGAAACTCTTCTGGACAAGTGCGGCAAGCTTGCCCGCAAGCTCGGAAGAAGCCTCACTGGCCATCCCAAGGAGGGTGGAGTGGGCAACCTTGCCAAGCTGTGCCTTTATGGCCTCGTCTATTTCCTTGCGCCTGTGGCCAAGGATGTTTACCCACAATGAGGATACGCCATCAAGGTACCAGCCACCGCGCACGTCTTTTAAAAAACAGCCGCTGGCCTCGGTGATTATCAGCGGATCGGATTTTGCCCAGTCCGCCATCTGGGTAAACGGGTGCCAGATGTGTTCCCGGTCCAGGGAGCGAAGGCGGGCTATCCGGGCGTCAATGTGCATGGGTGCGGCGGCCTGGGTTTATTTTTTTGAGCAGGCGGGACATTCCGGGTCCCTGTAAGTCTTGAAGCTCTTGAACTCCGTTTTGTACCCGTTCCATACCAGCAGTTTTCCTTTATGGGGCTGGCCCACGCCTGCAAGATATTTAAGCGCTTCTATCACCTGTAAAGAGCCCATCGTGCCCGGCGTGGCCCCAACAACGGGGAACACCTCGGAGGGCGGGGCTTCAGGGTAGATGCATTTGAGGCAGGGTGTTTCCGGGACTTTGATAAAACTTAGCCTGCCCTCCATTCCCCAGATGCTTGCAAATACCAGCGGTATGCCTTTGTTCATGGCGCATTCGTTCAGGATATATCTGGTGGGGAAGTTGTCCATGCAATCCAGAATTATATCGGCGTTTCCAACCAGACGGTCCACTGAGTCGCAGGTTATCTTTTCAGCAAACGCGGTAACGTTTATGTCCGGGTTCAGCTCATCAAGAGTGGTCTTGCCGGATATGGCTTTGTTTATGCCTATGCGCGTGTGATTATGCAGTATCTGGCGGTTCAGGTTGCTCCAGTCCGGCGAGTCGAAGTCGCATATCCGGATATTGCCCACGCCCGCCACCGCAAGATAGATGGCCACAGGCGAGCCAAGCCCCCCCGCCCCGGCGATGAACACCGTTGAAGATTTCAGCTTCTTCTGTGTCTCTTCGCCCCAGCCCTCCATGAGCATCTGGCGGTTATATCTTTTTAGTTCGCGCTCGCTAAGCATTTCCCGGGTTTCCCCCTGTGAGTTTTTTGTGCGTTAAGATGCCTGGCTTTTATTTTAACCCAATCGCCGGAAAAAGGGCCGCACACGGCACGCGGTGCGCCGGCTTTATCCCGGAATAGTGTCCCGGTTTTTAATCAGTCACTTGCGCCACCAGCGCCTTTCTTTTTATATGTTCCACCTGTTTCAAGTTTTCCTTTTGTTTCCGGCCACTTAGGGCCAGGATTTTGTTCCATTTGTTCCATCTGTTCCACCCCCTTGATCTAATTAAACGCTTGATTTTAAAGGGTTTCAGTTTTTCAGATGAGCAGAATGCAACAGGAAATGGAACAGACTAACCGCTTGTTTTCCCGGGTTTTATGTTCCATGCCGGAATCCTTTCCTGTATTTCCCATCTTTTCCAAAGAACATTATGAAAATTGTTTTTGCCGCACTCCCGCGTTATAGCGCTTATGCGCCTGCACCGCCATCATAACCCGGCTGAACATGACGTTGTCCATATGACATATGTCATGAAGTTCATGTCATGGCCTTTGAAGAAGTCTTCCGGTGGAGTTACAACTGATACCCCTCACCTCAATATATCTTTATATCTTTGGCGGGATGCGGTGTACCCCTTCGACCGTTGACTGTAAGTAGAAGGCGAAGGATATAAGAGTACGCCCTAAACACAACGCTTTCAAACCTGTTATAATCGTGCAGGAGTGCGTCCTGAAAGTTGCATCGTTTCGCTGGTGAAAGTCCAGACCGGGTAAGCGCCGGAGCGCCCGGAAGCAGGCACCGGTTTGAGGAAGAGATTCCTCAGGCTGAGCGGTGCGTCAAAGGCCCCT